>JACQAO010000018.1 GCA_016194935.1 Betaproteobacteria bacterium
CGTAGGCGCGCGGGAACATTTCCAGATCACGGATCACTGTGCGGATATCTTCGTGCGAATCGCGGAACGGCAGCAACACCAGGTCGGCCAGGCCATACAGCTTGCGATCCATTTCGGTGCGATTGCCGCCGCCGTCGATGATGCCCAGCCAGGCTTTCAAGGCGCGTACCTTGTCGACGATTTTGACCAGCGCCTCGCGGGAGCGTGCATCAGCGGTCAGGTATCTGCGGCCGGCGGGATCGAGCGGTTCACGATAGGTGTCGGTCAGGACGCATACCGAGCGCTGGCCGACCAGGCCCATGCCCTGGCAGAGCATGTGCGAAAGCGTGGTTTTCCCGGTGCCGCCCTTGTTCCCGATGACGCAGATAATGTCCGCCATATAAGCTCTTAACCTCTCCTGTGCGACGTCTGGTTGACTGCGGTGGTCTGCGGCGAACTTCCGTCAGGTGAGGATTATTGGTGAAAGAGGGCGGCGGCAATGCGGCGAAATGCAAGGCAATCGGGCCTTATTTCATGCCGCGTTTCAGGCCGCGCCGGACTTACATCCGATAGCAATGCAGCCGCGTTGCGCGACGGTCGGTGAGCGCCACGACGCGCTCCGGCTCGACATCGGGAATGGCGAAGGTATTGCTCACCAGCATGCTGCCGGGACGCATCTCGGTGTGCGCTTTATGCAGCAAGGCCGCCATCGGCGCCGGCGAGAGGAAGGCATAGACGACATTGTACGGAGTGAGTGAAATGCGCCAGAAATCACCATAACGGATGGAAAGATTATGCATCCCGTGTCCCGCCAGTTTTGCCCACAGCCAGGGCAGGGGCGCGTGTTCGATGCCAAGGAAACTACAGTCGGGCCGCGTCCGCGCCAGCCGGCGCAGCAGGCTGCCGTCGCCGCAGCCCAGGTCAACCACCTGGCAAGGCGTGGCCGGCAGAAGCCCGGCCAGCGCCCGCGCCGCCGCCGCGTTCGAGAGATACAACGGCACCCGGCTCTTGTCGGTGCGCCAATACACCAGCAACAGCAGGATGAAGGCGGCGAGATACCAGGCCGGCGCGATGTCGAGCCGGCTTGCCAGCACCGCAGCCGGCAGGAAACCGCCATGAATGGGCAGCCACCACCGCGGCGCGTCGAGCCGGTAGGCGATCAGCGCAGCGCAGCCGCCTTGCAACGCCGCCAATGCCAGCGGCGCATCGAACAGCGGCGGATAAGCAAACACGGCAATCGCCATAACGACGCCGCCACCCAGAATCTGGGCGGCGAGTGCGCTACGGATTGGCGCGGACGAAGGGGTGGGAGGCATGCCGCGATGATACCGCGCGGGGCGGATCTGCCGCAGGGAAGCAGTGCTCGCACACAAGTTTTGTTTGTAAAGCAACATTTGATTCATTTAAACTCTTTCTGTTACGAAATGGATACCCCGATGAATGCAAAGGAATTGATCCTGGAACGCTTTGACACCTTGAGCCGGACATTGCAGGCGGCGGCAAGGTTTGTCGTCGACCACCCCAATGAGGTTGTGATCACATCAATGCGAACCCTGGCCGAACGCGCCCTGGTCCAGCCAGCCACTCTTGTCAGGCTCGCACAACGGCTGGGCTATGCAGGCTGGCCGGAGTTGAAGGATGCTTTCGCGGCAGACCTTGGGTTGCATGCCAGGGGTTATGGCCAGCGCGCCAAGACTTTGGTTGGCCGAGCGCAAGATACGGCTCTGATCGGAGAGATGTTCGATGCGTTACGGCGAAACCTCGATGTTACCGAGGCTGAAAGCGCAACGACGTTGCGCGGCGCGGCCAGATTGCTTCGTCGCGCCAGGACCGTGTATGTGGCGGGGTTTCGCGCGAGTCTGCCGGTCGCCTATTCGCTCGTATATGGATACCGTCTGTTCCGCAATGAAGTGCGCCTGATTGACAGCCAGTGCGGCGGGCTGGAGATGCAGTTGCGCGCCATCGGTTCGCAAGATGCGGTGGTGGTCATCAGTTTCGCACCTTACTCGCAGGAATCCTTGGTGGTGATCAATGCTGCAAAGGCCGCCGGAGCGCGCATTGTTGCGCTGACCGACAGCAGTGCGTCGCCCCTGGCCCTGGCGACGGACAATCCGGTGCTGTTCGCGGTCGACAGCCCCTCCTTCTTTCCCTCGGTCGCTGCGGCTGTCGCCGCGACCGAGGCCCTGCTGGAACTCCTTGTGGCGGATGCGGGCGAAGAGGCGGTGCGACGAATTGATGACGCCGAGAAGTATTTGTTCGACTCGGGGGCCTATTTGCTGCCGCCCCGCAAACGCCGCACAATCTAGCCGGTGCTTGGTGCGCGGACTTGTTTCCCGTGCGCCGCACAAAGGAAATATCGAGGAAATATCGCAGTTTCCGGATGTTGACATGATTCATTTATATCATGTATTGTCAACATGTAACAAATGTTTCTCATTCAAATTCATTCCAAGAAAAAACACGTTTCCGGCAGCGGCTTTGCAGCGATTGTTGCCGGTTTCCTAACACTTGCAGGTAAGGAGACAATCATGTGCATCCCCTTCAAATCAGTAAGCGCGGTATTGGCAATAGCTTTGCTTGCGTCCGCGCCTGCGGCGTTCGCTCAGCAAAAATTCATCACCATCGGCACCGGCGGCGTCACCGGAGTTTATTACGCTGTCGGCGGGGCCATCTGCAGGCTCGTAAACAAGGACCGCGCCAAGACCAATGTGCGCTGCTCGGTAGAGTCGACGGGCGGGTCGGCCTATAACGTCAATGCCATCAAGGCGGGCGAACTCGACTTCGGCATGGCGCAATCCGATGTCCAGGCTCAGGGGTACGAAGGCGTTGGCGCATTCAAGGCGCCGATTTCAGAATTGCGCAGCGTGTTCTCCGTGCATCCGGAGCCGTTTACTTTGGTGGCGCGTAAAGAAGCGAATATCCACAGCTTTGCCGACCTCAAGGGCAAGCGGGTCAACATCGGCAATCCCGGTTCCGGAACCCGCGCCGCGATGATGGATCTGCTTGAAGCGATGAAGATGAAGACTTCGGATTTTGCTCTGGCGTCCGAACTGAAGGCCGACGAGCATGGCGCCGCGCTGTGCGACAACAAGATCGACGCCTTCTTCTACGGCGTGGGGCATCCCTCCGCCAACATTCAGGATCCGACTACCGCCTGCGGCGCGCAGTTGGTGCCGATCACCGGCCCCGCCATCGATGCACTAGTGAAGAAGCACTCCTACTTTGCTTACGCGACAATTCCCGGCGGCATGTATTCGAACAATCCTCAGCCGGTCAGGACCTACGGAGTGCTCGCCACCATGGTGACTTCGGCCAAAGTGCCTGCGGACCTGGTTTATCTCGTCACCAAGGCGGTATTCGAAAATTTCGATGAGTTCAAGAAACTGCATCCCGCCTTCGCGCATCTCGATCCCAAGAACATGATCGCCGACGGCTTGACGGCGCCGCTGCATGAGGGCGCGGCGCGCTACTACCGCGAAAAAGGCTGGATCAAGTAATGGGCGCGGCCAGGAGATGTCCATGACAGGTTCTGCCCAGCCTGTACCGCAGGTGGATGTACGGAAGCTTGTGCAAGAAGCCGATCTTGGCGGTCGCAGACCGGCGGGGCTGGTAAAGAAGTTTCTGTTCGCAGTGTGTATCGGCTGGTCGCTGATACAAATCTGGTATGCGTCGCCGCTGCCGTTTACGCTGCGCATATTCGTGCTCAACGCCACAGAGATGCGTTCGCTGCATCTGGCGCTGGCGCTATTGCTGGCCTATCTCGTCTATCCGTTCGGCAAGCATTCGTCGCGCACCTCGATTCCCTATCTGGACTGGGCGCTGGCGCTGGCCGGGGCTTTCTGCGCCGGGTATCTCTTTCTGTTTTACCGGGAGCTGTCAACCCGGCCAGGCGAACCCACGTCCTTCGACATTGCGGTTGCAGCAGCCGGGATGCTGCTGCTGCTGGAGGCGACGCGCCGCGTGGTCGGACCGCCGATGGCGGTTATCGCCTGCCTGATGCTGCTGTATGCGTTCGCCGGGGCGTATATGCCCGACGCAATCGCGCACAAAGGCGTCTCGTTGTCGAAAGCGGTGTCGCATTACTGGGACTCGACCGAAGGGGTGTTCGGCGTTGCCCTGGGCGTCTCGGCCAGCTATATCTTCCTGTTTGTGTTATTCGGGGCGCTGCTCGAAAAAGCCGGTGCAGGCAACTACTTTATCAAGGTGGCTTATGCGCTGCTCGGGCATTTGCGCGGCGGTCCCGCCAAGGCGGCGGTGGTCTCTTCCGGTTTGATGGGGATGATTTCAGGTTCTTCGGTCGCCAATGTCGTGACCTGCGGCACCTTCACCATTCCGTTGATGAAGCGCGTCGGCTACACGGCTGAAAAGGCCGGCGCCATCGAGACCGCAGCGGGAGTGGACGGTCAGATCATGCCGCCGGTGATGGGCGCGGCGGCGTTCCTGATGGCCGAGTACGTCGGGGTTCCGTATACCGAGATCGTCAAAAACGCCGCTTTGCCCGCCGTCATGTCCTACATCGCGCTTTTCTACATTGCGCACCTCGAAGCCTGCAAGCTGGGCATACGCGGCTTGCCGCGTGCGCCGGGCGCATCGACGCTGGCGCGGCTGGCGGGTTTCGGCATGACCGTGTGCGGGGTGATCCTGCTGGCGAACGCCGTGTACTACGGGCTGGGTTGGATCAAAGGTGCGATGGGCGGCGGCGCTGTCTGGGTTATCGTCATGTCCATCACGGCGGCCTACCTGGGCATAGTGAAACTGGTGTCCAAGGAGCCGGACCTGGTCATCGACGACCCCAATACCGAAATGCTGGAACTGCCGCCGGTGAAAGACACCATCCTGGCGGGACTGCATTATCTTCTACCCGTGGTGCTGTTGATCTGGGCGCTTATGGTCGAAGAATTGTCGCCGGGCCTGTCGGCGTTCTACGCTGTGGTTTCGCTGGCGATTATCCTGGTGACGCAGAAGCCCCTGCTGGCCTTTTTCCGTGGCGAACAGAACCTGCTTGACTGCTTCAAGCGCGGCTGGGCCGACCTGGTTGAGGGGCTGGAACTGGGTGCGCGCAATATGATCGGCATCGGCATTGCAACTGCCTGCGCCGGCGTTATTGTCGGTACGGTGTCGGTTACCGGACTTGGCCTGGTGATGACCGACCTGGTCGAGGTCATTTCGGCAGGCAATATTATCGGCATGCTGGTGCTGGTGGCGGCGGCTTGCCTGATCCTCGGCATGGGGATGCCCACCACCGCCAGTTATATCATCGTCTCGACGTTGATGGCCCCCGTGGTGGTGGAACTGGGCGCCCGCTCCGGGCTCGTGGTTCCGCTGGTTGCAATCCACATGTTCGTCTTCTACTTTGGACTGATGGCCGACGTTACCCCTCCGGTGGGCCTGGCGTCCTTCGCCGCCGCAGCCATTGCGCGCGCCGATCCAATCAAGACCGGGATACAGGCGTTCTGGTACAGCATTCGCACCGGTATTCTGCCGTTCATGTTTATTTTCAACACCGATCTGCTGTTGATCGATATCCGCTCCTGGTGGCAGTTGCTGCTGACCGTGGCGATCTCGATAGCGGGGATGCTGGTGTTTGCCGCCGCGACCCAAGGCTGGTTCATCCGGCGCAGCCGCTGGTACGAGTCGGCGCTGCTGCTGCTGGTGACTTTTGTCCTGCTGCGGCCAGGGTTTTGGCTGGATCAGTTTACGGAGAAGTACCGCGTCGAACCGGCAGAAAAACTGATGCAACTGGCAGCGGCGGCGCCAACCGGTTCAAGCCTGCGGCTGCGCATCGAGGGCGCCTCTCTGGAAGGCGAGGATGTCAAGAAGACCGTACTGTTGCCTTTGAGCGGCGCAGGCAGCGCGCCCCAGCGCATCGCCAAGGCGGGCCTGACGATCACCTCGACGCCGAACGGCGTGGAGGTGATGGCGGTCAGCTTGAAGGGGGCGGCAGACAAGGCAGGCTTCGAACAGGGTTTCAAGGTGACCGGCATTGAGGTTCCGGCGGATCGCTTAGCCAAGGAATGGATGTACCTGCCGGCGTTGTTGCTGCTGGCAACCGTGTTTCTGCTACAGCGGAAACGCCGCGAAGCTACTGCGGTGCAGCCTGCTCAGGGAGCGGGATGAGACGCAGCCGCAGGGCTGGATTATTCATGGATAGGCTCTAAGACGGCGTGTCACAGTAAAAAATCAGCAGGGAGAGCAGTGTGAAGTTCGAAACCATTTTGTATGCAATGAAAGATGGCGTCGCCGAAGTTCGACTCAACCGGCCACACCGCCTGAATGCGGTTACGCAGCAGTTGTACGACGAATTGAATGCGGCGCTGGCTGCCGCCGAGGCGGACAGCAAGGCGCGCGTCGTGCTGCTCACAGGGGAAGGGCGCGCCTTTTGCGCCGGCGCTGATCTCAAGGAGCACAAGACCGGGCGCACAGCGTTTGACCGCAGACAATACTTGCGCGGTGAGCAGGTTGTGTGTAAACGGCTGCTGCAGCTCAAGCTCCCGGTAGTGGCTGCTGTCAACGGCTTTGCCCTCGGCGCAGGGGCCGAGCTGGCCATCGCGTCCGACTTCCTGCTGATGGCCGAGAGTGCACAGATTGGCCTGCCTGAAATCAGCATAGGAAATTTTATCGGCGGCGGCGTCACCATGTTGCTGCCGCGCCTGGTTGGCCTGGCAAAAGCGCGCGAACTGATATTTCTTGGCGAACGCATCAGCGGCGCGGAGGCCGTGCGAATCGGCCTGGCTAACCGGGTATTCCAGGATGCCGGCTTCCTCGATGCGGCGCATGAATTTTCACGGAACGTGGCGGCCAAGGCGCCGCTGTCGATGCAGATGGCGAAGGAGCAGATTAACTTCTCCGGCGAGCGCACGCTGGATTCCGTACTGATTGCCGAACTGGAAGGCATGACCTTTGTTGGCGCCACAAAAGACTGGCAGGAGGGCGTGGATGCGTTCGCCGAGAAGCGCGCACCAGTGTTCAGGGGAGAGTAAGCGTGCATGCGCTCCATCACATTTTCTATCCCGGCTCGATTGCCATTATTGGAGCATCCAGGGATCCAGGCAAACGCGGTTTTCGTTCCATCCAAAAACTGCTCGAAGACGGTTTCAAGGGTGCTATCTATCCGGTTAACCCCAGGGAAACGGAGATACTTGGCCTGCCCGTCTTTGCGTCGCTGGCCGATATTCCAGGATCGGTCGACCTGGCGCTGATTTGTACGCCCGCCAAAATGCTGCCCGGCATAATTGCCCAATGCGGCGTCAAGAATGTCAGGGGAGCGGTGGTGCTTGCCGGCGGATTTGCGGAAGCCGGCGCGGCAGGCGAGTTGCTTCAACAACAGATGGTTGAAGAGGCTGTCAGACAAAACGTGCGTATCATCGGACCAAACACGTCGGGTATCTTCAACACCCATGCCGCCTGCAACATCGTAGGCTTCTCGCATCTGAAGACCGGCGGCATCGGCCTGCTTTCGCAATCGGGCAACATGGCTTTGTCCCTCGTTACCGAAGCACAGGCGAACGGGCATGTCGGCTTATCCACATATGTCGGCATCGGCAACGAAGCAGACATCCGCTTTCATGAGTACCTGGAGTATTTCCGGGAGGATCCAAACACAAGCACTGTGATCGCATACGTCGAGGGTATGAAGGACGGCCAGCGCTTTCTCGAAGCGCTGAGGCGAGTGGCGCGCGCGAAGCCCGTGGTGATCTACAAGTCAGGCCGCACCAGCGCCGGCCGCAGCTCGGCCCAGTCGCATACTGGCGCACTGGCGGGCGACTACGCGGTGAGCGAAGGGGTGCTGAAGCAGGCTGGCGCTATCCTGGCGCGTAAATCCGACGAAATTCTTTCACTCGCCGAGGCCCTGTCGTTACTTGAGCCCATTGCATCGCGCCGCATCGCCGTGCTTGCGGATGGAGGCGGTCACGCCACCATTGCCGCCGATTCGCTGACCGAACATGGCCTGAAGCTGGCGTCTTTGAGCGACAGCGCCAGAAATGCGCTGGCGGCGATCCTGCCTGCGTCGGCCGTGGTGGCAAACCCGGTCGATGTGGCCGGCGGCACCGATTCGAACCCAGCGGTGTTTGCCGATTGCGCACGTATCCTCCTCGCCGATCCCGGCGTCGATGCGCTGCTTGTGACAGGATTGTTCGGCGGATATGGCGTGCGCTTTTCGCAGGCATTGACGCTGATCGAAATGGAGACGTCCGAGCGCATTGCCATCCTGCACCGTGAGTATCGCAAGCCGGTGCTGGTACACAGCCTGTATGGCGGTTTGTATGCCGATCTGCGTCCGCGCCCGCTGGCGCTAATACGCGAACGGGGGATCCCCGTCTATGATTCCCTCGAACGCGCTGTGCGCTGCCTGCAGGCGCTGGCAGAGTTCGGCGAAGCGCGCCGGCGTCCGATGTGGTCCGGAAACGACCTGGCTGCGCGTTCCGAAGGTTTCGAGAAGGTGCTTGCAACCTGCCGCCGGGAAGGCCGCAGCGTGGTGCTGGAGCATGAGTCCCGTCAGGCGCTTGAAGAGGCAGGTGTCGAAATGTCCGTCCCGTACTTTGTCGCGGCCAATACCGATGAAGCCGTGGCGGCTTTCAAGACCTTGGGCGGCGCGCCAGTGGCGATGAAAATAGTATCGGCTGACGTCATCCACAAGACTGACGCTGGCGCTGTCAAGCTCAACCTGATCGACGAGGCAAGCGTGTCCGGCGCTTTTGCCGAGATCGTCGCCAATGCGCAGCGCTATTGCCTGCTGCAGTGTGGAAGACTACCCGATATCGCCGGCGTCCTTGTTTCCCCGATGGCTCCCAAGGGCGGTATTGAGGTCATTATCGGTGTGGTGCGCGACCCCAGCTATGGCCCGGTTCTGATGTTTGGCCTGGGCGGCGTCCTGGTCGAGGTGTTGAGGGATGTGGTGTTCCGCTCGTTGCCGTTAATGGAAACCGATGCTTATTCGATGCTCGAAGACATTCGCGCGAGCAGGATACTCGATGGCGTGCGGGGCGCTTTGCCAATCGACAAGGACGCACTGGTGCGTCTGATACTGGGCATTTCGTCACTGTGTACGGCTTTCCCGGAAATCGCGGAACTTGACCTGAATCCGGTACTGGCATACCCGAATGGCGTGCGCATCCTCGATGCGCGCATCCTGCTGGATGGCGATGCTTCGGGCGTCGGGATTGGAGACCGGCGAATGCGAGAGGAAGAATATGTTGCCACAACCTGATCTGACAGACGCCATACTGAATGTCGACGGGCGCGTTGTCACGCTCACCCTCAATCGGGACGACGTTCGCAACGAGCTCACCGGCACCAGGCTGGTTGACGATATTGAGCGGACGGTCGACTGGATCAATCGCAGCGACTCGGTCTCCGTAATGGTTCTGACCGGCGCCGGCAAAGCTTTTTCCTCGGGCGGAAATCTGAAGCACATGCTAAACCGCGAGGGCAGTTTCGGCGGGAATGTCTACGAAGTGCAGAAAAAGTACCGCGAAGGCATTCAGCGTATTCCGCTGGCAATGCACCGGCTGGAGGTGCCGTCGATCGCCGCCATCAACGGCCCTGCGATCGGGGCAGGCTTCGATCTCGCCTGCATGTGCGACATCCGGCTGGCGGCCAGCGATGCCGTGATGGGAGAAACCTTCGTCAATGCCGGCATTATCCCTGGCGATGGCGGCGCCTGGTTCCTGCAGCGTTTAATCGGCTACCAGCGGGCCGCCGAACTCACCTTTAGCGGTCGGCTAATTACGTCCGGGGAGGCAAAGTCGCTTGGTGTTGTGCTGGAGATCGTTGATGGCGTCACCTTGCCGGAGCGGGCTAAAGCGTTGGCCCAAAGCTTCGCGGCCAAGCCGCCTCAGGCGCTGCGTTTGGCCAAACGTCTCTTGAAGTCGGCGCAGCGCATGGAGTTGGCGGATTTCCTGGATCACAGCGCAGTATTCCAGGGCATGTGTCATAACTCACCCGACCATCTGGATGCAGTGAGGGCCCTGCTGGGAAGGCGTTAATGTCTTCGGAGCAGCCCAGATTGGCTTTGCCCGCTGGCGGGTTTTTCGGCTATCCAGCGTTCCGGTGCATAAAATTCTACCCTCCTTTGGGCAGTATGACGACCGGACAGTTGGTGCGCTACTGAACCGGGCAGATCGTCAAGCCGCCCCCTTGTTTCTTGGGGCCTTTGACAAATACCATATAAATCAATATACTGCTGTCTTATTGCACCGCACCAATGACGAATGCCATGTGTCGTCAGTGCTGTGCCGGTGCAGGTCACCGCAAAGGAGAACAGCATGTTCAAAACAATTTCGCACAAGAGCTGGATGGCGCTGGCGCCGGCACTCGCCCTGGGGTTGTTGCTGGCGGTGCAGTTGGCCGGAAGCCCGGCAGCGCTAAGCCCGCTTGCATCCTTGCGCGCAAGCCGGGATGAAGCCCGCACCGCCATGACAGGCGCGGATCTGCGTGAAACCCAGCCATCCGCCGAAGAAAATAATGGCGCGCCGCTGACAGCGGAGATGCGTGCGGCGCTGAATTTCGTCTCGCGCCGCTATCGGGTATCTGCCGCCGCACTCAACCCGGTTTTCTTCGCCGCGCAGACGGCGGGACGGCAGATGCACCTCGACCCGCTGCTGATCGTTGCCGTCATTGCCATCGAATCGAGATTTAATCCCTTCGCCGAAAGCGTCGCGGGTGCGCAAGGGCTCATGCAGGTGATGCCGCGCTGGCATGAGAACAAGCTTCCGGAAAACAGTGATCGGCTGACGCTGTTCGATCCGGAAGTGAATGTCCAGATCGGCGCGCAGGTTCTGCGCGAGTCGATTCGACGCATGGGCGGGCTGATCCCCGGCTTGCAGCAGTTCGGCGGCGCTGCCGATGACCCGGATAACTCCTACGCGAGCAGGGTGCTCGCAGAAAAACAGCGGCTGGAAATCGCCGCGCTGCGTAATAAGCATTGAGCGTGGCGTAACCCGGCCGGAGATTTTTTTTCAGGGAGCAGGCGCGGCGTATAATTTCGTCATGTCTTCCATCGCCCCCTCGCTGCTTGCCGGACTCAATCCCGAACAACTTTCCGCTGTCACCCTGCCGCCGCAACATGCGCTGATCCTGGCCGGCGCCGGCAGCGGCAAGACGCGCGTGCTGACGACGCGCATCGCCTGGCTGATCTCCACCAGCCAGGCCGGGCCGCACGGCATTCTTGCCGTCACCTTCACCAACAAGGCGGCCAAGGAAATGTTGACGCGGCTTTCGGCGATGCTGCCCCTCAGTTACAACAACTCCGTGCGCGGCATGTGGATCGGCACTTTCCACGGCCTCTGCAACCGCCTGCTGCGCGCCCATTACCGCGAGGCGGGCTTGCCGCAACTGTTCCAGATTCTCGATCAGGCCGACCAGTTGTCGACCATCAAGCGGCTGCTGAAATCGCTCAACGTCGATGATGAAAAATTTCCGCCGCGCGAATTGCAGCACTTCATCAATGCGCAGAAAGAGCAGGGCTTGCGCGCCGCTGCGGTGGAGGCCTGGGACAGCTTCGCTCGCCGTCGCGTCGAGCTGTACGACGCCTACGAACGGCAGTGCCAGCGCGAGGGCGTGGTGGATTTTGCCGAGTTGCTGCTGCGCTCCCACGAATTGCTGGAACGCCACGAGAGTCTCAGGCGGCATTATCAGGAGCGCTTCCGCCACATCCTCGTCGACGAGTTTCAGGACACGAATCGCCTGCAATACGCATGGCTTCGCATGCTTGCAGGCAATCGTGCCAGGAACGACCATCCCCCCAGCCCCCTTCCCGAGGAAGGGGGTGACAATATTAGGACGCCAAAAGACGGCGCCTATATCTTCGCGGTGGGCGACGATGATCAATCGATCTACGGTTTTCGCGGCGCGGAGGTCGGCAATATGCGCGATCTGGAGCGCGAATTCCAGGTCGCCAAGGTGATCCGCCTGGAGCAGAACTACCGCTCGCACGGCAACATCCTCGACGCCGCCAACGCGATTATCAAGAATAATGCGGCGCGGCTCGGCAAGAATCTGTGGACCGAAGCCGGCAGCGGCGAGCCGATTCGCGTGTTCGAATCACTCAGCGATCTCGATGAAGCGCGCTGGATCGTCGAGGAAATCAAGTCGCTGTCGCGCGATGGTCATGCCCGCAAGGAAGTGGCCCTGCTGTATCGTTCCAACGCCCAGTCGCGGGTGCTGGAACACGCTCTGTTCAATGCCGGTCTGCCTTACCGTGTGTATGGCGGTCTGCGCTTTTTCGAGCGGCAGGAGATCAAGCATGCGCTGGCTTACCTGCGCCTGATCGCCAACCCTGACGACGACACAGCATTTTCCCGTGTGGTGAATTTTCCCACGCGCGGCATCGGCAATCGCAGCCTGGAACAACTCGCCGACGCGGCGAAGACGCACGGCAGCAGTCTGCATGCGGCCATCCAGCACCTCGGCGGCAAGGCGCAGTCCTCGCTTTCCGCCTTCGCCCAACTCATCGTCAGGATGCGCGAAGGCAGCGCCGGCCTGCCCTTGCCGGAAGTGGTCGACCATGTGCTGGAGCTGTCCGGCCTGCTCGAACACTATCGCAACGAGAAGGAAGGCCAGGACCGGCTGGCCAACCTCGACGAGTTGATCAACGCCGCCGCCAGCTTCGTGGCCGAGGAGGGAAGCCGCGAACCGGCGCCGGACGGTGCCGAAGACCAGAGCGATCTCGCTTCATTCCTGGCGCATGCCGCGCTGGAAGCCGGCGAACACCAGGCCGGCGACAGTGACGACGCAGTGCAGTTGATGACCGTGCATTCGGCCAAAGGACTGGAGTTCAACGTGGTGTTCATCAGCGGCCTGGAAGCCGGGCTGTTCCCCCACGAGAACGCCGTGCTCGAAGAGAAGGGGCTGGAAGAGGAACGGCGCCTGATGTACGTGGCTGTGACGCGAGCGCGTCAGCGACTCTATCTGTCATTCGCGCAGACCCGCATGCTGCACGGCCAGACCCGCTACAACCTGCCGTCGCGTTTTCTCGACGAGATTCCGGTGGCCTTGCTGAAATGGCTGACCCCCAAGCTCAGTTCCGGCTTCGTTGCTCCGCCGAAAACCAGCTATGCGCCGGCTTATGCCGCCGAACCGCAACGCCAGGCGAACGCCATGACCATGCGTCAGCAGAGCGATAGCGGCCTGCGCATCGGGCAGAATGTCATGCACACCAAGTTTGGTCACGGCGTCATCATCAATGCCGAAGGTGCAGGCACGGATGCCAGGGTACAAGTGAATTTCAAGCACGCCGGCATGAAATGGCTGGCCTTGTCTATTGCCAAACTGGAGGCTGCCTGATGCGGGCGAAAGCAGGCGGCGTCGAGTTGGATTACCAGATCGAGGGTCAGGGGCCTTGGCTGATTCTTTCCCATGCGCTGACGACCAACCACAGCATGTGGGATCTGCAAATGCCGCAGCTGATCAGGAAATTCCGCGTGCTGCGTTACGACATGCGCGGACACGGCCACTCGGCGGCACCTGAAGGCCCCTACAGTTTCGACGAACTTGCCGGCGATGTGCTGGGACTGATGGATGCGCTCGGCATCCTGCGGGCGAGCTACATCGGCCTCTCCATCGGCGGCATGATCGGCCAGCACCTGGCGCTACGCGCGCCGGAGCGTTTCGAGCGCATGGTGTTAGCGAACACCACCAGCCGCATTTCACCGGAAGGGGTTGCGCTATGGGATGAGCGTATCCGCCTGGTCGAAACGCAGGGTCTTGAAACGATAGTGCAAGGGACGCTGGAACGCTGGTTCACCGCACCCTACCGTCAAACCTAC
>JACQAO010000103.1 GCA_016194935.1 Betaproteobacteria bacterium
GCGGCGTCATACACGGCGGATACGCGCGAACTGAGTTTTCCATCCAGCGAAGTTGCCGGCAACAGCTTGACCAGGTTCAGGTCGGCATCCAGCAGCACCAGGGTGTGTGGCAGGTAATTGGCCACCATCACCCATTTTCCGTCGTCGGATACTGCGAGATTGCGGGTGTTGATGCCGGCGCGAATTTCGGCGACGGTCTTGAGGTTCCAGATGTCGAACTTGCTGATCCAGCCGTCGCGCGAGGCGAAGAAAACATAGCGCCCGTCCGGCGTGAACTTCGGCCCGCCGTGCAGGGCATAGCGCGTCTGGAAACGGTGGATCGGTTCGAGTGTGTCGCCGTCGAGAATGCTCGCGTGATGATCGCCTGCTTCGACGACGATGAACAGGTTCAGCGGATCGGCCCTGAACACCGGCTTGTCCGGCAAGCTGCCGGGGGCGAACTGGACGATGCGCGACGCCTTGATCTGCGCCTCGCTCCAGCCTGGCGGCGGCGTCACCGGCGTGTTGATCCAGGCTGCGAGGGCTTCGATCTCGGCAGGACTGAGCTTGCCGGCGAAAGGCAGCATCTGGGTCGCAGCACGGCCCTCGCGGATGGTCTTGAGAACTTCGGTTTTCCTTAGCCGCGCCAGACTTTCGGGCAGCAGGGCCGGCCCCATGATGCCGAGGCGGTCGGCGCCGTGGCAACTGGCGCAGTATTGCTGAAAATTCTGTTGCGGCTCGGCGGCGCATGCAGCCATCGACGCCAGCAACCACAGCGCGGTCAGTATCAATACACGCATCACGCTCTCCGGTAGGGCGTCAATTGAATCCGCTCGCCGCCGGGCGCGACCCCGATCTCGGCGTCGTCGAGGTAACAGGCCGGGTCTTCCGCCCACGGATCGCCGGTCAGTTGTTGCGCGCGCACCCGCGTGTTGCCGCCGCAGATGTCAAAATAGTTACAGCCGCCGCAACGCCCGCCGACCTTGCGCGGGCTGGCCTTGAGGCCAACCATGAGGGGGTCGGACGTATCCTGCCAGATGGTGGAAAAAGGTCTCTGGCGCACGTTGCCGAGGCTGTAATGCCACCACATGGTATCGGGGTGGACATTGCCGAGATTGTCGATGTTGGCGACATTCACTCCTGATGAATTGCCGCCCCATTGCGCCAGCTTGGCGCGGATGTGCGCTTCGGCCTGCGGAAAATTTTTCTTCACCCAGAACAGCAGATAGACGCCGTCGGCATCATTGTTGCCGGTGGTGAATTCCTTGTGCAAGCCGCGCTGCTGATACGCCCAGCAGGTGTCGAACAGCAGGTCCATCGCCTGCCGCGTCATCTGGTGATGGGCGTCGTCCTGGCGATTCTTGTTGCCGCGTCCGGCGTAATTGAGGTGCGAGAAATAGAAACGGTCGATACCCTCATCCTCAACCAGTTGCAGCAGCGTCGGCAGATCGTGAGCATTGTCCTGGGTCATGGTGAAACGCACGCCGACCTTGAGACCCAGTGCGTGGCACAAGCGGATGCCGTGCAAGGATTTGTCGTAAGCGCCGGGCATGCGGCGGAACTTGTCGTGGGTGGCCTGCATGCCGTCCAGGCTGATGCCGACGTAATCGAAATCGGCAGCGGCGATTTTGTCGATGTTGCTTTCGTCGATCAGCGTGCCGTTGGTCGACAGGCCGACATAGAAGCCCAGCGCCTTGGCGCGCGCGGCGATGTCGAAAATATCCGGGCGCAACAACGGTTCGCCGCCGGAGAGTATCAGCACCGGCACGCCGAAAGCTTTGAGGTCGTCCATCACCGCGTAAGCTTCCGCAGTGCTCAGTTCACCGGGGAAGTCCTTGTCGGCGGAGATCGAATAGCAATGCTTGCAGGTGAGGTTGCAGCGCCGGATCAGGTTCCAGATCACCACCGGGCCGGGCGGCGGGTGCTTGCGCCCCAGCGGCGTGGGCTGGGCAATTTCCTGCATGTATTGGGAAATGCGAAACACGCTTAGCCTCCTGCGGCTGAAGAATTACAGTTCAACTTGCGTTCCCAGCTCCACCACCCGGTTGGCGGGAATCTTGAAGTAGGCTGTCGCTGACTCGGCATTGCGGAACATCCAGGTGAACAGTTTTTGCCGCCAGCCCTGCATGCTCGGCACGTGATGCCGGACGATGGTTTCGCGGCCAAGGAAAAAGGAAGTTTCCATCGCTTCGTATTTGATTCCATGCTCTTCGCACATCGCCAATGCCTGCGGAATATCCGGTGCGTCCTTGAAACCATAGCGGACGATGACCTGAAAGAAACCTTGCGGCAACTGACGCACCTCGACGCGGTTCACCACCGCGACATGCGGCACATCCGCAACCTGCACGCTCAGCAACACGACGCGCCGGTGCAGCACTTTGTTGTGCAGCAGGTTGTGCAGCATTGCCCGAGGCACGCCATCCGGATTGGTGGTCATGAAAATGCCGGTGCCTTCGACACGGTGCGGGCCGCCGTACTCCAGGCTCTTGATGAAGGCGTCCAGCGGCATCGAGTCCTGCTGCAACTTGCGGGAGAGCAATATACGGCCGCGCTTCCAGGTCGACAACAGGGTGTATACCGACAGCCCGAGCACCAGCGGGAACCAGCCGCCATCAAGAATCTTGACGCTGTTGGCGGCGAAGAAAGCGAAATCGACCACGATAAAAAACCCCAGGAAGGCCGCCGACTTGAGGCCGCTCCACTGCCACAGGCTGCGCACCACGATGAAGGCCAGCAGGGTATCGATCATCATGGTCAGCGTGACGGCCAGGCCATAGGCGGCGGCCAGGTTCGAAGACGAGCGGAACCCCAGCACCAGGATGATCACCGCCAGCATCACCAGCCAGTTGATGTTGGGAATGTAAATTTGTCCTTTTTGCCGCTCGGAGGTGAACAGTACCTGGATGCGCGGACAGTAGCCCAACTGCATGGCCTGGCTGGTCAGCGAAAAGGCCCCCGAGATCACCGCCTGCGAAGCAATCACTGTGGCCGCCGTGGCCAGGCCAACCATGGGAAACAGCAATATCTCCGGCACCAGCAGGAAGAACGGGTTCTTGATGGCTTCCGGATTGTCCAGCAGCAGCGCTCCCTGGCCCAGATAGTTCAGGTACAACATGGGAAAAACGAAACACAACCAGGCCCACTTGATCGAGCGCCTGCCGAAGTGCCCCATGTCGGCGTATAAAGCCTCGCCCCCGGTAATCGCCAGCACTACCCCGCCCAGCGCCAGAAAACCATGCATCCGGTTTTCGAGAAAAAACTGCAGGGCGTACCAGGGGTTGATGGCCGCAAGCACGGATGGATGCTTGAGCACATTCAAGACGCCGAGTATGCCCAGCGTGGCGAACCAGAACAGCATCACCGGCCCGAACAGCGCGCCGACACTGGCGGTGCCTTTACGCTGAAAAACGAACAGCCCGACGATGATGCCGATGGTGATCGGCACCACGAAAGGCTTGAACAGCGGCGTCGCCACTTCGAGCCCTTCCACTGCCGAGAGCACCGACATGGCCGGCGTGATCACCGCGTCGCCATAGAACAGGGCCGCGCCGAATATTCCCAGCACCGAAATCCACCACAGGGTGCGGGCGCTGGCGCCGGAAGTGCGCAGGGCCAGCGCGGTCAGCGCCATGATGCCGCCTTCGCCGCGATTGTCGGCGCGGGTGATGAACATCACGTACTTGAGCGAGACGGTGATGGTCAGCGCCCAGAAAATCAGCGACAGAATACCGAGCAGATTGTCGTGCGACACCTGCACGGCGTGCGGGCCGGTGAACACTTCCTTCATGGTGTATAGCGGGCTGGTGCCAATGTCGCCGTAAACCACGCCCATGGCGGCCAGCGACATTGCTGCAAGATTGGTGGGAGGCTTAGCCTCCTGATTCCCTTTCCAGATCATTTGTGACGCGAAAACGAGCCGCAGACAGTGCGCATTGCACGGCAAGGCGAAGTTGACAAAGTCACGGATGATCTGGAAAGGGAATGGGAATCGCTCATGCAAAAATTCGGTAATTGCGGGAAATCAGCCCGCGATGCGCAAGCCTGTTTTTTTCAATATGCGCGAACTGTAAAGGATGTCATGGCTGCGGTATTCGCCGCCGAGCAGGGCGGCGATATGCGCCACCTTGACCTCGACCTCGGCACGGCTGCAACCATGCACCATTGCGAACAGATTATACGGCCAATCCGGCAGGCTGCGAGGCCGCCGATAACAGTGAGTGACAAATTCCAGCGCGCCCACCTGCGCCCCCAGCGCATCCACGCGCTGGTCCGGAATATCCCACACCGACATGCCGTTGGCGGTGTAGCCCAGCGCATAGTGATTGGGTACCGCACCGATGCGGCGGATCAGGCCGCGCTCCAGCATGCGCAGGAGGCGCGACTGGACTTCTCCGGCGCTGATACCCAACTGTTCGGCGAGCGCATGGTAAGGCTTGCTCACTAAAGGCAACCCCGTCTGGGTGGCGACGATCAGACGGCGATCAAGCTGATCCATTGCCTCCTCGTGACTCATGCAGTTAGTTTCATCTCGACAAAATATTCGCGCTCTTTGGGAAACGCCAGTACCGGCAAACTCGTAAGCCGTTCCAGTTTTTTGATTGCTGCGACTATTCCGCCCTGCGTTTCGGTGGCCAGCACGAACCACATATTCAGTGCATGCTCGCGTTGATAGTTGTGCGCCACCTCGGGCAGGCTGTTGACGATTGCAGCGATGCGCTCGAAATCTTCTTCTGGAATTTTCATTGCCGCCAGGACGAAAGTGCCGCCCATCCGCTCAATCTGAAACATCGGCCCGAAGCGCGTCAGAACACGCGCATCGAGCATCATCCGGAGACGCGCCAGCAGATCGCTCTCGCTCATCCCAAGCTGCTCGGCAACATGGCGATACGGTTCGTCGCACAACGGGAAATTCCCTTGCAGGGCGTTGATGATGCGACGGTCGGCGGCATCCAGCGGCCCCGGCTGCGTGGGCAACTTATCCGGCATGCAGGTAGCGCGCGCCGCGCTGTTTGAATCGGCGCACGCTGAACAACACCGCCTGGGGGTATGCGGCGAGTCCGTGACGAGCGCACAGGGCGGCGATCCCGGCATCGACTTCTGCGCGGTTGCGTCCGTGAATCATGCAGAACAGGTTGTACGGCCAGCCCGCTTCCGGCACGGCGCGGGCGCGGCGGTAGCACAGCGTCACGGCGGGTTCGCCGGCGAGATTCGCGCCGAGTGCCGCGACCTGCGCATCCGGCACATCCCAGACACACATGGCGTTGGCGGTATAGCCCAGTTCATGATGGCGCACCACTACGCCGAAGCGCTTGACGAAGGCGTGCTCCTGCCAATCCGAAATCATCCGCAGCACCTCGGCTTCGGTCAGGTCGGCGCGCATCGCCAGCCGACTGTAGGGTCGCGGCAGCAGTTCCATGCCATCCTGCAAGACGCGCAGCAGGCGGCGCTCAGCTTCGCTCATGTCCTGCATCCCACCCGCCGGCATGGCGCGCGCGCCGCAACGCGGCTTGCTCTGCGTGGCAAGATCGAAGCCGAGGTCGATATGGAACTCTTCGAGCAGTGGCAGGCGCAGCACCGCGCAGCCGGTTTCGGCCTCGATGCGCCGCAGGGCCAGATCAAGCGCCTGCGGGTCCTGGGCGGTGGCAACGAACCACAGGTTGTAGCGATGCTCGCGCTGGTAGTTGTGATTGACCTCCGGATGCTGGCTGACAAGATCGGCGATGCGTTCCAGTTGCCCGACCGGTGCGGATAACGCGGCGAGTGTGCTGGCGCCGACACAACGCGGCGCGAACACCGCGCCGATACGACTCACCGCGCCTGCCTCCCGGAGCCGGGCATATGCCGCAATGACTGCGTTTTCACTGACGCCAACACGTTCGGCAACCGCCGCGTAAGGTTGCGGCAATAGCGGAAAGTCGCGCTGAAACTCATTGAGCAGACGAAGGTCAAGCGCGTCCATCAAAATCCAATACGCGCTGCGCGCGAACTAAAAAATATGCCGGATGGACTCTGCACCGGCAGTTCGCTGACGGGCTTGAACGTCTGCGTGTCATAAATGATGACGCGGTTGTCGTCGCGCGCCGATACCCATACCTGTTCGCCCTTGGGCGTGAATTCGAGATGCAGCACCGCCTTGCCGGGCGCAAGCGTGGCGACCAGTTTGTTTTCCAGAGTATCGATCACCTGCACCCAGCCGTTGTCGGGGAAAGCGAAATTCACCCACACCTGGCGTGCGTCGGGGCGCGCAATCACGAACACCGGCTGACCCTTGACGGGAATCCGGTCAACTTCCTGCCATGTCGCCGTATCCACCACCAGCACTTCATGGCGACCCACCGCCGGCAGATAAGCGCGCCGTCCGGCCACCGACCAGCCGCGCAAATGCGGCATCTTGAAGACCGGCAGTCGCTGTTGGTCACTGAGTTCGCCGCGACCGTAATTGGAAAGAATTTTCTTCGCGCCCAACGCCGGTTGCCACAGATCAACCAGGGCAACGCCGTCCTCGCCGAACAATCCGGCCAGGTAGTAACGACCGTCCGGCGTCACCAGTCCGTCATAGGGCTGCTTGCCGATGTCGCGGAATTTGGTCAGTTGCGGCTTTTTGATATTGGATAAATCGACGATCCAGATTTCGCCGGCATCGAACAGCGCATAGGCAAACTTGTTGCCCGGCAGATCCGCCAGCCCAACCACCTTGGAACGCTTGCCCTCGTTGCCATAGGTTGAAGGAATATCGGCCAGCAACTCCAGCGTCTGCGCATCGAAAGCCTTGATGCCGCCCGGCTCGTAGTTCTGCGCCACGACGATGCGCCCGTCCTGGGAGATGGCCCCGCCGATGCTGTTGCCAGCCTGCATGATGCGCCGTTCGATGCGCTGCATCAGCAAATCGACCTTGCTGATGCCTCCATCACGACCGAATACATAGGCATATCTGCCGTCGCGCGAGAACACCACCGAGGCGTGCGAAAGGTCGCCCAGTCCCTCGACCGCGCCGAGGATGGCGCGCGCACTGTGGTCCACGATGGCTACCTGGCCGGAGGCGCGTTCGATCACCACCCCGAGATCGCCCGTGCCGCGCAGGGCTGGCTGGGATAGCTGCGCGCAAGCGGAGAGCAGCAGCAGGGAGAGCAGCAATAATTTTTTCATTCTTGGGGGAAACCTTTTATCAATTGAGCGACGATCCATTCCACTTCGTTTTCACCGAGTATGGATTTCCACGCCGGCATGGGTGTCCCTGGACGGCCATGCAGCACGGTCGCCACCAGGCTGGCAGGCGGTTTTCCGCGCAGGCTGTCCGGCAGCAACGGCGAACCCAGTCCGCCTTTCAGGGTCATGCCGTGGCAAGCGCCGCAGTCCTGACGCACCAGCCGGATCAATTCATGCTGACGCTGCGACGAAAGTTCCGGCTGGGCCGCAACCGGGAGTGACAGGCCGGCTAACAGAAACGCGGATAAGGCTCTCATGGCGACTAGTATTAAAACACATTAATTACGAAACATGTATCATGCTCGTGCAAACCTACCACAACGGAGGACACGATCATGCGCCAGACAGAATTGCAGCTTACCGACGAGGAGCGCCAGTTGATAGAATCGTTTCGCGCAAAGGGAGTGCGGCA
>JACQAO010000097.1 GCA_016194935.1 Betaproteobacteria bacterium
ATCCCGCCATAAAAACATTCGCCGACCGCCTCAAGCAAGCTGGAAAACCTCCCAAGGTCGTCATCGTCGCCTGTATGCGAAAGCTGCTCATCATCATGAATTCCATTGTGAAAAATAATGCGCCTTGGACTACCAATTCTGCTTGACTTGGAACACGGTTGCTCTGTGGCTAGCTGTTTTTTCCAGGTTCAGCGTTGCGCCATGATGCGTTCAACCTGCCGCCAGGCGGCTTCCGCCAATGGCCTGGCGCGCTTGCCGGTTTCAATGGCTTCCTGGCTGGCTGCGTTGCCCTGCAAGGCGCGCGCCATGATGCCTTGCAGGATGGCGGCGAGGCGGAACATATTAAAGGCCATGTAGTACTCCCACTCCTGCGGCGCGATCTGCGCGCGACCGGTGCGGCGGCAATAGGCGGCGACATATTCGGCCTCGCCGGGGATGCCCAGCGCCGCATGGTCGACGTCGGCCAGGCCGCGAAACTGGCCGGGCGACAGCCGCCAGGTCATGCAGTGATAGGCGAAGTCGGTGAGCGGATGACCCAGCGTCGACAACTCCCAGTCGAGCACCGCCAGGATGCGCGGCTCGCTGGGATGGAAGATCACATTGTCGAGGCGGAAGTCGCCATGCACGATGCGCGTCTCGTCGCCGGCGGGAATGTGCTGCGGCAGCCAGGCGATGAGTTGATCCATGGCCTCGATTTTTTCCGTCTCCGCCGCCTGGTACTGCTTGCTCCAGCGCGCCACCTGGCGCTCCAGGTAATTGCCCGGCTTGCCGTAATCGCCCAGGCCGACTGCTGCGTAATCGACTGTATGCAGCGCGGCGATGACGCGGTTCATCTCGTCGTAAATGGCGCGTCTCTCTGCCGGTGATAAGCCCGGCAAGGTTGGGTCCCAGAGGATGCGGCCCTCGACGTAATCCATGATGTAGAAGGCAGTGCCGACGACGGATTGGTCCTCGCACAATGCGTAGCTTTTCGCCACCGGCACTTCGGTCTGCGCCAGCGCAGTAATGACGCGATACTCGCGCTCCACCGCGTGCGCCGAGGGCAGCAGCTTGCCCGGCGGCTTGCGGCGCATGACGTAACCCTTGCCGTCTTCGGCGCGGATCAGATAGGTCGGGTTCGACTGGCCGCCCTTGAACTGCTCGACCTGGAGCGCGCCTTTGAAACCCTCCACCTGCTGCCGCATCCACTCCGCCAGGCGTTGCGTGTCGAAAGCATGCTGTGGCGCAACCGGGCGCGTCCCGGTGAAGCTCGATGTCATACCAGCTTCACTACCTGCTTGCCGAAGTTCTGCCCTTTCAGCATCCCGATAAATGCCGCCGGCGCCTGCGCCAGTCCTTGCGCAACGCTCTCGCGGTACTTGATGCGGCCACTGCCGACATGGCCAGCCAGTTCCGCCAGCGCCACCGGCCAGCGCGGCAAATGTTCGGAGACGATGAAGCCCTGCATCTTGATGCGATTGACCAGCACCGAGCCGATGTTTTTCATCGGGTAGGGCGCGGAATTGTACTGGGAGATCAGGCCGCACACTGCAATGCGCGAGAAGGGGTTCATGCGGCCCAGCAGGGTATCGAAAATCTCCCCGCCGACATTCTCGAACAGGCAGTCGATGCCATCAGGCGTCGCCGCCTTGAGGTCGGCCCAGAGCTTGCCTGCCTTGTAGTCTATGCAGGCATCGAAACCCAGCTCCTCCACCACATAACGGCATTTCTCCGCGCCGCCGGCGATGCCGACCGCGCGGTAGCCGTGAATTTTCGCCAACTGGCCGACCACGCTGCCCACCGCGCCGGAAGCCGCCGTCACCACCACCGTCTCACCCGCCTTGGGTGTGCAGATATCCAGCAGGCCGATCCAGGCCGTCACGCCGGGCATGCCGAGCACGCCGAGATAGGCGGACAGCGGGACTTTTCCGGCATCGACTTTTTGCAGCAGGCTGCCATCGCTGATGCCATACAACTGCCAGCCGAGTTGTCCGACCACCTTGTCGCCCGCCTGGAATTTCGGGTGGCACGATTTCACTACCTCGCCCACCGTGCCGCCCACCATCACCGCGCCGATGACCACCGGCTGGGCGTAGGATTTGGTGTCGTTCATACGACCGCGCATGTAAGGATCGAGCGAAAGGTAATGGTTGCGCACCAGCAACTCGCCTTCCTTCGGTTCGGGAATGTCGCTCTCGACCAGGCGGAAGTTCTCTGCCTCGACCCAGGCGGCGGGTCGGCTGGCGAGGACGATTTGCAGATTTTTTTCGGTCATGGTTTCACTCACGCTGTGCTGGCGCCGCCATCGACGGCGATATATTGGCCGGTGATGTGGCGCGAGGCTTCTGAAGCCAGGAACACCGCCACGCCTTTCAAGTCTTCATCGCCGCCGAGGCGATGCAGCGGCGTAGATGCGATCACCATTTTCCCGATTTTCTCCAGCAGGACTTGCGACATTTTTGAGGGGAAGAAACCGGGGCAGATGGCGTTGACGTTGATGTTGTACTTACCCCATTCCGAAGCCAGCGCCCTCGTGAAATTGACCGCCGCGCCCTTGCTGGTGTTGTAGGCAATGGTGGTCATGTCGGGCGGCCCGCCGGAGAGTCCCGCGACCGAGGCGATGTTGATGATCTTGCCGGATTTCTGCGGAATCATCACGCGCTTGCCGACTTCGCGGCTGAGAAAAAACATGGCGTCGATGTTGAGCTTCATCACCTTGTGCCAGGCTTCGTCCGGGGTGTCCTCGGCCGGCGCGCCCCAGGTGGCGCCGGCGTTATTCACCAGGATGTCGATGCCGCCGAACTTCGCCAGCACCTGGTCGACCAGGCCGGGGATGGTTTCAAATTTCGACAGGTCGCCGGTGATGGTCAGGCATTCGATGCCCAGCTTGTCGAGATGCGCGGCGGTTTCAGCCAGCTCGTTGGGCTTGCGCGCGGTGATCGCCACCTTGCAGCCCATCTCGCCCAGCGCTTCGGCCATTTGCAGGCCGAGGCCGCGCGAGCCACCGGTGATCAGCGCAACCTTGCCGCTTAGATCGAAAAGTTTTTTTACGTTCATTTCAACACACTTCAAACAAACCGGCCGCGCCCTGGCCGCCGCCGATGCACATGGTGACGACGACATACTTCGCGCCGCGCCGCTTGCCTTCGATCAGCGCATGTCCGGTCAGGCGCGCGCCGGAAACGCCGTAGGGATGGCCGACGGCGATTGCGCCGCCGTTCACGTTGAGCAGTTCGTCGGGGATGCCCAGCTTGTCGCGGCAGTAAATTACCTGCACGGCGAACGCTTCGTTGAGTTCCCACAGGCCGATGTCGCCGACTTTGAGGCCGTTGCGCTCCAGCAGGCGCGGAATGGCGAACACCGGGCCGATACCCATTTCGTCCGGCTCGCAGCCGGCCACGGTGAAGCCGCGAAAAATCCCCAGTGGCTGGATGCCGCGCTGCTCGGCGAGCTTGGCGTTCATCACCACGCAGGCCGATGCGCCGTCGGAAAACTGGCTGGCATTGCCGGCGGTGATGACGCCGCCGGGGAACACCGTGCGTATTTTCGACACGCCTTCCAGTGTGGTATCGGCGCGGATGCCTTCGTCGGCGGAGATGGTGGTCTCTTTGGTAAACAGCTTTCCGCTGGCCTTGTCGGCGACGCCCATGGTCACCGTCATCGGCACGATTTCGTCGTTGAACTTGCCTGCCGCCTGCGCTGCGGCAGCGCGCTGCTGGCTGCGCGCGCCGTACTCGTCCTGCTTTTCGCGCGAGATGTTGTAGCGCTTGGCCACCGTCTCGGCGGTCTGCAGCATGCTCCAGTAAATCTCCGGCTTGTTCTGCACCAGCCAGCTTTCGGCCAGCATGTGTTGGTTCATCTCCTGCTGTACGCAGGAGATCGACTCGACCCCTCCCGCCACCATCACCGGCACCTGATCGACGATCACCCGCTGCGCCGCCATGGCGATGGTCTGCAGGCCGGACGAGCAGAAACGATTGACGGTCACGCCGGCAGTGGTCACCGGCAGGCCGGCGCGCAAGGCGATCTGCCGCGCGATGTTGGCGCCGGTAGCGCCCTCGGGATTGGCGCAGCCCATTATCACGTCCTCGACTTCGGCGGGGGCTATGCCGGCACGCGCCACGGCGTGCTGCACCACATGGCCGCCAAGCGTAGCGCCGTGGGTCATATTGAAAGCGCCTTTCCAGGACTTGGCGAGTCCGGTGCGGGCGGTGGATACGATCACTGCATCAGTCATTTTCTTACTCCTGGAATCAGTTGAACGTTTTGCCTTCAGCGGCGAGTTTGGCCAGTAGTGGCGCGGGTTTCCAGAACTCGCCGTGGCGGCCGCGCGCATATTTGCGCATGGCATTCACCACATTCGGCAAGCCCACCGTGTCGGCATACAGCATCGGGCCACCGCGATGGAAAGGGAAGCCGTAGCCGGTGAGGTACACCATGTCGATGTCGGAAGCGCGCTGGGCGATGCCTTCCTCCAGAATGTACGCCGCCTCATTGACCAGCGAGTACACCAAACGCTCGACAATCTCCCGGTCGGAAATCTTGCGCCGCTCCAAGCCCAAATCCTTGGAGCATTGCAGCACCATGTCGTTGACCTGCTGGTTCGGGTAGGCGGTGCGGTCGCCGGGTTTGTAGTCGTACCAACCTGCGCCGGTCTTCTGGCCGTAACGGCCCATCTCGCAGAGCAGGTCGCCGGTTTTCGAATACTTCATGTTGGGCCGCTCCTGGTAGCGACGCTTGCGGATCGCCCAGCCGATGTCGTTGCCGGCCAGGTCGCCCATGCGGAACGGCCCCATGGCGAAACCGAATTTCTCGACCGCCTTGTCGACCTGCTCCGGCAGGCAGCCCTCTTCCAGCAGGAAGCCGGCCTGACGGCCATACTGCTCGATCATGCGGTTGCCGATGAAGCCGTCGCAGACGCCGGAGATCACCGCCGTCTTCCTGATTTTTTTCGCAACCTGCATCACCGTCGCCAGCACATCCTTGGCGGTGGCCGCGCCACGCACCACTTCCAGCAGCTTCATGACATTGGCCGGGCTGAAGAAATGCAGGCCGACCACGTCTCCCGGCCGCTTGGTGAAACCGGCGATCTTGTTCACGTCCAGCGTCGAGGTATTGGAGGCCAGAATCGCGCCGGGCTTGGCGACTTCATCGAGCTTTTTGAACACCTGCTCCTTGATGCCGATTTCCTCGAACACCGCTTCGATGATCAAGTCGGCGTCCTTGAGGTCGTCATAGGATAGGGATGGCTTGAGCAACGCCATGCGGCTATCGAGTTTTTCCTGGGTCAGCTTGCCTTTTTTCAACGAGCTTTCGTAGTTCCTGCGGATGGTGGCGACGCCCTTGTCGAGCGCCTCCTGTTTCATCTCCAGCATGGTCACCGGGATGCCGGCGTTGAGGAAGTTCATGCTGATGCCGCCGCCCATGGTGCCGGCGCCGATCACGCCGACTTTTTCGATCTTGCGCAGCGGCGTATCCGCCGGTACATCCGCGATCTTGGAAGCCGCCCGTTCACCAAAGAAAAAGTGACGTAAGGCTTTCGACTCCGGCGTCTGGATCAGGTACAAAAAAGCCTCGCGTTCGACCTTTAAACCTTCGTCGAAATTTTTGGCGGTGATTGCCGCCGCCACCGCGTCAACGCATTTCAGCGGCGCCGGGAAAGGGCCGGCGACAGGCTTCACCATGTTGCGGGCGAACTGCATGAAGGCTTCGTAGCCCGGATAGTCGATCTTCATGTCGCGCACCAGCTTCAGCGGGCGCTTTTCGGCGACCACTTTGGCGGCGAAGGCCAGCGCGCCTTGCAGCAGATCGCCTTCGATCATTTCATCGAACAGCGCGGTCTTGGCGAGTTGCTCGGACGGCACGTCGGCGCCGGAGACGATCATGTTCAGCGCCGCCTCGACGCCAATCACTCGCGGCAAACGCTGCGTGCCGCCAGCGCCCGGCAGCAGGCCCAGCTTGACTTCCGGCAGGGCGATCTTGGCCCCCGGCGCGGCGATACGAAAATGGCAGGCCAGCGCCAGCTCCAGACCGCCGCCCATGGCGACCGCATGGAGCGCCGCGATCACCGGCTTGTCGCTGCTCTCGACGAAATTGATGACGGTGTGCAAGTTAGGCTCAGCCAGAGCCGCCGGCGTGTTGAACTCGGTGATGTCGGCGCCGCCCGAGAAAGCCTTGCCGGCGCCGATCAGGACAATGGCCTGGATGCCGGCATCGTCGTTGGCGCGGGTGATGCCTTCCGTGATGCCGGAACGCAACGCATGGCCGAGGCCATTCACCGGCGGATTGTTAAGGGTGATGACGGCAACATTGCCATGTACTGCATAGTTTTCGCTGCTCATGCTTGCTCCTGCCTGGTCAAAATCAATCAATGCGGTGACACTATGATAGCTGTCCACCGCTGTCGCTGTCTTCACACTTTCTTCAAACTTCCAGCCACTCCTTGCGCAACGCCGCGTCGTTGCCGAATTCCTGCGGCGTGCCTTCAAACACGATGCGGCCATGGCCCATCACATAGAGTCGTTGCGAGATGTCCAGGGCGATGGCCAGCTTCTGCTCGACCAGCAGGATGGAGATGCCGCGCTGCTTGACCTGATCGAGAAAGACGGCCACCTGCTCGACGATCTTCGGCGCCAGTCCTTCGGTCGGCTCGTCGATCATAATCAGTTGCGGATCGCCCATCAGTGTGCGGCACAAGGTCAACATCTGCTGCTCGCCGCCGGACAGCACGCCGGCCAGGATGTCGATGCGCTCCTTGAGGCACGGAAACAAATCGAACATGTCCTCCATCGTCCAGTTTCCGTTCGCCTTGGCGCTCTTCACGCCGAGCATCAGGTTCTGCCGCACCGTCAAATCCTGGAAAATCGCACGGTCCTCCGGAACATAACCCAAGCCCCGGCGGGCAATCTCGAAAGGTTTTTTGCCCAGCAGTTCCTCGCCGCGCCAGCGTACGCTGCCTCTGGCGCTTACCTGGCCCATCACGGCTTTGATGGCGGTCGAGCGCCCGACGCCGTTGCGTCCCAGCAGGCTGACGATCTCGCCCTCTCCGACGCTGAAATGCACGCCGTGCAGAATGTGGCTCTTGCCGTAGAAAGCATGCAGGCCGCTGACTTCAAGCATGGCCCGTCTCCGCTGCCGCTGCGGCGGCAGCGCCCAGGTAGGCTTCCTGCACCGCGCGATTGGTGCGGATTTCCTCCGGCGTGCCGGTGGCGATGATCTCCCCATACACCAGCACCGAGATGCGATCCGCCAGGCCGAACACCACGCGCATGTCGTGTTCCACCATCACCAACGTCTTGCCTGCGGTGACGCGGCGAATCAGGGCCACCGCCTGCTCGGTCTCGCTGTTGCTCATGCCGGCGGTCGGCTCGTCGAGCAGAATCACCTCGGCGCCGCCGGCGATGGTGATGCCGATCTCCAGGGCGCGCTGCTCGGCGTAGGAAAGCACTCCCGCCGGGGTGTCGCGGCGGTGCGTCAGGCCGATCTCCGCAGCCACGTCTTGCGCCCGCTGGTTGGCGTTGCGCAACACCGCCAGCCGCCGCCAGAAAGCATAGCGGTAGCCGAGCGGCCAGAGCACGGCGCAGCGTAAATTCTCCAGCACCGAAAGATTGTGGAAAATATTGGTCACCTGAAAGCTGCGCGACAAGCCGCGGCGCGTGATCTGGTGCGGCTTGAGGCCAACGACGCTGCTGCCGTTGAGAAAAATGTCGCCGCCGCTGACCGGGAAGCGCGCACTGATCAGGTTGAACAGCGTTGACTTGCCCGCGCCGTTCGGGCCGATGATGGCGTGCCGTTCGCCACGGGCAACGACGAGGCTGACGCCGTTGATGATGTGGGTGCGACCGAAGCTTTTTTTCACGGCTTCGAGCTGCAGGGCGGGCGCAGGCGTATTCATGCTCATGTCTCCTCCCTGCTTTCCAACCGCAACAGCGCCCGCCGCCATGCGCCAGTCACCGCCGGCCAGCTTGCCCGCAACAGCACCAACCCGCCGCACAGCGCCGCCAGTGCGCCCAGCCAGGGCGTGGCGAGGGTAACGTCGATAGAGGCGCCGAGCAGGCGCAGCGGGATTTCCGCCGCCTCGGCCCGCTGGTAGGCCATCTCGACGAGGCCGATCAAACCGCACGCCACCAGCGTCAGGGGCAGCGCCAGACGGACATAGGACGGCAGCACCCAGCCAAGCAGGCGCGCCTTCCACAGGCGCTGGTGCATGGACAGCAGGCTGGCGATGCCACCCGGCAGATACAACACTATGCACAGGAAAAACAATCCGAAATAAAACAACCAGGCTTTGGTCAGGCCCGACAGCGCGATTTGCAGCAGGGTGATGAGCACCGCACCAATGATGGGTCCGTGAAACCAGCCGACGCCGCCGACGAAAGCCATCATCAGCACCGCGCCCGAGGTCTGGGCGCCGAGTGTTTCGGCGGTGACGATCTCGTAGTTGAGGGCGGAGAGCGCGCCGGCAATCCCGGCGAAGCCGCCCGACAAGACCAGCATCATGAAACGCACCCACTGCGGATCGTAACCGACGAACTGCACCCGCTCCGGGTTGTCGCGCACGGCGTTGGCCATGCAGCCCAGCGGCGTCTGCGTCAGCGCATACATCGCCAGCATGCTGATGAAAGCCCAGCCGACGATCAGGTAGTACATCTCGATCTGCGGGCCGTAGCTAATGCCCAGTACCGCGCCACCGACCACCCGGTTGCCCGAGATGCCGCCCTCGCCGCCGAACAAGGCCGGGAACATCAGCGATGCCGAGGCCACCAGCTCGCCGATGCCCAGCGAGATCATGGCGAAAGCGGTGCCGGCGCGCTTGGTGGATACATAGCCGAACAGCACCCCGGCCAACAACCCGGCCAGCCCGCCCACCAGCGGCAGCAGGGTCACCGGCAACGGCAAGCCGCCTTTGCCGAGCAGGTTCAGGGTATGCATGGTGGCGAAAGCGCCGATGCCAAAATACACCGCATGGCCGAAGGAAAGCAGGCCGGTTTGGCCCAGCAGCATGTTGTAGGACAGGGCGAAGATCACCATGATGCCGATCTGGCACAGCAACGACAGGGCGAAGCCCTTGCTGAAAAGTAGCGGCAGGACGATCAACACGGCCAGCAGAACGCCCCAGCTCACCAGGCGGCGTGGATGCAGCAACGGTGGCGGCGATGCATCGCAGTTCATGATTCGCGCGCTCCCATCAGGCCACGTGGACGGAACACCAGGATCGCCACCATGAACAGGTAGGGCAGGATCGGCGCCAGTTGGGTCAAGGTCAGCCGCGCCATCGCGCCGCTGGCTTGCAGTTCCACGCCGAACAACGCGGCGATGTCGGTGATGGAAACATTCAAGCCGACGGCGAAAGTCTGCACGATGCCGATCAGCAACGAAGCCACGAAAGCCCCCGCCAGCGAGCCGAGTCCGCCCACCACCACCACTACAAATACAATCGTGCCGACCGCCGCCGCCATGCCTGGTTCGGTGATGAAGGCGTTCCCGCCGATCACCCCGGCCAGCGCGGCCAGCGCCACGCCGCCGCCGAACACCAGCATGAAAATGCGCGGCACGTTATGGCCGAGCGCCTCGACCATGTCCGGCCGCGACAGCGCCGCCTGGACAATCAGGCCGGTGCGGGTGCGCGTCAGCAGTGCATACAGCGCCAGCAGCATGCCCACCGACACCAGCATCATGAAGCCCTTGTAGATCGGAAAATTGGAAGAGAACAGGGTGAACAGGGTGCCGTTGAGCGCCTCGGGAATGCGGTAGTCCACCGCCGCCTTGCCCCACACCAGGCGCACTATTTCCTCGATCAGGAAACTCAGGCCGAAGGTAAACAGCAATTCCGCGACATGGCCGTACTTGTGCGCATTACGCAGGCCGTAGCGTTCGATCAGCACGCCGCACAGGCCGACCAGCAGCGGCGCAACCAGCAACGCCGGCCAGAAGCCGAGGATGACGCTCACCTGGTAGGCGAAGTAGGCGCCAAGCATGTAAAAACTCGCATGCGCGAAATTCAGCACGCCCATCATGCTGAAAATCAGCGTCAGTCCGCTCGACAGCATGAACAGTAGCATCCCGTAGGTAATGCCGTTGAGCAGGGAAACCAGAACAAACTCCATGCTTAGCGCCTATTTCATATCTACCGATGAATGGAGGGGGCCGCAGCCCCCTCCTCCGTGCCGTTCCTGCACCAGCAGGAATGATAGTCAGGCGCTTACAGCCGCTCCATGACGCAACTGGTGGGCAATTGCGTATCGCGCGCACTGATCGAGGCGAGCGTCTTGAAGCCGTAGCCGGTATGCTCGATGTCGTGCTTCACCGCCTTGCCGTCCTGCTTGGCGAAGATCGAGATATACAACGGCTGGATCAATTGATGATCGCTCTTGCGCATCCATACATCGCCGGTGTCGGCCTGGTAGTGCATATCCTCGAGCTGGCGCGCGACCCGGGTCGGGTCGGTGGACTTGGCGTCGTTCATGGCCTTCGCCAACATTGTCACCATGGTGTTGACGCGCAGGTAATAGAAATCCAGGTCAGGATATTTTTTGTTGAAAGCCAGCGCGAACGCCTCGGTCTTGTTGGGCTGCACGTTCATGTGCCATTCGGTGAGCTGCAACACCTGGCCTTCGCCCGCCGCGCCCATCGCCGTCGGCGTACCGAGACCGCCTGCGTAATAAGTGTAGAACTTGGCCTTGAGTCCGGCGTCCTTAGCGGCTTTGACCAGCAGCGAAAGATCGTTGCCCCAGTTGCCGGTGATGATGGTGTCCGCGTCAGCAGCCTTGATCTTGGCAACATAGGGCGAGAAATCCTTGACCCGGCCAATCGGATGCAAATCCTCCCCGACGATCTTCACATCGGGCCGCTTCGCCGCCAGCATCGCTTTGGCCGCCTTGGCGACCGCGTGTCCGTGGGCGTAATCCTGGCCGAGAATGAAGACTTTTTTCACCTTCTTGTCATTCTCCATGAAGTTTGTAATGGCCTCCATTTTCATGTCGCTGTTGGCGTCGAAACGGAAATGCCAGAAACTGCACTTTTCGTTGGTGAGGGTCGGATCGACGGCGGCATAGTTCAGGAACAACACGGTCTTGTCGGGATTGCGCGCGTTCCACTTGCTGACTGCATCGACCAGCGCGTGCGCCACGCCAGAACCGTTGCCCTGGGTGATATAGCGGATGCCCTGGTCGGTGACTGATTTGAAGTTAATCAGACTCTCCTGGGGACTGCCCTTGTTGTCGAAGGGAACCATTTCGAGCTTCTGTCCGGCTGCGCCTCCGGTCTGGTTGACCTGCTCGACGATCTCCTTGAACTGTTTCAGGCCGGCATCGCCGACATTGGCGAAAGGCCCCGACAGGGGATCGATGTAGGCAATCTTCACCTGGGCCAGCGCCGAGCCGGTGAACAGCAGCGCCAGCGCCGCTAAAAGCTGCATATTGGAAATTCTGAATGACATATTGCCTCCTTGGATGGTCTTCTGGTCGCCCCCGGCCTGCCGGAAAGCGCTGTTTGCCGCTGTGGAAAGCACTTTTCGCCGCAGAACGAAAATCTGCGTTCTTCGCAGATTCTGCAGCCCGCTGTGTCAAAATTAAAGTTTAATTTTGCACAGCGGAATTATATTTCGCGCTTTCGAACCCATAGTATAGCCGGTCACCACGTTTGTAAACCGCCGCCGGACAGATCATGAATTCGCACCATATCTGCAGTACTGAGCTGCGGTACTAAGAGCCTATTTCAGTAGGAGGAGCGGTATGCGCCGTGGCATATGGGCTGCGAGGCAAGGCGCGGCGACGAAGCGATGCTCCCTGCCTCGCGAGGAGCCGCAACGCCGCATTGGGCAGCAACGCATGCCACTCCTCCTACTGAAATAGGCTCTAAGCTTGCCGCACAAAAGCAATTCACGTATTCTAGCCCCGTTGCAAAACCAAGTTTTGCTCTGCGAAATTCATTCGAAGCACTTCTCCCCGGAATAGTCATGGATATCAATTTCACTGCCAAGGATCAGGCTTTCCGCTCCGAAGTGCGCGGCTTCCTGCACACCCAACTGCCGCTCGAACTCATCGACAAGGTGCGCGGGGGCTTGCGGCTGGGCAAGCAAGATTACCTGTACTGGCAAAGAATTCTCTACCGGCAGGGATGGGGCGCGCCGATGTGGCCCAGGGAATTCGGCGGCACCGGCTGGAGTCCCGTGCAGCAACAGATTTTTGATGAAGAATGTTCGGGCGCCGACGCGCCCTTGCAGTTGCCCTTCGGCCTGCGCATGGTGGCGCCGGTGATCATGGCCTTCGGCAACAAGTCGCAACAGGACTATTTCCTGCCGCGCATCGTCAATGGCACGGACTGGTGGTGCCAGGGCTATTCAGAACCCGGTTCCGGTTCCGATCTGGCCTCGCTGAAAATGCGCGCCGAGCGCATCAGCACCAGTGACGGAGAGCATTACCTGGTCAACGGCCAGAAAACCTGGACCACGCTGGGCCAGCACGCCAACTGGATTTTCTGCCTGGTGCGCACCTCAAGCTCCGGCCGCCAGCAGGAAGGTATTTCCTTTCTGCTGATCGACATGCAGACGCCCGGCGTCACGGTCAGGCCGATCATCATGCTGGACGGCGAACACGAGATCAACGAGGTGTGGTTCGAGGATGTCAAGGTGCCGGTGCAGAATCTCGTCGGCCAGGAGAACAAGGGCTGGACTTACGCCAAGTTCCTGCTCGGCCACGAGCGCACCGGCATCGCCGGGGTAGGGCGTTCCAAGCGCGAACTGAAACGCCTCAAGGTCATCGCCCGCAAGGAAACCTCCAATGGCCGTCCGTTGCTTGAGGATCAGCGTTTCCGGGACAGGATCGCCCAGGTCGAACTGGAACTGATGGCGCTGGAGATCACTAACCTGCGCGTGCTCTCCGCCGAAGGCAAGCAGCATGCGCCAGGACCGGAAGCTTCGATCCTCAAGATCAAGGGTTCGGAAATCCAGCAGACGCTGAGCGAATTGATGATGCAGGCGCTGGGCCATTACGCGCTGCCCTGGCTGCCCGAGGCACTCGATGCCGGCTGGCGCGGCGAGCCGGTCGGCGCCGATTATGCCGCGCCGCTTTCCGGCCACTATTTCAACTTCCGCAAGACCACTATTTACGGCGGCTCCAACGAGATCCAGAAAAACATCATCGCCCAGATGATTCTTGGACTCTGAGCACGACAGGACGAATCGGGACAACCACATGGACTTCAACTACACCGAAGAACAACTCGCTTTGCAGGACACCCTGCGCCGCTACCTCGCCAAAGACTACGGCTTCGAGCAGCGGCGTGCGCTGGCCAAATCCGCAGAGGGATACAGCCGCACCCACTGGCGCCAGTTCGCCGATCTGGGAATTCTCGCCCTGCCTTTTCCTGAAGAATTTGGCGGCATTACCGTGGATGGCGGCAACGCCGTCGACAACATGCTGGTGATGGAAATGTTTGGTCGCAGCCTGGTGCTGGAACCCTATCTCACCACCGTGATCCTGTGTGGCGGCTTGATCCGCGACGCGGGCAGCCAGAAGCAGAAGAAACAAATATTGCCCGCCATCGGCGGCGGCGAGCTGCTGATGGCGCTGGCGCATTACGAAGCTCAAGGACGCTACCAACCGTCGCATGTCGCCAGCACCGCGCAGCCCGATGGCGGCGGTTTCATCATCAACGGCGCCAAGGCGGTAGTGCTCGGCGGCGGCGCTGCCGGCAAGCTGATTGTCTCGGCCCGCACCAGCGGCGGCACGAATGATTCGAACGGCATTTCGCTGTTCATCGTCGCGCATGACGCGCCGGGTGTGACGCTGCGCAGCTACGCGACCCAGGATGGCGCACGCGCCGCCGAAGTCAAACTGACCGACGTGCGTGTCGCCAAGGATGCCTTGATCGGCACACAGGATGCGGCGCTACCGCTCATCCAACGCGCACTCGACTACGCCGTCGCCGCGTTGTGCGCCGAAGCGGTCGGCGCGATGACGGCGCTGAATGAAGCCACGCTTGAATACATCAAGACCCGCAAGCAGTTCGGCCAGCCGATCGGCCGCTTCCAGACGCTGCAACACCGCATGGTGGATATGCTGATGGCGACGGAGCAGGCGCGTTCCATGACTATCCTGGCGGCGGTGCGCGTGGATGCCAATGACCCAAATGACCCAAATGACGCCAATGACGCAAATGTCACCATTGCGCGCCGCCGCGCCATCTCCGCCGCCAAAGCCTATGTCGGCCAATCGGCGCGTAGCGTGGGCCAGTCGGCGGTGCAACTGCATGGCGGCATGGGGGTGGTGGATGAACTCAATGTCAGCCACTACTTCAAGCGCCTGACCATGATCAACGCCACGTTCGGCGACGCCGATTATCACCTCGGCTGCTTTAGCGATTCTTTACTGGCGGCATGAGCGCGCATTGATGCGGCGCCAGCCGCAAGAAGGCTTCAAGGTCCGATGTCGAAAATTCATGTCCTGCTGAAAAAGGAAGAACTCGACAACGAGCGGCTCGATGGAAAAGTGGTGGTGGTGCTGGACATCCTCTTCGCCACTTCCAGCATCGTCGCCGCGTTTGCTCACGGAGTCGCGTCGGTGATCCCGGCGCTGGATGGCGCGGCGGCGCAAGCTGAGGCGCACAAGCATGCCGTTGGCAGCACCGTGTTGTCGGGCGAGCTGAATGCCGAAACCCTGCCCGGCTTCGTGCACCCGACGCCACTGGCGCTGCTGCGCGAAGAGATCGCCGGTCGCACGCTGATTTATTCCACCACCAACGGCACCGTGGCGCTGCAAAAATCCCGGGGCGCTGCGCACATCTACGCCGCCGCGCTGCTCAACGGCGCAGCTGTGGTCGAGCACATCGCCAGAACACATCCCGGCAACACGGTGCTGCTGGTCTGCTCAGGCTCGGCCGACAACTTCAACCTCGAAGATTTTTACGGCGCCGGTTATCTGGTATCGTTGTTCCGGCATGCAGGCGGCGACTACGATTTCTCCGACGCTGCGTTGGCGGCGGAACTGCTGCACAACCAGTGCGACGCCGAAGATTGCCTGCGCAGCGCCCGGGTGGGCCGCATGATGCTGGCGCGCCAGCTCGATCAGGAAATTCATTTTGTCGCCCAAAAATCCTGCTACGCTGTGATTCCAAAACTTGCCGAGGATGGCTGCCTGCGCATCGTTTGACCAAGGAGGGAGCGATGGAACACAAATTTGCCGAGGTCAATGGAATTCGCCTGCATTACGTCACGGCGGGCAGCGGCCCGCTGATGCTGTTCGTGCATGGCTTCCCGGAATTCTGGTACGCCTGGCGTCACCAGTTGCGCGAATTCTCACGCGATCACCAGGCGGTTGCGCTCGACCTGCGCGGATTCAACCTCTCCGACAAACCGGCGGAGGTAAAAGCCTATCGCGCCAAGCAATTGGTGCAAGACCTGCGCCAGTTGATCCTGGCGTTGGGCCACACCCGTTGCATCCTGGTCGCCCACGACTGGGGCGGCGCCGCCGCCTGGAACTTCGCCATCGAATATCCGCAAATGGTGTCGAAACTGGTTATCGTCAACTCTCCACATCCGGTCACTTTCGCCCGGGCCTTGCGCGACGATCCCGGACAAATCGCCGCCAGCCAGTACATGCTGCTGTTGCGCAGCGCCAAGGCGGAACGGGTAATGGCGGAAAATAATTACGCGCGGATGCTGAACCTGTTTTCCGTCATCGACCCGGCGACAAACGCACCCGTCTCCGTGCTCACCGCAGAAGAACAGGCGCTCTACCGGGAGGCATGGTCCCAGCCTGGCGCGCTCACCGGCGGGCTTAACTACTACCGCGCCACGCCGCTGTATCCGCCCAGCCCGGAACCCGATGGCGACCCCGGCGCCGCTGCTTTGAATCTGGACCCGGCCATGTTCATCATCAAGGCGCCGACGCTGATCGTGTGGGGCGAGCGCGACACCGCCCTGCTGCCGGTGTTGCTCGACGGCATCGAAGAAGTCGTCACCGACCTGCGCATCCGGCGAATTCCCGAAGGTTCGCACTGGGTACTGCATGAGCATCCTGAGACAGTGAATCTGGCTATCCGTGAGTTTGTGAGTTCGTGAGTTTATGAGTTTGTCTTCGATCGATGGAAACCAACACCATTAACGGTAACCATGGATAAGGCTGGTTCTTGACTCCGCCCTGGATTATGGATACTTTGCGCGAGAGGATAATGTTCCCGCCAGAAACCATGGCGGATCAACTATGGAGAAAGACTTGCGTGACCCGAAGACTTTGGTGTTCGCTACCATGCTCGCTTTGATCGCGCCTGTGGCTTGTGCACTACAACCCGGCGATGCGGCACCAGCCTTCGATCTGCCAGGTACCCAGCACAACTTCAAACTGACTGATTTCGGTGGAAAATTCGTCCTTCTGGATTTCTGGGCCTCATGGTGCGTACCCTGTCGACAGTCGTTTCCATGGTTGAACCAGATGCAAGGACGTTATGCGGACAAGAACCTCAAGGTGGTGGCGGTCAATCTCGACGAGAAGCGCGAAGCCGCGGTGGCGTTTCTGCGCCGGTATCCGGCAGACTTCACGGTACTTTTTGACGGCGCTGGCAACACGGCGCGCGGTTATGCAATCAAAGGCATGCCCAGCAGCGTGTTGATTGGTCGCGACGGCAAGATCATCTTCATCCACGCTGGTTTCCGCGAGGCCGACAAGACCAACCTGGAACTGAAAATTCGCCGTGCGCTCGAGAGTGCAACATGATCAGAACTCTCATCACCGCCACCGCTCTCTGTCTGCCGCTCGTCGGCTGCGCGAGCATCGGATCAGTCGAGCCGTGGCAAAAAGGTGTGCTGGCGAAACCGGAAATGAGCTTCGATGACGAGCAAGCGAGCACCCGCTACAACGAGCACATTTATTCCAGCCGGGAAACCACTGCAGGCGGCGCCAGCGTCGGTGGAGGCGGCTGTGGCTGCAACTGAATCAACGCCGACCGGGGCGCTGGTACTCATGGCGGCGCTGGCCTTGCCGGGCCTGCTACCGTCCGCGCGCGCAGAATCAGCACCCGATAGCAGCATGATAGGCATACGCAACCTGCACTACCGCGAACACCAGCCGAATCTCGAGCGCATCACCGTTAATTCGCCGTCGTTGGTATTCATGACACCGCTGGCGGGCGAGTGGACGCTCAACGGTGAATTGGTCATCGACAACCTGTCGGGTGCTTCACCGCGTTATCACACCGCTATTTCCGGCGCGTCCAACATGCAGGACAAGCGTACCGCCGCCGACCTGAGGCTTAAGCGCACTCTGAGCAACGGCAGTGTGACTCTCGGCGCCGCCTACTCGAACGAAAACGATTACCGCTCGGCAGCGCTGTCGATCCAAGGCACGGTCGACTCAGGGGACAGGAACACCACTTTGCTATGGGGGCTGGGCGGCGCCAACGACAAAATCAACCCGGTGAATCTGGCGGTGCGTGATGAACGCAAGCGCAGTGCCGATGCACTGCTGGGTGTGGCGCAGGTGTTGACGCCAGTCGATGTCGCCCAGCTCAGCCTGGGTTACACCACTGGTCACGGCTATTATTCCGATCCATACAAGACATTCGACAATCGTCCGCGTGAGCGCCGCCAGACGGCGCTGACTGCAAAATGGAATCATCATTTCAACGCCAGCGGCGGCAGTTCGCGGCTGAGTTACCGGTATGCAAGCGACAGCTATGGTGTGCGCTCCCACACCATCGGCGAGGAATATGTGCAACCCATCAGCGAGGGCTGGACGCTGACTCCGGCCCTGCGTTATTACACGCAAAGTGCGGCCTGGTTCTACGCCGACCCAAACTACCATCCCATCCTCGGGCCGCCGTTTCTGGCAGGTATTTCGCTGCGCACCCGTCCCATCCTCTCGCTAGATCAACGCTTGGCGGCTTTCGGCGCGCTGACGGTGGAATTCAAAGTGAGCAAGCAACTCACGCCAGAATGGGCCGCCGACCTGAAATTGGCCCGTTACGAACAGCGCAGCAGCTGGCGAATTTTCGGTGGCAGTAGCCCCGGACTGGCACCGCTGACCGCCGATTGGATCGAAGTTGGCATCTATCGGCGGTGGTAACCCCTGCGGTATCGCAAACGTATGGTGGCGACGGGCTGATCCGCTTCGCTTTCGAGGCCATGGCCGGCCCGTGCGAAATTACCCTGGCGGCAATTGATGATGCGCGAGCAAGACATCTGGCGAATCTTGCCATTGCCGAAGTTCGCCGCATTGAGCACAAGTACTCGCGCTACCGCGCCGACAGTGTCGTCTCGCAAATCAACACGTGGGCAGGTGTTGCATGGACGGCTTGCGATGCAGAGACCGAGGCATTGTTCGGTTATGCCGATGCCCTTTACGCGGCAAGTGGAGGTTTGTTCGACATCAGCTCTGGCGTACTGCGCCGTGCCTGGGATTTCCACGCACAGCGGATTCCCACCGACGCTGCGCTGGCGTCCTTGCGCAAGTTGATTGGCTGGACTCGCGCCGAGCGCGAATCTGGTCGGATAAGGCTGCCGATGATCGGCATGGAAATCGATTTCGGCGGTTTCGGCAAAGAATACGCCGCCGACCGTGCCGCAGCCTTATTGCTGGAGCAAAACGCCATCCACGGACTGGTCAATCTCGCCGGCGACATCCGCGTCCTGGGTTCCAAGCCAGACGGATCGCCCTGGCGTCTGGGCATTCGCGATCCGCGCAATCCGACCGGCACAATCGCCGATATCGAGGTCAGTGGCGGCGCACTCGCCACCAGCGGGGATTACGAACGCTTCTTCGAAGCAAATGGACGCCGCTATTGCCACATCCTCGACCCACGCTCGGGCATGCCGGTCGACTACTGGCGCTCAGTCAGTGTCCTCGCTCCCCTGGCCATCGCCGCCGGCAGCCACGCAACGATCGTCATGCTCAAACAAGCGGCGGGGAAGGCCTATCTCGACGACACTGGCCTGCCCTACCTGGCCGTTGATTACGACGGCCATTGCCACCGCCGAAGTGTCCAGCCTGTCGCACGTATGTCCCTGTCTTGACCGACACAAACAAAAAGGGTAAGTTTTGGCGAAACTAATAACCCAAAAATAGAAAGTGGCTCGAAACATGGCGCGGTTCTGCTCAAACACGACGACACTCAAGACGAAGCAAGGCCTTTGCAGTCACGTAATTCACGCCTATAGCCATCTATCGTTTATGGTTATTGCGCTGTTGCTGCCTTGGTCGGCAGCACATGCGGGCTGGGCCAATGGTCGCACCCTTTTCCTGAATGGGCCACCCAGCCTCGGCGTGGCGTGCCAGGATTGCCACAGTCCGGCGTCGATATCCCGTGCCGCGAATAATCCGTCGCTGATCGCCAGCAAGATACAGAGCATTCAGCAAATGCAGATATTCAGTGGCCGCCTGACAAGTGCTGATCGCATTGATATCGCCGCCTACATCGCGAGCCCGAATGTTGATCCATCACCAGTGGTTATGCAGCCAGCGCTGTTTGTCAATGCGGCAAATAGCCCTAACAAGACTTCCGTGATACGCATCATCAATACCAGCAACAGTGCAGGGGTTCTGACGGGGTCGGCCTATGATGAACTCGGGAACCCACTGGGAACTGTCAATGCTTCCGTCGGCTCTCTTGCCAGCAACCAAAGCCTGACGCTAACGTCATCTCAAATCGAATCTGCAATTAGTTTTACGCCGGCAGCGCCAACCGCCAAGTATTCCGTTTATTTCTCAGCGACCGTCCCCGGTTTCGAGATAATCAACTACACACGGGATATTGCCACGGGCAACCTGACTTTATCCCAGTCTCTGACCAAGGACAGAAACTCCGGTGCGACGTCAACCAGCGTGACCCGCCAGGCATGGTTTATCAGTTCCTCAACAAGCGCCAATAAGACCAATGTGCTTCGCATCATCAATACCAGTAGTCAAAATGGAATGCTTTCCGCGCTGGCTTACGATGAGGCGGGAAACTACCTTGGCGCCTCTGCCGCAACCGGTACTGCGGTTTCGCTCGGTATGATCAACGCGCACCAGATGGTGTCGTTTACCTCTGCACAATTAGAGAGTGCATTGAGTTTTACTCCTTCGGCGCCAACCGCGAAATATCGCGTCAGTTTTTCCGCAACAGTTCCTAATCTGGAGTTGGTCAACTTCACCAAGGACCTGGCTACAGGAAATTTGGCACTGGTACAGGCTCAGCTTGAAGATCGCCCCAGTTCAATCGGAACGACGTCCACCCGTAATGCGCTGGTTATTTTTCCATCAACCAATGCGCTTAGAACCAGCGTGATGCGCATCGTCAATCCCAATACGGTTGTTGGAACCTTCTCTGCGACGGTATACGACGAATCCGGTAGTGTCCTCAGCAGCGGTTCGCTGGGGGCGGTTGGAGCTCACCAGATATTAGCCTTGACTTCGGCGCAACTCGAAACCCTGCTCGGCTATACGCCTACAGCAACAGCCAAGTACCGGTTGGTGATTACCGGAAATGTCTCCACATTCGAAGTGATCAACGACATCAAGGTTCCGGCAACAGGTAATCTGTATCTGGCGCAGCCTCAGACGGACAGCCGAACCTCAGGTACGGCAGTAACGACGTCGCGAATGGTGCTCAATATTTATCCGTCTTCCAGTCTTGTCAGTACAACTCAGATCCAGGTTATCAACACCACCGCCCAGAGCGCCGTATTAATGGCAACGGCCTATGATGACAATGGAACCCAGGTCGCTTCGGGTAGTTCCCTTGGGACGTTGGGGGCAAACCAGACGTTAACTTTTACTTCCGCGCAGCTGGAGAGCCTGACCGGATTTATGCCTCCTACCAACAGCAGCAAATGGCGCATGGTGATCAGCGCCAACCTGGGTAACTTTGAAGTGATTAACTACGCAAAAGATGCATTAACCGGCATTCTGGTTCTCGCCCAGCCACAGACGGACTAACGGTCCCGGTCGGCTGCCGCCATTTGGTGCTGCCTAACTACCCCGCGCACCTTGCCAAGCTGTAGCCGCTAATTTTTTGCTTAGTGTGACTTTGTTCCTTCCGTATTTCCTCGAACTGGTTCACTCTTGAAGCATACTTTGGCTTTTGGAGAGTATCCATCGACTCAAACGAATATTGCGAGTTATGCAAAACGCCCGGCGGCGAGATGCTCTGGGAGGATGCGCTGTGCCGCGTGGTGCGTGTGGAAGGACAGGAAGGCGCCGACTATCCCGGCTTCTGTCGCGTGATCTGGCGCGCGCATGTGCGCGAGATGAGCGATCTCACAGGCGTGGAGCAACGCCGCTTGATGACATTGGTATTCGCCGTCGAGACGGCATTGCGCCTGCTCTATCGGCCCCACAAGATCAACCTCGCCAGCCTCGGCAATCTGGTTCCGCACCTGCACTGGCATGTGATTCCCCGCTACACCGACGACCCCAATTTCCCCGCGCCGATCTGGGCGCAACGCCGATCAGTTGCGGCTGAACGCAGGCCTGTCGTCGACCGCCATGCCTTGCGCGAGGCCATCGCCCTGGCGCTTTCTGAAAGCGGCGCTGCATGAGTCCGATAAACCCGAGTGTGATCGATCTTGGCCTGCCGCCGCTGACCTCCCCGCAGGCGCCCGGGTTCGCTGATACGTCCGCCTGCCGGGACTGGCTGGCCGGCTTGCCGCTGACCAACATCGGCCAGGCCCAGACGCAGTTATTGCGCCAGATAAATCTGCTCAACGGCTATCCCCTGCCGGTTGGCACACGCCTGGAAATTCTGGAGTTGCTGCGCACTCCGATCGACTTCATCCTGGAGCAATCCGCGAAACATTATGCCGGACGGCCCCTGCCGTTGTCGGAAGCGGGTCAGGCGGCATTCGACGCCAGCCTGACGCTTTGGCAGGCGCTGGAGACCGGCTATCTGCACTGTCTGCAAGCCAGCCTCGACGGTGCAGCCGATCTCACCGAACCTCCCCATCGACACGCCGCTCTGGCGGCCATGCGCGCGCTGTCGGCGCTGCTGGCGATCCATCTCGTTCATAGTCGCGCCGGAATTTTACCGGCGCCGGTGTTCTGGCGCAGGCTGCATCTGATCTACCGTGCCGCCGAGGAATTAAAGATCAGCCAGCTACCCGTTGAAGACAGCTTGCGCCGCAAAACAACACCGGCAGCACTCTATGCACAGGTGCTGCTGCTTGAAGCGGCCTACCCGGCGGAACTTGGGTCCAGGCAGTTGGCGCTGGTTGCCGATTGGGCGCAACGCTGGTCGGGCAAGGTGGACATTCTGCGGCAACCGCCTGACGATCCGCGCACACCTGCGCTCTGCGTCGATCTCGCCGGCACACAAGCCGCCGCGTTCCATGCGTCTCACGCGGACAGCGCTGAATTGCGCTGGCTGGAACTTTCCGGGTTGCGCAAGAGCATCAAAAAACGCCTGGTGCTGCTGGAGCAAGGTGAGCGGCCAGAGACGCTGAATCTCGGCAAAGGCTGCGTACAGCCGGCCTGCGGAGTATTGCTGAAACAGGTCTATCGCTATTGGTGCAAGGGTGGCCGCAGGCACGGGGATGAAACTTCCCGCGCCGCGCCGCGCGGCAGGGAGGGCTGCCAACTGGTGGCCGGCATCGAGGCGATCCATTATCACTTGTCCGGCCAGGTGTTTCGCAAAGCGGAACAGTCAGTCTACTTGAGCAGGCGCGAGCACGAGGAAATCGCCACCTTCGGACGCATCGCCACGCACTTCGACGCAGGCAAAAATCAAGCGCACGACTTCATGCTGGAAGAATGGCGGCTGCTTGATGAAACCGCCGCCGAGCTGCATCTGGAGCGCTCCCTCAAGCAGCCCGGCGGGCGGCTCTCCGGCAATCAACTGGTGGCGGTGCGGCAGAGCGGCAGTGAGGGTTTTCTGCTGGGCGTGCTGCGCTGGGTGACGATGAGCGGCGGGCGGGATAGCCTGCTCGCCTGCGTGCGCCTGCTGCCGGGCGCGCCGGTCGCGGCGGCGTTACGCAATTCCGCAAGCAAGCCGGCGGCGAACAGTGCGCAATACCATCAGGGGCTTTGCCTGCCGGCTGTCGAAGAGTTGGGAGAGGTTGCCAGCGTGCTTGCGCCAGCGGGCTGGTTCAGCCCCGCGAAAACCATCGAGGCGCAGACGGATTGTTTGCGCAAGATGCGGTTGAATCGCCTGCTCGAGCGAGGCACGGACTTCGAGCGGATCGCGTTTGAATGGTTATGAATCATCGGCAACCCGGTCTGGCCGGAACATCCTGCAAGCAGTGCAAGCAGCCTGCAATATTCGTCGGGACTCAGAATGCCTGGTCCCAGCGTATCGATAGCCGTATTGCTGCATTAATCAAACCAACCATGCTGTAAGTCTGCACGAAGTTTCCCCACTGTTCGCCGCTGCGGGGATCGATGTGTTCAGCCAGCAAGCCATGGCGGTTGCGGCAGGCCAGCAGTTTCTCGAAAAGTTCGCGCGCTTCCTCGCGACGATTCAGCGCGGCCAAGGCATTGACATACCAGAAAGTGCAGACGAGGAAGGCGTTCTCCGGCTCGCCGAAGTCGTCCTTTTCGATATAGCGGAAAACGAAATCGCCGCGCCGCAAATCCTTTTCAACAGCGCTGACCGTGGCGGCAAAGCGCGGGTCGGCCGCATCGAGGAAGCCGACCTCGGCCAGCAGCAACAGGCTCGCATCCATCGCCGCGCCCTCGAAGGTGGAAGCGAAGGCGCTGCGCCGTTCGCTCCAGGCGCGCCGGCTGATGGTTTCATGAATCTGCCGCGACTGTTCGAGCCAGTAGCCGGCGCGCTCGGCCAACCCCAGTTGGCCGGCGATCCGGGCCAAACGATCACAGGCCGCCCAGCACATCACGGCGGAGAAGGTATGCACGCGCGCGCTGCCGCGCAGCTCCCAGAGGCCAGCATCCGGCTGGTCATGACAACGCCTGGCCTGCTCGCCCAAGAGTTCGAGGCGACGGAACAAGGCTTCGTCGCCGCGCCGGGTCAGGCGCTGGTCGAAGAAAATGTGGGTTGCGGCAAGGATGGCCGAACCATACACGTCGTGCTGTACCTGGCGGTAGGCCATGTTGCCGATGCGTACCGGCCCCATGCCGCGATAACCCGCCAGCGCCTCCACTTCCCGTTCGTCCAACTCTGCCCGGCCATCGACGCCATAGACCGGCTGCAACGGACCAGTTCCGGTATTCGCGGCAATATTGACGATATAACCGAGATAGCGTTCCATGGTGCGGGTCGCTCCCAGTCGATTCAGCGCATTGACCACGAAATAGCCGTCGCGCAGCCAGCAGTAGCGGTAATCCCAGTTACGTCCGCTGTCCGCCGCTTCCGGAATGGAACTGGTCATGGCGGCGACGATGGCGCCGGTGTCGTCATAGGCGTTGAGCTTGAGCGTGATCGCCGCGCGAATCACCGCCTCCTGCCATTCGTAGGGGATACTCAGGAAGCGCACCCACTCGCGCCAGTATTGGACGGTCTCGTCGAGAAAGCGGCGACCGATCTCGCCGACGGTCTCGTGCACGGTTTCGTCGGCCCCGAGCAGAAGCGTGACGATGTCCTCAAGAAAGAAAGGGGTTTCCTGGATGAGAGCCGTCAGGGAAGCATCGGTGGTCAGCCTGAGCGTGAGCGTCGGCGCTACATAGCGAATGTGATTGCTGCCCCAGGTAACTTCCGGCCGTTCGGCGCCGTCATCACAGGCGGGACGCAGGCGCAGGGTCAGGCGCGGGTTGCCGGAGAGCCGCCTGACCCGGCGCACCAGCATCATGGGACGGAACATGCGACCGTACTGGCCGAAGCGGGGAGCGAAATCCGTGACTTCCACAGCACCGCCGTGACAGTCGTAAAGGTGCGTCACCAGAATCGCTGTGTTCTCGAGATAGTGCTGCTCGGTCCGTTCGCAATCCGCGAGCTCAACGGCGAAATAGCCGTAGTCGTCGGTATCCTTGAGCAGGGCGCAGAACACCGGGTCGCCATCGAAACGGGGGAAGCAGCCCCAGGTGATGTTCGCCTGCGCATCGACCAGTGCGCCGACAGTGCAATTGCCGATCAGGGCCAAATCGAGGGTTTTCATCCGTTACCTTTCATTGCGTATCCCATCCAGCGCCTGACCGCCGCCACGTTGGGCAGGCGAAAGCGGGCGCAACTGATGCCCTTCCCCACTTTGATGGAAATCCCGTCCAGCTTGTTCACCTCGGCGAAGCCGTGCTCGTCGTTGAGGTCGTCACCGATGAACACTGGGCGCCGTCCCATGAAGGGCGACTCGGCCAGATACTCGGCCACCGCCGTACCCTTGTCGATGCCGGCCGGCTTGACCTCCACCACGCGCTTTCCTCGCTGTATTTCGAGCCCTGCACCGGCCTGCTCCAGCAGCCTTGCCATCAGCCGATGCGCGTAGGCCGCAAGGTGCGGCGCCAACCGGTAATGCAGCGCGAGCGTCAGTCCCTTGTCCTCCAGCAGCAAGCCGGGATGGCGCGCCAGCACCGGCATCAGGGCTTCCTTGAGCGCGCATTTGACGGCGGGCGGCGCGGCGTGAATCCACAAGCGCCCAGCGGCATCGCGTCGTTCCAGGCCATGCTGGCCGGCCATAGGCAGACGCGGCATGCCAAGCAGGCTTTCCAGGTCCGACAGCGAACGGCCGCTGACCAGCGCGACCGCGCCGCCGCTGGAGCGGTGCATCCGTCCGATCAGGTCGAGCAGCGCCGTATCCACCTGGACGGCATCCGGGGTATCGGCGATGTCGATCAGGGTTCCATCGACATCGAGAAAATAGGCCCAATCGACGCAGGGTGCCGGTGGGAAATCGGGGCGCGGCATGGTCACGCTTCACCGCGACCCGTCTTGCCGATCAGGCGGCTGCGGCGGCGCATCGCGGCCGCGTCCAGCAGCATGCGACCGGCCCAGCGGTAGACATTGAACTCGGCCACCAGTCCGCGCATCAGGCGCATGCGGTCGCGCTGCTCGGTCGCCGGCATGGTCAGCGCCAGGTGCAGGGCGGCGGCGCACTGGTCGGCATCGTAGGGATTGACGATCAAGGCCTCCGGCAACTCCCTGGCGGCGCCGGTGAACTGGGAGAGGATGAGGACGCCATGCTCGTCGTCGCGGGCCGCGACGAATTCCTTGGCGACCAGGTTCATGCCGTCGTGCAAACTGCTGACGAAGCAGAGATCGGCGGCGCGGAAATACTCGTATACCTCGTGCGGTTCGTGGTGCTCGACCTTGAGCACGATAGTCGGCGGCCCCTGACGCTCGAAGCGGCCGTTGATGCGCGTGACCATGGCCCGCACCTGTGCCTCGTGATGCTGGTACTCTTCGATGCCCGCGCGCGTCGGCGCGGCGATCTGGACAAAGGTGAAGCGGCCGATCCACTCCGGATTCAGCTCCAGCAGACGCTCGATGGCGCGGAAGCGTTCCACGATCCCCTTGGTGTAGTCAAGACGGTCGACGCCGATGCCGAACTGGTGTTCGGGCGGAAGATCATTCATCCGGCGGATCTCGCTGCGGCAGTCCGGCACGGTCTTTTGCAGCATCCCGTCTTCCGGCGGCCAGGCGATGGAAATCGGGTAACGGCGCACGGCGGTGAGCTTGCCGCCAAAGGAAACGGTGAAGGATTCCCGGTCGACCCGCGCCTCGAGAAAACGGTCCACCGTATCGACGAAATTGTTGCAGTGGAACTGGGTGTGAAAGCCTAGAATGCTGCTGCCCAACATTCCCTCCAGCACTTCGTCCCGCCAGGGGCAGATGGCGAAGGACTCGGGGTTGGGCCACGGGATATGCCAAAAGGTGATGATGGTGGCATCCGGCAATTCCTCGCGGATCATTTTTGGCAGCAGGGCCAGGTGGTAGTCCTGCACCAGGACAATGGGGGCCTTCGACCTGGCCTCGCTTGTCACCGCCTGGGCGAACTTGTGGTTGACTGCAACATACTGGGTCCAGTCGCCTGAGCGGAAGGTAGGCCGTACATGGGCGATGTGGCAGAGCGGCCAGAGTCCCTCGTTGGCGAAGCCGTAGTAGTAGCCGGCCTCTTCCTCCGCGCTCAACCAGACGCGGCGGATCTGGTAGGCGGGATTTCCCGGCGGCACCGCGACGCGGTCGTGCTTGCCGACTACTTCGCGGTCGGCCGAGCCGCTACCGTGGGCAATCCATGTGCCGCGGCAGGCGCGCATGATCGGCTCCAGTGCGGTGACCAGTCCGCTGGCCGGTCGCTGCACCTCGATGCGCCCGCCCCGCCGCTGGTGAATGTATGGTTCTCGGTTGGAAACCACGATCACATCCTCGCCGCGCAGTTCGCCCTGGAGAATGGCGCGCAGGGACTCAGGGGTCCATGTGATTTGGTCCTCATCGCGGGCGCGCGCATCGGATTCAAGTTCGCGTATCAGCCGCTGCAGATCGCGGGCAATGGGTTTGAACTCGGGCAGGTTGGGGGGTGGTACGCTGACTCCCGGCTGCCGCAGCAGCCCCTCGCCGCGCAGCAAAGAGCGCATACCGGCCATCCAGCCGCGCCATGAGAGCTGGGCAATGATCACCGTGACCAGCGAGACCACGACCGCCAGCCCCATGAAAAGGTAGAAAACGTAGCGCTTGGTTTCCTTGCTGCGGCGGGTAACGAAACTCATGTCATGCACCAGCACCAGGCGACCGGTAGGCGCCGCTTCGCTGGGCATCGGCTGCACCGTCACATGCAAGAGGCCTTGGCTGCTCGGCAACAGGTGATCACCAGGACCTTCCCAGCGGTTGAGCGCAGCGCAGCGGATTTCCGGCGGAAGCGAGCGGCTGGCCAATATTTTTCCCGTCGGCGATGCACAGTAGCCAACGGAAAACAGCCGCTCGTCCTGGGTGAGACGGTTGAAAAATTCCACGATCTTGGCTTTTTTGTCGACCGCCAACTGTTCCTGCAGCGGTACCTGGATAGTGTTGGCGATCAGCGACGAGCGGCTGTCGAGATCGTATACGAACCAGCGCAGGGTCAATTGGTCGACCAGCGGCGCGACGGCATAAGCGATGCCTGCCAGTACCAGCATCAGCGGCAAAATAAAGCGTAAAGACAGCCTCATAAGACTACCCCCAGGGCGCCGGCCTCAGGATACGGTTCGACGCGAACCGGGCGGCGCCTGGCCGCCTGTAATTTCCTCCTCCTGCACATTATTATCCAATGACCGGCAATTTCATAATGGCCTGCCATCATTGCCTGCGACGACTATCGGAATATCGCTCTGAAGGAACCGGATCGAGGTTGCCGTTCTGGGGCCAGCTTCCCGCTTATTTGAGATTAGACGCAACCATCTGGACCATGGGAGCAACTCGCTGCGGCGGGAAGCGGGCGGTAAAGGTGCTTCCGCTTCCCAGCTCGCTGTTGATCTCCAGCGTGGCCTGGTGGCGCGTCAAGGCGTGCTTGACGATGGCCAGGCCAAGGCCGGTACCGCCGGACTCCCTGGATCGACCGCGATCAACGCGGTAGAAACGTTCGGTCAGGCGCGGAAGGTGCTGGCTCTCGATGCCAACGCCATTGTCGCTGACACTGAAAGCGGCGCCGCCATCTGCGCCCGGCTGCCAGGCAATGCGAATGACGCCGCCCTCGGGGGTATAGCGGACGGCGTTACTGACCAGGTTGCCCAAGGCGCTGCGCAGCTCGCTGCGGCTGCCGAGCAGGCTGTAGTCTGGCGCTGACCCCACTTCGATCCTGTGCCGCCCACTGGATATGGCGCGCGCCTCATCGGCGACTTCCGCCAGCAAATCGGCGCAGCCCACCCGCTCATCGGATTGCAGCGGATTACTGCTCTCCAGCGCCGACAGCGTCAGCAGGTCTTCGATCAATCGCTGCATGCGCAGCGCCTGATCACGCGCCAGCGTGAGGAAATGTTGCGCCTCTTCGGCTGACAATTCCGGCAAGCCGTCCAGCAGGGTTTCCAGGAAACCGCTGACGACCGTCAGCGGTGTTTTCAATTCATGCGAGACGTTGGCAACGAAATCGCGGCGCATGACTTCGAGTTTGTCGATCTGCGTGATGTCGCGCGACAGCAGCAATTTCTGCGCCGCGCCGTAGAGCACCACTTGCAGCGCCAGGGTGCGGCCAGGATTGCGCACCGGATGCAACACCAGCAGTTCGGCATATTTGCCGGCCTGGATATAGTTGATGAAATCCGGTTCGCGCAGCAAATTGGTGACCGGATAGCCGATATCCTGGATCGGGTTGAGGCCAAGATGCGCTTCGGCGGTGGCGTTGAACCATTCGATGGCGTGATTCGCATCGAGAATCACCACGCCGTCCGGCAGCGCCTGGGCGGCATGGCGAAATCGCTCCAGCGCAATGCTCAATTGACTGCGTTCTTCCGCCGCATGACGGGCGCGTCGATGCAAGGCGGCAAACACGCCCTCCCAGGCCCCGCCACCGGCTGGCAGCGGCGTGCCGATGGGCTGCTCCAGCCAGTGCCAGAGGCGCGACAACTGGTGCAAATGATGCCAGATGAACAGCAGCAGCAGCGCCAGACCCATCAAAGACCACAGCGGATCCAGAAAAAACCAGGCCAGCAGCGCGGTCACGATGGAGATCACCGCCACGCCCAGGGTCTCCAGCCAGAATTGACCCACCCCGCGCCAGCCTCAGACGGTTGCGACCGGGACCGCTGAAATGCGGTAGCCGCTGCCGCGCACCGTCTGGATCAAGCTGTCCCGGCCCGTAGCCTCCAGGGCGGCGCGCAAGCGGCGAATATGCACGTCAACAGTACGCTCCTCGACAAAAACATGATCGCCCCAGACTTGATCCAGCAGTTGACTGCGGCTGTGTACCCGTTCCGCATGGGTCATCAGAAAGTGCAGCAGACGAAACTCGGTTGGGCCGAGGCTGACCGGCTGATCATTGACAGTGATGCGGTGGGTCACCGGATCCAGGCGCAAACCGCCGATCTCGGCGATATCCTCGGTCACCTGGGGGGCGCGCCGGCGCAGCACGGCCTTGATGCGGGCCAGCAACTCGCGCGGTGAAAACGGTTTGGTGACATAGTCGTCGGCGCCCACTTCCAGGCCAAGCACCTTGTCATGCTCGTCGCCGCGGGCGGTGAGCATGATGATCGGCACCATCCGGGTTCTTTCTTCGGCGCGCAAGCGGCGCGCCAGCTCGACACCGCTCATGCCCGGCAGCATCCAGTCGAGCAGGATCAAGTCGGGCAACGCCAGCTTCACCTGCTGCTGCGCGCTTTCGGCATCGACCGCCGCCAGCGTAATGTGACCGGCGCGTTTCAGATTGGCGGCAATCAGCGCCAGGATGGCTGGTTCGTCTTCCACTACCAGGATATTGGCTGCCATATATGTACACTTAAATTCAGTTGTCGCAGTCTATTGCCGTGCAATGACAGTTTGATTACAGCCGAACCGCCGCCAGATAAGATCATTCCAACGCCGGTTCTGCGCTATGATAATCCGCTCCTGATAATCTGGCGTCCTAAAATGGCGGGTCTCGATCACATGACCGAACGGCAAACCGACTTCGGCTACCAGCAGGTCGCGGAAGACGACAAGGCGCGTCATGTCGCCGGCGTGTTTTCGTCGGTCGCGCAGAAATACGATGTGATGAATGATCTGATGTCGCTGGGTCTGCACCGCCTGTGGAAACATTTCGCCATCCAGCTTTCCGGCGTCAGACAAGGCCAGCGCGTGCTCGATGTGGCCGGCGGCACCGCCGATCTGTCGCGCGCCTTCGCCAAACGTGTCGGCACGTTCGAGCAAACTGGCGGGCAGGTGTGGCTGACCGACATCAACAACGCCATGCTGACGGTGGGCCGCGACCGCCTGCTCGACGAAGGCGTCATTGCCCCGGTGGCGCAGTGCGACGCCGAGCAATTGCCGTTTCCCGATGATTATTTCGACTGCGTCTGCGTCGCCTTCGGCCTGCGCAACATGACCCGCAAGGAGCGGGCGCTGGCTGAAATGCGCCGCGTCCTGAAACCCGGCGGGCGCTTGCTGGTGCTGGAGTTTTCCAAAATCTGGCAACCCCTGGCGGCAGCCTATGATGTATATTCCTTCAAGCTGCTGCCCTGGCTGGGCGAAAAAGTGGCGAATGACGCCGACAGCTACCGTTATCTGGCCGAATCGATCCGCATGCATCCCGACCAGGCCGCCCTTAAAACCATGATGGAACAAGCCGGGCTGAGCCGGGTCGAATACTACAACCTGACTGCGGGCGTCGTTGCCCTGCATCGCGGCTATAAGCTGTAATGTTGCACTCACCAGATTCATTGCATCCCTTGGAGGTTCCCATGAAACGCAGCCTGATTTCCCTGCTAGCCCTCGTTATGACACTTGGTTTCACCCTGACAGCCGAAGACGCCGAAGCCAAACGTCTGGGCGGCGGCAGATCTTCCGGCATCACCCGTGACAGCAGCATCATGAAGCGTCAGGCGATTCCTCCCAAGCCTGCCGCCCCGGTACAGAACGCCGCCCCGGCCCCTGCCACGCCCCAGCCGCCCGCCAGCGGCATGAGCCGCTGGCTCGGCCCGCTGGCCGGGCTTGCCGCCGGCATCGGCATCGCCGCCCTGCTTTCGCACTTCGGCATGGGCGCGGGGCTGTCCTCGCTGGTCATGGCGCTGCTGATCGGTGTGGCGGTGTTCTTTGTGATACGCCTGCTGTTCCGTCGCAATGCGCCTCAAACCGGGCCGATGCAATATGCCGGGGCGGGTGGCAACCCGGTTAATATGCCAACCCCGCCCGGCGCCGCCGGGCCGGCGATAGCGCTGCCAGGCGGCGCAGCTCCGGCAGCTACGGCTGCTGTCCCGGAGGGTTTCGATGTCGAAGGTTTTCTGCGTCAGGCCAAGCTCAATTTTGTGCGCCTGCAAGCCGCCAACGATGCCGGCAATATGGACGATGTCCGGCAATTCACCACGCCCGAGATGTACGCCGAAGTGCAAATGGAATATCAGGAACGCGGCAAGGCCGCGCAGCAGACCGATGTGGTGCAACTCAATGCCGAGCTGCTCGACGTGAGCAGCGAAGTGAGCAGCGAAGTAAGCAACGGAACCGCGCGCCAGATCGCCAGCGTGCGTTTCTTCGGCAGCATCCGTGAATCCGTCAACACCGCACCGGAAGCCTTCGACGAAGTCTGGCATCTCACCCGTCCAGCCGACGCCAGCAGCGGTTGGGTGATCGCCGGCATCCAGCAGAATAATTAGTTCCGTGCTCGACCGCGCTGCGCTGATTGCGCTCAACCATCTGCTCCAGGGCGCAACCTGGGCCAGGGCCAGGTTGGCGCCGTTTGCCGGTCGGGCGGCGCGGTTGTCGCTACCGCCGTTTCGTCTCGACTTCGCCGTCACCGCCGATGGCACGCTGACCACACTGACGACGGTTGGCAAAGAAATTCCGGATGTGGAAATCGCCCTGCCGGCAGATACCCCGCTGCTGCTATTCCAGGGTTCAGAGGCAGTCGCCAGGGCGACGCGCATTTCCGGTTCGGCGGAATTTGCCGATGCCCTGGGTTTCGTACTGCGTGAGCTGCGCTGGGATTTCGAAGAAGACTTGAGCAAACCTCTCGGCGATATTGCCGCTCACCGCATCGCGGCTCAGCTCAAGGCTTTTGGCGCCTGGCATCGTCAGGCCGCGCGCAACCTGGCGGAAAATTTCACCGAATACCTGACAGAAGAACAACCGTTGCTGGCAAAGTCAGCGGCGGTTAAAGCGTTCCCCGGGAAGGTGCAACAATTGCACGCCGATCTGGCGCAACTGGAACAGCGCGTTGCACGCCTCGGCGCTTGAGTTATCCCGCTTCAGGAAAATGCTTCGAAACGGTTGCTGTCCGGGCGATAGCGCAACAATTCTCCCTGCTCCATATCGAAATACCAGCCATGCAGCGCCAGGCTTTTTTGCGCGACCCGTTCCAGGATCCAGGGAAAGGTCAGCAAATTATCCAGTGACACCAGAATCGCCTCCTGCTCGCAGGCGCGCGCCTGTTTTTCCATGGACTCGCCGTGCATTCTGGACAACACGCGGTTACGCGCGATGCTGGCGACTTTCATCCAGCCGGCAATAAATCCTTCCTGTGATTCATTGCCCGGCGCCGGATTCAGCAATGCCCGTATGCCGCCGCATTGGGCGTGTCCCAGCACGATGATGTCTTCCACTTCCAGATTGCGCACGCCGAATTCCAGCGCCGCACTGGTGCCGTGGTAGTTGCCGCTGGTTTCATACGGCGGCACCAGATTGGCGACATTGCGGATGATGAACAAATCGCCGGGGTCGCAGTCGGTGACAATCGCGGGGTCTACCCTGGAATCGCAACACCCCACGACTATCGTCCGGGGAGATTGCCCTTGCCGGGTGAGACGCTCGAAGAGCGCGTGGTTCTGTTCATAATTGTCGCTGCGAAAGCGCTTGAAACCGTCGACCAGCTTATCAATGTGACTCATTTCCCGATCTCCATCAACCGCTCCAATTCCAGGCTGTAGTGTTGCGTCAGCACTATACTCAGGAGGTTTTCCGGACGCAACACAACAGTATGTGCGGCGTATCCG
>JACQAO010000021.1 GCA_016194935.1 Betaproteobacteria bacterium
CCCAAGGTCGTCATCGTCGCCTGTATGCGAAAGCTGCTCATCATCATGAATTCCATTGTGAAAAATAATGCGCCTTGGACTACCAATACTGCTTGACTTGGAACACGGTTGCTCTGTGGCTTGAATTACGGTTTTTAGGTTTAATGACGTGGAGTTTCGCTCCAATGCAGCTTCTCGCGCAGCATCGCAAGATAGCTGTAACCGGGCGGGTGCAACAGGGTGATGGGGTGCCGGTCGCGGACGACCCGCACGCAGTCGTTGGCGTGGGCGTTGAAATGCGCCTGGCCGTCGAAATGGATGCGCGCTTCGTGGGGCGGCGCCAGGACGATTTCTATCTTGCTTTGGTCGCTTAGAGTAATCGGCCGGTTCGACAGCGCATGCGGACATAAAGGCACCAGCGCGATGCCCGGCACCGCCGGATGCAGGATCGGCCCGTTGGCGGAGAGCGCATACGCGGTGGAGCCGCTGGGCGTGGCGACAATCACGCCATCGGCGCGCAACAGGTAAATGAATTCGCCGTCGACCTTGACTTCCATTTCAATCATGCGACCGGCTTCGCCTTTGCTGACCACCACTTCGTTCAGGGCTTTGGCCTGGTGCACCTGCTGGCCGGCGCGCAACACCACGGCATCGAGCAGGAAGCGTTGTTCGCTGGAAAATTTTCCCGCCAGCAGCGCGGTGATGCTGTCCAGCATGCCGTCGCTGGCGATATCCGTCATGAAGCCGAGCCGGCCTTGATTCACGCCGACCAGCGGCACGCCATGCTCGGCCAGCCGGCGCGCGGCATTCAGCATGGTGCCGTCGCCGCCGAGGATGATTGCCAGATCCGCCACTCCGCCGATGCTTGCATAGGGCGCCACCTCGCAACCGTAACTGCCCACGGCAGCCGCCGTGCCTTCCTCGACCAGGACTCGCCGCCCGCGCTCGCGCAGGAAGGCGATCAATGTTTGCAGCGACCCGGCAATCTCCGGACTCTGGTATTTGCCGATCAAGGCGATGGTGCGGAATTCCTGGCTCATCCTGCGGGGCTTCCCTTTATCAATAGGCTGAATTAAACCACAAAGCCCAAATGCTCATCATCCCTGGACTTTTTTGAATACAATGCGCCATGCTCGACAAGCGCGCCCAAACCTTGCTCAAGACACTGATCGAACGCTACATCGCGGAAGGTCAGCCGGTCGGTTCGCGCACGCTGTCGCGCCACCCTGGTCTGGAGTTATCGCCGGCGACGATCCGCAACGTCATGTCCGACCTGGAGGAAATGGGTTTCATCGTCAGCCCGCACACCTCCGCCGGGCGCATCCCGACGCCGCGCGGCTACCGCCTGTTCGTGGATTCGCTGCTCACCATGAAACCGCTGGAACGCGCCGAGATCAGCGAAATGCAGGGCGCCATCCAGCCGGATCAACCGCAGCGGCTGATCAATCAGGCCTCGCAACTGCTCTCGCAGCTCACGCATTTCGCCGGGGTGGTCATCGCGCCGCGTCTCCAGCAACCGCGCATCCGCCAGATCGAGTTTCTCAACCTGTCGGAAAAACGCATCCTGCTGATCATCGTCACCGAGAACGGCGACGTGCAGAATCGCATCCTGTACACCCAGCGCAGCTACACTCCGAGCGAGTTGACCGAGGCCGCCAACTATCTCAACCAGAATTGCACTGGCCTCGATTTCGCGCAAGTCAAGCTACGCATCCACGACGAGTTGCGCCAATTGAGCGCCGACATGACGGAACTGATGACGGCGGCGCTGGATGCCAGCGGCCAGGCGATCACCGACACCTCCTCGCAGTACGCAATTTCCGGCGAGCACAACCTGCTGGAAGTGGAGGACCTCTCGGCAAACATGGGCAAACTGCGCAAGCTGTTCGCGCTGTTCGACCAGAAAACCCGCCTGGTGCAGTTGCTCGATGTCAGCAACCGCGCCGAAGGCGTGCAGATTTTCATCGGCGGCGAATCCGGCATCGCCTCGCTCGACGAATGCAGCGTCATCACCGCGCCCTACGAAGTCGATGGCCGCATCGTCGGCTCGGTCGGCGTCATCGGCCCGACGCGCATGGCCTACGAGCGCGTCATCCCCATCGTCGACATCACCGCCAAGTTGCTGGCGAGCGCCTTGTCGAAAACCTGATGAGAATGGATCGCTACCAAACCGAACCCGCCTACAACCACGGCAGTGCGGAAAAAACCGCTGTGCTGCTGGTCAATCTGGGAACCCCCGAAGCACCCACGGCGACTGCGCTGCGCAGTTATCTAGCCGAGTTTCTTTGGGATCCTCGGGTGGTGGAAATTCCAAGGCTGCTGTGGTGGCTGATCCTCAAAGGTTTCGTCCTCAACGTGCGCCCGAAGAAATCTGCCGCCAAATACGCCAGCATCTGGACACCGGAAGGTTCGCCCTTGAAAGTGCATACCGAGCGCCAGGCCAAACTGCTGCGCGGCGTGCTTGGCGACGGTAATCTCGTGGCGGCCTGGGCCATGCGCTACGGCCAGCCGTCCATCGCCGCCACCCTCGACCGCCTCAAGAGCGAGGGCTGTACGCGCATCCTGGTGCTGCCGCTCTACCCGCAATATGCCGCCAGCGCCACCGCCAGCGTCATGGATGCAGCCGGCGCCTGGCTGCGGCGCACCCGCAATCTTCCGGAACTGCGCTTCGTCCGCAGTTATCACGACCGGCCCGGCTACATCGCCGCGCTGGCCGCCAGCGTGCGCGAACACTGGGCGGCGCACGGCCTGCCCTCCTCCGGCTACCGGCTGGTGATGAGCTTTCACGGCCTGCCGCGTTATACATTGACACGCGGCGACCCCTACCACTGCGAATGCCACAAGACCGGGCGTTTGCTGGCCGAGGCTTTGAATCTCGCGCCGGAGCAGTGGCAACTGAGCTTCCAGTCGCGCTTCGGTCGCACCGAATGGCTGAAACCTTATACCCTGCCCGCACTGGAGCAACTCGCCAGCAGCGGCGTGAGCCGTGTTGACGTGATCTGCCCTGGTTTTGCCAGCGATTGCCTGGAGACCCTGGAGGAAATCGCCATCGAGGGCAAGACCGCCTATTTGCAAGCCGGCGGCAAAGAGTTTCACTACATCTCCTGCCTCAACGAGCGCGACGACTGGATCGCCGTGCTGGCAGACCTGGCCCGCGCGCATCTCGGCCACTGGCTGAAGCTGCCGGCGGCGGGCGATCCGGCCAGCGCCGCACGCGCCAGGAATCTCGGCGCAACGCATTGAATTTCTTCTTGCAGCGCCCATCTACCAGGCATTGCCCTGCCTGAAAGAAAGCGCCATGTCCGAATCCCTGATTGTTGTCTGTCCCCACTGCGCTGCGCCGAATCGTGTTGCCGCTGCCCGTCTCGCCGACAAGGGTCATTGCGGCAAGTGCAAGGCGGCATTGTTCGACGGCCATCCCGTCGAGTTGAACAGCGCAAATTTCGATGCCCACACCGGTCGCTCCGATCTGCCGCTGGTGGTGGATTTCTGGGCGCCCTGGTGCGGCCCCTGCCGCAGCATGGCGCCGGCCTTCGAACAGGTGGCGCGCGCGCTGGAACCACAAGTGCGGCTGGCTAAACTGAATACCGAGAACGAGCCGCAACTGGCGGCGCGCTTCGCCATCCGCAGCATCCCGACGCTGGCGATCTTCAGTGGAGGCCGGGAAATCGCCCGCCAGTCCGGCGCGATGGACGCCGCCAGCCTGACACGCTGGATACGCGAAGGCCTCAAAACAGCATAAGAAAATTATTCACAGCGGCTCTTGAAACCTGCCTGTCCGGCCCCAATTTTGGGATGGTTTGCCAGAGTTTCCCTGAGTTTGCCTGAGAGCGAGAGATTTCCATGCAGGATAGCACCCCCAACCCCGAACCCTTGCCCAGCGCCGGGGAAACCAACACACCTTCCGCCGATGCGCCGCAAACACCTGAAGTCATGCCGAGCATCGAAGAGTTGCTGCGTGCCGCCGAACTTCAATCAGCCGAACACCACGATGCCTGGTTGCGCGCCAAGGCCGAGACCGAAAACGTGCGCCGCCGCGCCCAGGACGACATCGCCAAAACCCACAAATACGCCAGCGAGAAATTCGCCAGCGAACTGCTGGCGGTCAAGGACAGCCTGGAAGCCGCTCTGGCCGACGCCAGCCAGGACGCCGCCAGCCTGCGCGCCGGCGTCGAGCTGACTTTGCGCCAGCTCACCGCCGCCTTCGAAAAAGCCAATCTGGCTGAAATCACCCCGCTCGGCGAAAAGTTTGATCCGCACAAGCATCAGGCGATCGGTCAGGTCGAGGCGCCGGATGGCCAGCCAGAACCGAATCATGTCGTCAGCGTGCTGCAAAAAGGCTATGCGCTGCATGATCGCATCCTGCGCCCCGCGCTGGTAACGGTTTCCAAAGCCAGGGATACCTAAACCCTGCTTGAAGAGCGGCAAAGCAACCCCATATTCGTTACAGGTTTGAATTTCGGCCTTAACTTTTAAGCAGGCCTAACACTCATCAGCAAAAGGACATCGACATGGGCAAGATCATCGGCATCGACCTCGGCACCACCAATAGTTGCATCGCCATCATGGAGGGCGGCAAGCCCAAGGTTATCGAAAACTCTGAGGGTGCGCGCACCACCCCGTCCATCGTCGCTTATGCCGAGGACGGCGAAATCCTCTGCGGCGCTTCGGCCAAGCGCCAGGCCGTCACCAACCCGAAAAACACCCTGTTCGCGGTGAAGCGCCTGATCGGCCGGCGTTTCGACGAAAAGGAAGTGCAGAAAGACATCAACCTGATGCCCTACTCCATCGTCAAGGCCGACAACGGCGACGCCTGGGTGGAAGTGCGCGGCCAGAAGATGGCGCCGCCGCAGGTTTCCGCCGAAGTGCTGCGCAAGATGAAAAAAACCGCCGAGGATTACCTGGGCGAGGAAGTCACCGAAGCCGTCATCACCGTGCCGGCCTATTTCAACGACAGCCAGCGCCAGGCCACCAAGGATGCGGGCCGCATTGCCGGCCTGGAAGTCAAGCGCATCATCAATGAGCCGACTGCGGCAGCCATCTCCTTCGGCCTCGACAAACAGGAAGGCGACCGCAAGATCGCGGTGTATGACCTGGGCGGCGGCACTTTCGACATTTCCATCATCGACATCGCCGAGATCGACGGCGAGCACCAGTTCGAGGTGATGTCCACCAACGGCGACACTTTCCTTGGCGGCGAAGACTTCGACCAGCGCGTGATCGACTACATCGTCACCGAGTTCAAGAAAGAACAGGGCGTCGACCTGAAGAACGACATCCTCGCGCTGCAACGCCTCAAAGACGCCGCAGAAAAAGCCAAGATCGAGTTGTCGTCCTCGCAGCAGACCGAAATCAACCTGCCCTATATCACGGCGGATGCCTCCGGGCCGAAGCACCTGACCATGAAAATCACCCGCGCCAAATTCGAGTCGCTGGTGGATGAATTGATCGCGCGCACCATCGAACCTTGCCGCATCGCCATCAAGGACGCCGGCGTCAAGGTGGGTGACATCTCCGACGTGATCCTGGTCGGCGGCATGACGCGCATGCCCAAGGTGCAGGAGAAGGTCAAGGAATTCTTCGGCAAGGAGCCGCGCAAGGACGTGAACCCGGACGAGGCCGTCGCCGTCGGTGCGGCGATTCAGGCCGTGGTGCTGCAAGGGGAGGTCAAGGACGTGCTGCTGCTCGACGTTACCCCGCTCAGCTTGGGCATCGAGACGCTGGGCGGCGTGATGACCAAGCTGATCCCCAAGAACACCACCATCCCGACCAAGCAAAGCCAGGTGTTTTCCACCGCCGACGACAACCAGAGTGCTGTGACCATCCAGGTGCTGCAAGGCGAGCGCGAGATCGCTTCCGGCAACAAGAGCCTCGGCCAGTTCAACCTCACCGACATCCCGCCTTCGCCGCGCGGCATGCCGCAGATCGAGGTGACGTTCGACATTGACGCCAACGGCATTCTGCATGTGTCGGCCAAGGACAAGGCCACCGGCAAGGAAAACAAGATCACCATCAAGGCCAACTCGGGTCTCTCCGAGGCGGAAATCCAGGCCATGGTGAAAGACGCCGAGGCGCATGCCGAAGAGGACAAGCAGGTGCATGAACTGGTGGATGCCCGCAACCAGTGCGACGCCATGGTGCATACGGTGAAGAAAGCGCTGGCGGAACACGGCGACAAGGTCAGTGCCGAGGAGAAAGCCAGGATCGAGACCGCTGTCAAGGACGCCGAGGAAGCCATCAAGGAAGGCAAGGACAAGGCCGCCATCCAGGCCAGGACCGAAACTCTGATGACCGCCTCGCAGAAGCTCGGCGAAGCGGTGTATGCCCAGCAGAAAGCCGCCGAAAGCGCTGCGGGCGCTTCAGCGGCTGGCGGCGCAAGCGGTTCCGGCGGCGATGCTAAAAAAGACGATGGCGACGTGGTCGACGCGGAGTTTACCGAAGTAAAAGACAAGAAACCCTAAACCCAGGCAGCCACAGAGGACACAGAGTTCACAGAGAAAAGCCAAGGGTGCCTCTGTGTTCTCTGTGCTCTCTGTGGCTATAAATTAATTATGGCTAAACGCGACTATTACGAAGTTCTCGGCATCAACCGCGACGCGACGGAAGACGAGATCAAGAAGGCCTATCGCAAACTGGCCATGAAATACCATCCGGACCGCAATCCGGATAATCCCAAGGCCGAAGAGCAGTTCAAGGAAGCCAAGACCGCCTACGAGATACTCTCCGACGCCGGCAAGCGTTCCGCCTACGACCAGTACGGCCATGCCGGCGTCGACCAGCAGGCAGGCATGGGCGGCGCGGGCATGGGCGGTTTCGGCGACGCATTCTCGGATATTTTCGGCGACATCTTCGGCGGCGCAGGCCGGGGCGGCGGGCGTTCCAATGTGTATCGCGGCGCTGACCTGCGCTACAACCTGGAAATCACGCTGGAGGATGCGGCGCGCGGTTCGGAAACCCGCATCCGCATTCCCACCATGGAAGAATGCGAGTCCTGCAATGGCAGCGGCGCCAAAAAAGGCACGACCCCCGCCACCTGCCCGACTTGCGGCGGGCATGGCCAGGTACGCATGCAACAAGGGTTTTTCTCGATCCAGCAGACCTGCCCCAAGTGCCACGGCACCGGTCGTTACATCGCCGACCCCTGCACCTCCTGCCAGGGCGCCGGGCGCGTCAAGCAGCACAAGACACTGTCGGTGAAAATACCTTCAGGGATCGATGAAGGTGATCGCATCCGCCTCACCGGCGAAGGCGAGCACGGCGTCAACGGCGGCCCGGCGGGGGATTTATATGTGCAGATCCGCCTCAAGCCGCACGCCGTATTCCAGCGCGACCATGACGACCTGCATTGCGAGATGCCGGTCAGCTTCGCCGCTGCCGCCCTCGGCGGAGAAATTGAAATTCCCACGCTGGACGGCGTAGCAAAACTCAAGGTACCCGCCGAAACCCAGACCGGCAAAGTGTTCCGGCTGCGCGGCAAAGGCATCAAGGGCGTGCGCAGCATCGGCCACGGCGACCTGCTGTGTCATGTAGTGGTGGAAACACCGGTACATCTCACCGAACGGCAGAAAGAGCTGCTGCGCGAGTTCGAATCCATCAACGACGAGGATTCCGGCAGGCACAACCCCCGTGCGAAATCATGGATGGACAAGGTGAAGGATTTTTTCGCCGGCTAAGCGCCTTTGCCGGGGCGGAACCCAGCAGGCGAGGTTGTCCGGGATTGATCGTATGGATGCAGAAGCTGTTGCCAAAGCCTTCGGCATCGTTTAACCTCGACTGGTTCGATTTCCAGAGTCACGGTTGGATTTGGAAATGGAATAACAGGAGAACACGCCATGACGACCATTACCTTTGACACTCTGAAGTTCGTCAAGAAACTCGAAGCTGCGGGGATTGCATCTAACGAAGCCGAGGCAATCGCAGAAGCTCAGCGAGAGGCCTTCGATGAAATGATGAAGGTTCACGAGCTAGCCACAAAGGCCGATCTAATGGAGTTGAAGTTCGACCTGCTGAAATGGATCGTTGGCTTGGCACTCGCACAGATTGGCTTGATTGTCGGCATCCTGATCAAGCTTGCCTGAATTATTCACAACTTCCAAAAGCCCGCTACTGCGGGGTTCTTCGCCGGCTGAGTTCTTTTGCCGGGTCTTGCCCGCTTCGAACTAAACCTTGAAACGTCCTATGGCGCCTTGCAGGGATGACGCCAGTTGTTCCAGATGCTGGGCGGCGCTGGCGGTTTGCTGAACCGCCGCGCTGTTCTCCTCCGACATCTGGGCAATTTTTTCGACGTTTTTAGCAATATCGTTGCCCGCTGTATTTTGCTCTTTGAGCGAGTCGGAAATATCCCCCACCGCCTGCACCACGCGGGCCACCTGAGCCTGGATTTGCGTGATCGACTCGCCGGCCTGGTTGGCCAGCGCCACTCCGCCGCTGACCTGGGTGACGCCGTTTTCCATACTGGCAACCGCATCGCGCGTGCCGACCTGGATTTTTTCGATCATCCCGGCGATTTCCTGGGTTGACTTGGCGGTGCGTTCCGCCAGCTTGCGCACCTCGTCTGCGACCACGGCGAACCCGCGGCCTTGCTCGCCGGCGCGGGCGGCTTCAATCGCGGCATTCAGGGCCAGCAAATTGGTTTGATCGGCAATGTCCTTGATGACGTTGACGATGGCGGTAATTTCCCCGGAATGCTGCTCCAACGCGCCAATGATTTTCGATGACTCCTTGACCGAACCTTCGATCTTGACCATTTCCAGCACCGCATTCTGGATCACTTTGGCGCCCTGTTCGGACAGATCGCCGGAGTAACCGGAGGAACTTCTTGCGTCCTGTGCATTGTTGGAAACGTGCTCGATACTGACCATCATTTGTTCCATCGCCGCCGCCATTGAAGAGGCCGCCTCGGCCTGCTGGCGCGAGCCTTCCGCCACCTGGCCGGAGGATGCGGACAGCTCCACGGCAGTACCGGACACCTGGTCGGTGCTGGATAAAACCGCGTTGATCATTTCTTTCAGCTTGACCACCATATCCTGCATTGCGGTAAGCAGCATGCCGGTTTCATCTCTGGAATTCACCACGATCTTCGCCGTCAGGTCGCCTTCGGCGAGCTGATTGGCCACCGCCACTGCTTCGTCGAGCGGTCTGGTAATGCCGCGCGTCACCTGGTAAGCGACGAAGACACCCAGCAGAACGGAAGTAATCGACAGGATCAGCATCAATTTGTAAGCGTTTTCGTAAGCCTGGCTCGACTCCTCGATCATCTTGTTGTTTTGCGACTCGAATCGCTCGACCATTGCCTGAATCGCGTCGAACCATTTGTTTTGCGCCGGACGCACCTCTTTCATCAGCAAAGCCGTGGCTTCCGCGTCCTTGTTGTCCAGACCCAGCGCCACTGTCTGGTCCACCAGAGGCCGGGTGCGCTGCTGGGCTTCATTGATGGCGGCGAACATTTTCCTGCCTTCACTGGTCACCACCATTTTCTCCAGCTTGTCACGCAATACGCCGTACTGGGTGCGCGCCTCCTGCATCAGCGCCTCTTCCTTTTTCATCTCCGCCACGTCCGAGAGCAACGCCAGATTGCGGACAGAGCGCGCAATCACGTTCAATTGACCGCGCATGCTGTTGGCCAGGGCGATCTTGACGTTATTCACATGAACTACGAAGTCCATATTCTTTTTCACGCTCTCCATGCGGGAAATCCCGACGAAAGAGATAATGCAAAGCTGGACCAGTACCAGGCCGAAACCCAGGCCCAGCCGCGTGCCGATTTTAAGGTTCTTGAACATGGTGACGCCTCCCCTCGAGGTTTATCACAGCCCGTTATGAATATTATGAGATGGGGCGGCTGCGAATATTTGCTGCGACGCACTCTACACTACGCTGGCGCCGCTATGCAAAGAATATAAAATAAGCCTGGGAACCTTCATGAAGTATTTAAGCAAGGCTTGCACACCCACGGTGTTGCAAATGACTACCACAGCCTGATGTCAAATACGCCAGGACCCGGCGAACAATTTGTTATTCAATGCGTCATTGGCGTATTTGTGTTTCCCCAACTAGCAATTTACCAATCAGATGTCGCGGGCTGGATATATACTGACTGACGGTATCTCAGACGCCGCCCGCCAAACCGGCAATACGCAGCATGTGCGATTACCCGGTTGCGCGCATGCCGATGGAACCGGAACCAGGTTGGTCGGCGGAAACCGTGCTCCGCGACGATGTCCTGAACATCAGCGCAAGCTGTAGCCAGTGGTCGTATGCCGCATTCAGGGTGCCGAACTGGGCTTCTGGTAGCACGTTCTGTCCCGGCCCGAATTCTCCAACCGCATATTTGCCGTTTTCCAGTTTTGCAATGCAGTGTTTCCCTTGATCGATGACAACCCCGCCCAATATCTTTCTGACTTGCATAGCCGTCTCCTTGACAGAATTCCGCCAAATTACAGCAAGCCACTGTTACGCAGCCATGACCGGGAAAATACCGGTGAGTGACAGTCCCCGGCCAACGCGCGGCTTCACATTGCTGGAGGTAATGGTGGCTTTAGCCATCCTCGCGCTGGCGTTGATGGCGGCGCTTCGCGCCGGCGCCATGGCGACGCAGAACACTGTCGAAATCCGCCAGCGTCAATTGGCCGATTGGGTGGCCCTGGACCGTCTGGAAGAGCACCGCGCCCGGCGCGACTGGTTGCCTGTCGGGATGTCCAGCGGAGAAACGCTGCAAGGGGGAATACGTTTTCGCTGGGAGGAAAAAATCGGCGGCACGCCCAACGCCCAGTTCCGCCGCATCGAGGTGCGGGTGTTTCCCGGCGAGCGTACCGACACCAACGCCGCCCTGGCGAAGTTCGACGGTTTCCTGGTCAGGCCGGGTGGATAGTGTGAAATGCAATATCACTCGCCCCGCAGCCGGGCTGACCTTGATCGAACTGCTGATCGCCGTCGCCCTGCTGGCGCTGCTGACGGTGATGGCCTATCGCGGCATCGACAGCATGTCGCGCACCAGCCAGCACAGTCTCGCTGAGGGCGACCGCTGGCAGGCCGTGGCGCTGTTTTTTGAGCGCTTCGCCAATGATGTGGCGCAACCAGCGCGACGCCCCGTGCGCGATGGCAATGGCGACGCCAAGCCGTTGCCCGAATGGTGGGGACGCCAACTTACCGGCGCAGCAATCAACGACGCCGCGGCGGCGCAACTCGAATTCAGCCGCAAATCACCTGCGGGCCGCGACGAAATACGCCTGGGCTACCGCTTGCGGGCTGGCAAGGTGGAGTTGCTGATCTGGAATGTGCTCGACCGCGCGCCCAGTTCGCAGCCGGAAGTTTATGTGCTGCTGGAGGATGTCAGCAGTCTGAACTTCCGCTACCTCGACGCCAGTGGGCAGTGGCAGGATGTCTGGCCGGTTGCCGGCAGCGTGGAAGCATTGCCGCGCGCCGTGGCGGTGGAGATGGACCTGGGCAACGGCGTCAAACTGCATCGGGTGTTCGCCCTGCCTTCATGAGATCGCTTTCAGTTCGCTCCCTCATCCCGCAACGCGGCGCAGCCTTGATCATGGCGCTGCTGGTGGTGGCGCTGGCGACTTCACTGGCCAGCAATCTGATCTGGCGTCAGGACCTCTGGCTGCGCCAGGTGGAAACCCGCCGCGATCTGGCGCAGGCCCGCCTCCTGGCGCTGGCCGGCATCGAATGGGCGCGCGCTATCCTGGCTGAAGACGCGCGCACCAGCACCATTGATTACGCCGGCGAACCCTGGGCCACTGTGGTGCCGTCGATGCCCGCCGAGGGCGGTGAAATCGGCGGCGGCATAACTGACGAACAGGGGAAGTGGAACCTCAATAACCTGGTGCGCAACGGCCAGGTCAACCGTGACGATCTTGCCGTCTTGCGGCGGCTGCTGGATCAGTTGCAACTGCCGCCGGCGCTGGCGCCGGCGCTGGCCGACTGGCTCGACAGCGACGCCCAGGCGCAACCCGAAGGCGCGGAAGACGCCTACTATCTGAGCCTCAAGCCGCCTTATCGCTGCGCCAACCGCGAACTCAGCGACCTCGACAACCTGCTGCGGGTGCGCGGCTTCAACAGCGCCGTCATCGAACGTCTGCGCCCTTATGCCAGCGCCCTTCCGGGCTATAATCCCGTCAATGTCAATACAGCCAGCGCCATCGTGCTTGATGCCGTCCTCGCCGATCTGTCCTCTGCCGAAACCCAGCAAATCATTGCCGACCGCGACCGTGCGCCGTTTCGAGACATCTCCGATTTCCGCGCCCGTCTGCCGCGCGAGTTGAAAAATATCCCCGGTACCGAGCGGCTCGACACGCGCAGCCGCTATTTCACGGTGTCCATCCATGCCCGCTACGGCAATGCCGATACCTCCAGCACTGCACTGCTGGACCGGCTTACGCCCTGGCCGGCGCTGGTCTGGCAAAAATTCGAATGAGCCTGTCGCTGCGACTTTTCATCACCGCCGATTGGCCGGGCCGTGACGCCGCTTGCGAGTGGACGCTGGTCAACGCACAGGGTACGCCGCTGCAGCGCGGTCGCAGCGAACCGCGCCACTGGCCCGCCGCCGAACACTGCGAGCTCATCCTGAGCGCCGATCAATGCCTGTCGCTCAAGGCGCAGTTGCCCAAGGGCGCGCGCTCGCGCCCTGCCGAGGTGATCGCCTATGCGCTGGAAGATCAGTTGATCGGCGAAGCGGATGGCGAACATTTTGTTGTGGGCGACAGCGATAGCGCCGGCGAAGGCCAGCCCACGCCGATCTGGGTGATCGCGCGCTCCCGCTTCAGGGCGCTGCTCGCCGCCCTGCGCACCCTGGAACGCATGCCGCAGCGGGTGGTGAGCGAGATTCAGATCGCGCCCCTGCCGGCTAACGGCTGGAGCGTCTGTCTGCACCCCGACAATACCTCTGGCTTGATGCGTCTCGGCGCGGAAGAAGGCTATGCCTTCGATCTCGGCGATGCCCGCCAGCCGCCGCTCGAATTGCAACTGGCGCTGCAAGCGGCGCGCAACAGCGACAGCGCGCCACAATCAATCGCCGTGTATAGCAGCCGCAGCAAAACCGCCGGGCTGGAATTCGACGCCGCCGCCGCAGCCGCCTGGCAAGCGGCGCTCGGGCTGCCGGTGCATGCGGCTGGCGACTACGCCTGGCGTGATTTGCCGACCGCTGACGCGCGCAATCTGCTGAGCGGCGAATTCGCCCCGCCACGCCAGCCGAATTCCGGCTGGGACAGCCTCAAGCCGGCCTTGGCGATAGGCCTGCTCACGCTGACGATCTACGCTCTGTTCAGTTTGGGCGAGTGGTTCTGGCTGGATCGGCAAAGCGAGCAATTGCGGCAACGCATGACCGACATCTTCCGTAGCGCTTACCCGCAGGCGCAAGCCATCGTTAATCCGCCCTTGCAAATGCAGCGCCTCAACGACCAACTGCGCCGCGAGCGCGGGCAACTCGGCAGCACCGATTTTCTGCCGCTGCTCGCCGTCGCCAGTGAAGCCCTCGGCGGCCAGGGAAAACTGCGCAGCATCGCTTATGAAGACGGCCGTCTCGAACTTGGCGTGCTGCTGGCGAACGCCGCCGATGCCGAGCGTCTGCGCGGAGTCCTGGCAGGCCGCGGACTGGCGGTGACCCTGCGCGACACGCACCCAGGCAATGGCGGTGTGGTGGCGGTATTCGCCTTGCGCGGATCGCTATGAACGCCTTCTTCAACCCACTCCGCGAACGTCTGCAAGGGCTGCGCAGCCTGTGGGCTGCACGGCAGCCGCGCGAACGGAGTTTCCTCATGGCGCTGGCGGCTTTCGTTGCGCTGGCCTTGCTGCTCCAGGGTCTTTGGTCGGCCCACAGCGCCAGAGTCCGCCTGCATAATCAAATTCCGCAACTGCGGCTGCAAGTCGCAACCCTGCAGCGGCAGGCCGGAGAAATCCGCCAACTACAGTCGCTGCCGGCCAGCCCGGCGGCGCAGGAAGGCAATGCCCTGCTGACGGCAGCAATCGCGGCGGCGCGCACCACCGGCTTGGTGCTGGCGGCAAACCAGCTACAGCTCGAAGGGCCGCGCCAACTGCGCCTGCGCGCCAATCTGCCGTTTGACCAGTGGCTCGAATGGATCGCCGCATTGCAACGCGATGCCCATCTGCGCCTGATACTTTGCCGCATAGAAGGCGCTGACGAAGCAGCGCCTGGAGGCATGCCCGGCGTGGTGAAAATCGACGCCCTGTTCGCGCTGCCAGAACCAAGCTAAACCCGAAAAACTCATTTCCACCACCAAGACACCAAGGACACCAAGTTGCACAAAGGAAATAACTTTGATGCCGATACCTGCCCACAAGGCGAATTTTCCGCCATTGTTTGACTGTGTTTTTCTTGGTGTTCTTGGTGTCTTGGTGGTGAAAAATTTTGGTTAAATCTTCCATGCGTTTGCGATTCGCCGGCCTGGTGTTTTTTATTCTGTTCTTCCTGCTGGCCGCGATGATCCAGTGGCCGGCGGCGACGCTGACGCCCTGGCTGGAACGCGCCAGTAACGGCCACTGGCGGCTCGCCGCTGCCGAGGGCAGTCTCTGGCATGGACAGGCTACGCTGCTGACGCGCTCCAGCGACGCTGCTCCCTGGGAAATCGCCCAGAACCTGCACTGGAAAATCCGCTGGAGCACACTGTGGCGCGGTCGCATCGCAGCGGATATCCACATCGGCCCAGGCGCAGCCTTGCTTGCAGTGTCACCGGGCGGTGTCTCCCTGGAGCAGTTCGATGTGACCCTGCCCGCCACTGCCGCCGTAGCGCTGCTCCCCGGCGCGCTTGGCCGCTATGGCTGGGCCGGAAATTTACGCGCTCGCGGCAACAGTTTTGTTTGCGCCTGGGGCAAGCGCTCCTGCAACGGCGAAATCGAGTTGCTGTGGAGCGGCGCTGCGGTGACCGAAGTTCCCGGCAGAACACTTGGCGATTACCGTTTCCGGCTGGCCGGCGAAGGCCAGGCGCTGCACGTTGACCTCACCACCCTGAGCGGTCGCCTGCAAATCAGCGGCAGCGGCGAAATCACCGGCAATGGCCTGAGTTTCCACGGCGAGGCGGGAACCAGCGGCAGCGACGCCGCGCCCCTCGACGCACTGCTGCGCACCCTTGGCCGCCCGGCGGCGACGCCCGGCAAATACCAGATCGACTATCGTGAATCAAACACGCCTCGATAAAACTGTAACGAATTGCAAGGCTTGTAACATGCACTTACTGAAAATGCCGTGTCGGACTGGCGCGACGCCACGCTTGCCGCTAGGATTGCGCTTATGAGCGAAAAACCAAAAATTCTGGTCGTCGACGACGATCAACGCCTGCGCGAACTGCTCAATCGTTACCTGAGCGAGCAGGGTTTCGCAGTCAAGCCGGTGGAGAATGCCGCCGCCATGGACAAGGCGCTGGCCCGGGAATTCTATGATTTGCTGGTGCTGGATTTAATGCTGCCCGGCGAGGATGGCCTGTCGATCTGCCGCCGTTTAAGGGGCGCAAGCACTGCGGACAATGACCTGGCGATCATCATGCTGACGGCCAAAGGCGACGACATTGATCGTATCGTTGGCCTGGAAATGGGCGCCGACGACTATCTCCCCAAGCCTTTCAACCCGCGCGAACTGGTGGCGCGCATCCATGCCGTATTGCGACGGCGCAGCGCCCCGCCGCCGCCGGGCGCGCCGGCAACCGAAGAGGAAAATATTTCCTTCGGCAATGTCCGTCTCAATCTTGCCACCCGTGAGTTGGAGCGCGGCGCCGAAACCACCCAGCTCACCACGGGTGAATTTTCTGTACTCAAAGTGCTGGTGCAGCACCCGCGCCAGCCGTTATCCCGCGACAAGTTGATGGAGCTGGCGCGGGGCCGCGAATACGACGTGTTCGACCGCTCCATCGACGTGCAAATCTCACGCCTGAGAAAACTGGTTGAGGAAGATCCAGCCAAGCCGCGCTACGTCCAGACGGTGTGGGGATTCGGCTATGTGTTCGTCCCGGATGGAGTCAAACACGCTTGACCAGACTCCTGCCGCGCACCCTGCTATGGCGCACCTTCCTGCTGATCGCCGTGCTGATGCTGCTGTCAGTCGTGGCCTGGTTCAATATTTTCACCACTTACGAACGTGAGCCGCGCGCCCGGCAGTTATCGCAATTGATGGTCAGCATGGTGAACCTGACACGCAGCGCCCTGATCAACGCCCAGCCCGACAAGCGCCATGCCCTTTTGCTGGATCTGTCGAACAGCGAAGGCATCCACATCTATCCCGCTGAAGCCGACGATGTCATCGCACCGCTGCCGGATCGCTCGCTGCTGCATCTGGTCGCCGCGCGGCTGCGCAAGGAACTTGGGCCGCGCACCCGCCTGACGCTCAACCGCAACGGCGAACATGCGGTATTCGTCAGTTTTCGCATCGACGAGAGCGATGAAAGCGAGTACTGGGTCGCGCTGCCGCGCGAACGCATCGAGCGGAATGTGCCGTGGCAGTGGATCGCCTGGGGCGGGGCGGCGCTGCTGCTGTCGCTGGCCGGCGCTTATCTGATCATGTTTCGCGTTACCCGCCCGCTGCAGGCGCTCTCCGACGCCGCCGCAGATATCGGACAGGGCCGCACCCCGGCGCCCGTGGAGGAAAGCGGCCCATCCGAAATCGCCACACTGGCGCGCGCCTTCAACCAGATGACGACCGACCTCGCCCGCCTCGACTATGATCGCGCGCTGATCCTGGCCGGCATCTCGCACGATCTGCGCACGCCGCTGACGCGGTTGCGGATGAGCATCGAGATGATCGAACTTTCTGCTGTGGATACGCCGACGCGCGACAGCATGATCGCCGATGTCGAGGAGATGGATCTGACCATCGGCCAGTTTCTTGATTTCGCCCGCGAGACTTCCGGCGAAGCTTCGCAAGAGACTGACTTGACCGCCCTGCTCAAAGATATGGCTGCGCAGTACGCACGTCGCGGCGTTTCGCTGACCACCGATCTGGCGCTGCTGCCGCCGCTGCAATTGCGCGCGCAAGGCCTGCGCCGCGCCGTCGCCAACCTGATCGACAACGCGCTGCGCCATGCCGGTAACGAATCCTTGCTGCTCGCGCTGCATCAGGACAAGCACGGCATCCACATCGAGGTGAGTGATCGCGGCCCGGGCATCCCGGAACATGAAACCGAGCGCCTCAAGCTGCCCTTCACCCGTCTCGATGCCGCACGCAGCAATGTCAGCGGCGCGGGCCTGGGGCTGGCCATCGTCACCCGCATTGCGCGCGCCAACAACGGTCGCCTGGAACTGCTGGCGCGCCCTGGCGGCGGACTGGTCGCCCGGATTACACTGCCCCTGCCATGACCGGCGAAACCACATTCACCGCCGCAGCTACCCCCTACCAGGCCATCGGCGGCGAAGCCGTGGTGCGCGCCCTGGTTCAGCGTTTCTATCAATTGATGGACAGCCTGCCGGAGAGTTATGCCATTCGCCAACTGCATCCGGCTGACCTGCGCGGATCGGAGGAAAAATTGTTCATGTTCCTCTCCGGCTGGCTCGGTGGGCCGCAACTGTACGTCGAAAAATTCGGCCAACCGTTCCTGCGCGCCCGTCATCTGCCGTTCGCCATCGGCGCCGCCGAACGCGACCAATGGATGCTGTGCATGCGCACGGCGATGAATGAACTGATCGCCGATACGCCCCTGCGCGCCCGGCTGGAAAAAGCGCTGGCCGATCTGGCTGACCACATGCGCAACCGGGCGGAACCCGCTTGACTTGACATGACTTGACGCGGCCTGGCATAGCGCCATAATCCCGTTGTCCGTTCTTCTGGTATCCGCCGGCGATGCTTCTATAATCAGGTCATGGCCTACGCCACGCCCCACGACCCGCTCCTCAAGCTGGCGCTCTACAGCGGCCTGGCGGTGTTCCTGCTGACCTTGGCGCTGCTGCTGGCGATTGTGATACTGCGTTCTATAACTGATCGGCGCGAACGCCGCCTGCATGCCCTGATCGACTACTGGCAACCGCTGTTCTCCCGCGTCAGTGAAGGCATCAGTTTCAAGACGCCTCGCATCCGGAACAGCGACCGCGAAACCATACTGACGGCATGGGTCAATTACACCGAATCCGCACTGATCCGTGGCGAAACCTGCATGGCGCTGCGTCAATTGGCAATCAACCTCAAACTGGACGTGTGCGCGCGCCAAATGCTGGCGCATGGGGAGATCGGCGCGCGGCTGTTCGCCATCGTTGCCCTTGGCCGGCTCAAATCCAGCGACGCCTGGGATTCGCTGGCAAGGCTGGTGCTGGACCGGAATCCGCTGATCTCGCTGCTGGCGACGCGCAGCCTGTTGCAAATCGATGCCGCCAGCGCAGTCCCGGCCATGCTGAATGAATTGACCCGCCGCAACGACTGGCCGATCGCCAAGGTCGCTGCGGTGATGCGCGAAGTCTCCGCCGCCGTCCTGGCCCCGCCGCTGCTGGAAGCCTTGCGCTCGGTAACACCTCTCAATGCGCCGCGTTTACTGAACCTGCTCGAAACCGTGGATCTCGGCGACACCTGGCCGGCGCTGGCGCCGCTGCTTCATCCCGAGCGGCCCATCGAGGTCATCGCGGCAGCACTCAAAATCTGCCGCGACCCGCGCGCCCTTGACGCTATCCGGCCTCTCGCAATTCATCAAGAGTGGACGGTTCGCGCGCAGGCTGCGGCAGCCCTGGGCCGGCTGGGCGAGGATGAGGACCGGCTGCGCTTGCAGGCGATGCTGGGAGATCCGGAGTGGTGGGTGCGCTATCAAGCCGGTTTGGCGCTGACCAGCATTCCCTCCATGCAACGACAAAAACTGGAGAGCTTGCGCGCCAGACTGAACGACCCTTCCGTGACCGAGATACTCACGCGCGTTCTGGCCGAACTACATCCTGTTAAACCTGCTTTCCCTGATCAGTCTGCGCCGTTTTATGCGGCGCCGCAGCCTGGGCCTGCCGCTGGCCTGCGCCGGTTTCGCGCAACCTGTCAGCTTGCTGGCGCCCGTCTGCAATGAGGCGGCGAGCATTAGCGCCGCAGTGCATGCGCTGCTCCGGCTCGACTATCCTGAATTCGAAATCATCGTCATCAATGACGGATCGAAGGATGGCACGATGGAGGAACTGGTGCGGCAGTTCGCCCTGTTTCCGCTGCCAGAAGTCTACCAGCCGCGCCTGCCTTGCCGGGAAGTGCGCGGCGTCTACCACTCCACGCGCCATGACAATCTGCGCGTCATCGACAAACTTAATGGCGGCAGGGCCGATGCGCTTAACGCCGGCATCAATGTCGCGCGCCATCCGCTGTACTGTACTGTGAACAGCGGCGCCATCCTGCAACGCGATGCGCTCACCCGGATGGTGCAACCCTTCCTCGAAGATCCGCGCACCATCGTCACCGGCAGCGCCATCCGCGTCGCCAACGGCAGCAAGCTCGACAACGGCCTGCTGCTTGAGGCAGGGTTGCCAGGCAAGCTGCTTGCCCGCTTCCAGATCGTCGAGACCTTGCGCGCCTTCCTCTTTGGCAGGCTGGGCTGGTCGCCTCTCAACGCGGTGTTGCTGGATTCCCGCGCCTTCGGTCTGCTCAATAAAAACGCCGTGATCGACGCCGGCGGCTATCACACCGACAGTGTTGGCGCAGATATGGAATTGATCCTCCGCCTGCACAAGATCAACCGCCTGCGCGGCACGCCCTACCGGATCACCTTCATTCCCGCCCAGGTCTGCTGGGCCGAAGCGTCAGAAGATCTGCGGCAACTACGCAACCGCCACATACGCTGGCAACGCGGGTTCGTCGAGAGCCTGGCAATGAACCGGCAATTGCTGTTCCATCCGCGCGCCGGCATGGTGGGATGGCTGGTTTTCCCGCTCCTGATCTGCTTCGAAGTGCTAGGCCCGCTGTTCGAGGCGGCCGGATATGCCGCTCTGCTCGCTGGCTTGATCCTGGGTGCGCTTTCCTGGCAGATATTCGCTACTTTCATGTTGGTGGCGCTGAATTTCGGCATCCTGCTATCCGTAACAGCGCTGTTGCTCGAAGAATCCTACTTGCGGCTTTATCCCAAGCCGGCGCAGTCCGTCTGGCTGTTGACCAGCGCCGTCCTGGAAAATTTTGGCTACCGCCAACTCGTGAGCTGGTGGCGCTTGCAGGGTCTGTTGCGATGGAGTATCGGGGGGAAATGACCCGTCCCTTATTTGCAATAAGCGGCAAAGGCGCTATATCATTAGTACTATTGACTGACGCTCAACGCTGGCGAACGCCGGCGCGGCGGCGCATTGCACAGGAGAGATACCCAAATGACATCTTTGCCTCAGAGGGTACAGGTCAAAGAGACCACCGCCATCAATGTGCTGGCGGGCGGCAACGAATTTCTCACCTTCACCCTGGGCCAGGAGGAGTACGGCATCGACATCCTCAAGGTGCAGGAGATCCGCGGCTACGATGCGGTCACCCATATCGCCAATGCCCCCGAGTTCATCAAGGGCGTGATCAACCTGCGCGGGAACATCGTGCCGATCATCGACATGCGCATCAAGTTCAATCTTGGCAATGTCGAATACAACCAGTTCACCGTGGTGATCATCCTCAACATTGCCCACCGGGTGGTGGGCATGGTGGTGGATGGCGTGTCCGACGTGACCACGCTTAAACCGGAAGAGATCAAACCCGCGCCGGAATTCGGCACCGGCCTGGATACCCAGTATCTGCTGGGCCTGGGTACCGTGGATGAGCGCATGCTGATCCTGGTGGATATCGAGCGGCTGATGGGCAGCCGCGACATGGAGTTGATTGAAGCAACACCACTGGCGGCCTAGAACAGATAGCCCGTACTTGAACCGCACAACATTGATAAAGGAAAAGCACCATGTCATTTCTTGGAAAATTAAGAATCGGAACGAAACTGGCCATCGCCTTTGGTGCAATGATCGTGCTGGTGATGCTGCTGGCGGGCGCCGCCCTGCAAAAATTTTACGCCATGAGCAGTCAGTGGACTGCGTTCGACAAGGTGACGCTGGCCAAACGCATCACCGCGACCGAAGGCGATCACGCCCTGGGAGACGGCATCCACCATTTCAAGAACTACATTCTTCGAGGCGGCGACTACAACAAAAAATTCAGTGACGACATGAACGCTATTGAAAAAGCGGTTTCCGACTATCGCAAGCTGGGTACCATGTCGCCGCAGGAGGAAAGCGACCTGCAGGCGGTTCTGGAGGGCGTAAAACACTACCGGGAGGGTATGGCCAGGCTCACCGAACTGAGAACCGCGAACACGCCGATTGCCGACCTGGACAAATCTGTTGCCGGCGCGGATAAAGAGATCGGCAAGCCGATTACCAGGCTGATTTCGGTGGCGCATGAAAATACCAAAAAAGCCTCCGCTGAAATGCACACCTTGCTGGACAATGCCCAGGACGAGATGGCGGTATTGACAGTTGTAATTGCACTGCTCGGGATAGGATTTGCGTATTTCATCTCCCGCATCATCACCCGTCCTTTGCAGGAGGCCGTGGTGGTTGCCGATGCCGTAGCCAAAGGCGACCTGACGCAACACATTGAAGTCAACACCAGGGACGAGACCGGGCAGTTGTTGCAAGCCCTGAAAGACATGAATGAGAGTCTCTCTGGAATTGTGGGCGACGTGCGCGGCTCCACCGATTCCATCACCACCGCCGCCAAGCAAATCGCGGCGGGCAACAGCGACCTGTCGCAACGCACCGAAGAGCAGGCATCGAGCCTGGAAGAAACCGCCTCCAGCATGGAAGAGCTGACCTCCACGGTAAAACAGAACGCCGAGAACGCCAAGCAGGCCAACCAGTTGGCGATCACCGCCTCGAACGTGGCGGTCAAAGGCGGCGCCGTGGTGGGCGAAGTCGTGGGAACCATGGCCTCGATCAGCGACAGCTCGAAGAAGATCGTGGATATCATCAGCGTGATCGAAGGCATCGCCTTCCAGACCAACATCCTGGCACTCAACGCCGCCGTGGAAGCGGCCCGTGCCGGCGAGCAAGGCCGGGGCTTCGCGGTGGTGGCGGGCGAAGTGCGCAACCTGGCGCAGCGTTCGGCGGCGGCGGCGAAGGAAATCAAGACCCTGATCGGCGATTCGGTGGATAAAGTGGACGCCGGCGCCAAGCTGGTGGATCAGGCCGGTACGACCATGAACGAAATCGTCAGTGCAGTGAAGCGGGTGACCGACATCATGGCGGAAATCTCTGCGGCATCTTCCGAACAGAGCGCCGGCATCGAGCAGGTGAACCAGGCGATTACCCAGATGGACGAGGTAACGCAACAGAACGCTGCGCTGGTGGAAGAAGCCGCCGCAGCCGCCGAGTCGATGGAGGAGCAGGCGGGGGTATTGATGGAAGCTGTGAGCATCTTCAAGCTGGAGGCCGGTGGCGGACGCACGCGCTCATCCGCTGCAAAACCGGCTGGCAGCGCCGGGGTGGCGCTTGCCGCATCCACGCACCGCGCCGTAGTGCGATCAGTCACGCCGGTCAAAAAACCCGCCAGGCAGATCAAGGCAAAACCAGCAGCAGCGGGCGGAACCGACGCAAACGACGGGGAATGGGCGGAATTTTAAGAATAAATCGTTTCAACATGAAGCCTGGAATCGGGGGCATGCGCACACTCGCATCGGCTGCCTTCCTCTGCATGTTCGTTGCCTGCGCCAGCGCCCTGGCTGCCTCCAGCGATGAAATCCAGGTCTACGATGACGCCATCAACACGCCGGGCGAAACCAGTGTCGAGCTGCATATGAACTATGTTCCCTCCGGGCTGCGCACACCGGCTTACAGCGGCGAGATTCCTGCACGGCATGAATTCCGTCTCACGCCGGAATTCGCATACGATTTGAACCAGCGCTGGGAGGCTGGTTTTTATCTTCCTGCGATCCGCGCGACCGGCGGCGATGACATATGGAAGGCGCCAAGCTGCGCCCGAAATACCTTGCGGATCACCTTGAGCCGGGCTTCTACCGGGGCCTCAACAGCGAGCTTGGTTTCAGCTCGCAGCGCACCGAAGAAACCCGCTGGAACGCCGAGTTGCGCTGGACTGGCGCTTCGAACCTCAGCACCCTGAAGGCAATCCTCAGTCTGCCTTTTTAAAGCCCCAGCGCCCCGCGCACCATCAGACAGTCTGGCGATCCCGCCTGAAATTCCCGGCACACCAATGGCCGGTTGGCATACACGCTACAACTCACCCGTTCGCCAAGCCGACCCTCCAGCGCCGCGCAGCGGTTGCCATGCGACAGCATGCGGCCATTTTCAAAATCAATGACCTCCTCCGGAATACCCTGACTGTCACCGTCGCCGATGAACACCGGCCAGCTTGCCGACCAGGCGCAACAGCCGCCGCAGGTGACGCAATCCGGGATGTTCTGCTGCTCTGGGGAATTCACTGTGAGTCTGTCAAGCCGCGTCGGTAGCGCGCACCAGTACCCCAGAAACAAATTCGGGCGCTAGTAACGCCACCGCCTGCGCGGCGATGCCCTCGCCGCGACCGGTGAAACCCAAGCGCTCGGTGGTCTTGCCTTTGATATTCACGCAACTGCTGTCGATGCCAAGATCGGCGGCGATGTTGGCCTGCATCGCCGCGACATACGGGGCGATGCGCGGCGCTTGCGCCACCACCGTGGCATCCACATTGCCCACGCGCCAACCGGCGGCGCGTACGGCGGTCATCGCCTCACGCAGCAGCATGCGGCTGTCGGCCCCCGCCCAGCGTTCGTCGGTGTCCGGAAAATGCCGCCCGATGTCGCCCAGGCCCGCCGCGCCGAGTATCGCGTCGGTGATGGCATGCAGCAGCACATCGGCATCCGAGTGGCCGAGCAGCCCGCGTTCGAAAGGAATGTCTACGCCGCCGAGCAGCAGCTTGCGTCCTGGCGCCAGTGGATGCACGTCGAAACCCTGACCAACCCGTATATTCATGTTTAGTCTCCGCGATGTTGCAGTATCCACCCGGCCAGCAGCAGATCGAGTGGGTAAGTGACCTTGAGATTGGTGGCGTCGGCTGCCACCAGCCTGGGATGAAAACCCTGCGCCTCCATTGCGCCGGCCTCGTCGGTGACTGCGCCGAGATTGGCGTGGCTCTCCAGGGCGCGGCGCAGGCTGGCATGGCGAAACATCTGCGGCGTCTGCGCCTGCCAGAGCGCTTCGCGCGCCACAGTGGCGCTGATATGGTTCTGCGCATCGGCGCGCTTGAGCGTGTCGGCAACCGGCACCGCCAATATTCCGCCAGCATTGTCATCGGCTATCGTACCCACCGCGTCGATCAACGCATCGACCTGCCAGGGGGCCAGACAGGGGCGCGCCGCATCATGCACCAGCATCCAATCCTGCGCCTGCACTTGAGTAGCAGTGGCGCGCAAGCCGTTACGCACGCTTTCAGCGCGCGTCGCGCCGCCGCAAAACAACGGCGTCAGTTTGGGGCCGAGCGCCGACCAGTCGTGGCGGTTCCACTCAGCATCGTCCGGCGCCAGCACCACGAACACCCGGGTCACCCGCGCCACGCCGCACAGCGCGGCAAGCGCATGGTAAATCAGCGGGCGACCGGCCAGCGGCAGATATTGCTTGGGGCCTGCACCGCCCATGCGCGCCCCGCTGCCGGCGGCGGGAACCAGCGCGTAGTAACTTGAGGAAGAAACTGTCATGCCGCGATTGTAAGGACTAGAATTAACTTGCGCCACTTTGCTGTGAAAGCATGGCTGGCGTTGCGTTCACTCGATACTGAAGGTGATATAGCCATGATGTCCGCCCGAATTCGCCCTCCTGCTGTTGCCGGCATGTTTTATCCGGGCCAGCGCGATGCGCTGGCCGGCAGCGTCACCACGTTGCTGGCGCAGGCCAAGCCGGCAAACCCTGCCAGTCCTGCCACGCCCAAGGCGCTGATCGCCCCCCATGCCGGTTATATCTACTCCGGTGCGGTTGCCGCCAGCGCCTATGCAACCATCATTCCTCTGCGCAAGCGCATCCGCCGCGTGGTACTGCTCGGACCGGCCCACCGGGTCGCCATCGACGGCCTGGCCCTGCCGCAAGCCGATGCTTTCGTTACGCCCCTGGGAAGCGTCGGGATCGACCAGAACGCCGCCGCGCAATTGCTGACACTGCCCCAAGTCAGTTGCAGCAATGCCGCCCACGCCGAGGAACATTCGCTGGAGGTGCATCTGCCTTTCCTGCAAACCATACTTGAAGATTTCCAGTTGCTGCCGCTGGTGGTCGGCAACGTCACTCCGGAGGAAGTCGCGGAAGTTCTGGAACACCTCTGGGGCGGCCCGGAAACCCTCATCGTCATCAGTTCCGACCTGTCCCACTATCTTCCCTATGCGGCGGCGCAAGCGCTGGATCAGCGTACCGCCGCACACATCCTGGCGAGAGAGCCGCTCACCGAATACAACCAGGCCTGCGGCGCCCTGCCCATCGACGGACTGCTGCTGTGCGCGCGCCGCCACGCGCTGTCGCCGGAATTGCTCGACTTGCGCAACTCCGGCGACAGCCCGGCGGGCGCCGGCGACCATAGCCGCGTGGTCGGCTACGGCGCATTTGCCTTCAACGAGGCGACGAGTGATGTCCTCTGATCTCGGCAATACCTTGCTGCTGCTGGCGCGCCAGGCCATCGCTGATCGGCTGGCTGTGTCGCATGCGCACGCACCTGTTCCAGACCTGTCGGCCACCCCAGAACTAATGCAGCCCGGCGCAGCATTCGTCACCCTCACCCATCACGGAGAATTGCGCGGCTGCATCGGCTCGCTGGAAGCCTGGCGTCCGCTAACCGAGGATGTGGTTGCCAACGCCTGTGCCGCAGCCTTCAGCGATCCGCGCTTCGCGCCGCTGACGGTAGAGGAACTGGCCGGCATCCGCGTCGAGGTGTCGCTGTTGACAGCCGCCCAGTCAATCAACTTCACCAGCGAAGCCGATGCCATCCAACAACTCAGGCCCGGCGTGGATGGCGTGATTCTTGAACACGCGCAGCAGCGCGGCACCTTCCTGCCCCAGGTCTGGGAAAGTCTGCCGGAGGCGCGGCAATTCCTGCGCGAACTGAAACGCAAGGCCGGTTTGCCAGCGGATTTCTGGAGCGATCAAGTCAAGCTGTCGCGCTATCAAGTGCAAAAATGGCGGGAGGCGCCATGACGCCATGAGCATCCACGAGAGCGCCTATCCCGCCCGCTGGTGGCATGCCCTGGAGGATGGCCGTATCCAGTGCGACCTGTGTCCGCGCGACTGCAAGTTGCACGAAGGCCAGCGCGGCGCCTGTTTTGTGCGCGCCATGCGCCACGGCAAACTGGTGCTGACCACCTATGGCCGCAGCTCGGGTTTTTGCATCGACCCGATCGAGAAAAAACCGCTCTACAACTTTTATCCCGGCTCCAGCGTGCTCTCTTTCGGCACCGCCGGCTGCAATCTCGCCTGCAAGTTCTGCCAGAACTGGGACATTTCCAAGTCGCGCGCGATGGATACGCTGATGGACGCCGCCTCGCCGGAAGCCATCGCCAAAGCGGCGGTGGCGCGCCACAGCAGGAGCGTCGCGTTCACCTACAACGACCCGGTGATTTTCGCCGAATACGCCATGGACACCGCCGACGCCTGCCATGCCGAAGGTATCCAGGCGGTCGCCGTCACCGCCGGCTACATCCACGCCGCGCCGCGCCGCGAGTTTTACGCAAAGATGGATGCCGCCAATATCGACCTCAAAGCATTCACCGAAGCCTTCTATTTCAAACTCTGCGGCGGTCACCTGCAAGATGTGCTGGACACCCTCGTCTACGTCCATCACGAAACCGCTTGCTGGCTGGAGATCACCACCCTGCTGATTCCCGGCCACAACGACAGCGCAGCGGAAGTAACGCAACTTTCGCAGTGGGTAGCGCAGGAGCTTGGCCCAGACGTGCCGCTGCACTTCTCCGCCTTCCACCCCGACTACAAACTGCTCGGCGCACCTCCGACGCCAGCGGCGACGCTGGCGCGCGCCCGCCGCATCGCACTCGACCAGGGCCTGCACTATGTGTATATCGGCAATGTGCATGACCGCGTGGGCGACACCACGTTTTGCCCGGCTTGCGGCAAAGCGGTGATCCAGCGCGACTGGTATGAAATACTCGACTACCAGCTCACCGACGACGGCCATTGCCGGCATTGCAATGCCGCCATCGCCGGTCGCTACGGCCACTATGAGCAGCCCTTCGGCGCGCGGCGGATTCCGGTCAGAATGGCGCGGGAGCAGGCGTAGTGCTGCTGTTGCCATTTCACCGGATAAAGTTTAATGTTGCGCCATGAATACCGCCCTATCTCCCATTGAGTCCGAATTTTCCACGACGGAACAGGCCGAGGCATATAAATGCTGGCTTCGCGCCAAGGTGCAGGAGTCGTTGGATGACCCGCGTCCGAACATCCCCCATGACGTGGTAATGGCTGAGATGCGCAAACTGCTTGAGGATCAGCGCAAAGATCAAGATGCTGGTCGAGTGGCGGCCTGAAGCCCGCGCAAACCTGCGCGAAATTTTAAGTTACATCTCGGAACGAAATCTGGCCGCCGCATTTAACCTGGGCGAAGAGATCGAACGCGCCACGTCCGCCTTGCCTCAACATCCCTATCTATACCGCCATGGGATAGTGGCGGGGACTCGGGAAATGGTTGTGCATCCGAACTATGTGGTGGTTTACCGGGTTACAGCCTCCGCTATCGAAGTGATCAACGTCCTGCATTCCAGGCAGCAATATCCCTGAATTATTGTGGAATAAACCGGCAGGCTCGTTCGTCTATGGGGCGTACTTCCCAAAAACTTCAACTTGAAAGGATAGTCCCCAATGAAACGCACCCTCCTGTCGCTCTCGCTGTTTCTTGCCGCCAGTGGCGGCGCGCTGGCCGCCCCGTCCGACGAAGCCCGGTTGCACTTCCAGGCCATCGGCGCAGGCGACACGGCGCTGCTGGCGCGCGGCTATGCCGACAATGCACAACTCAACTGGATCGGCGGCCCGCTCAACGGCACCTATAGCGGGGCCGACAACATCCGCGCACTGTGGGAGAAGTTCACCAAGGCGCAGGGGCCGCTCAAGGTCAGCGTCGACAAGCTTGAGGAATCAGTCAACACCAATGGCGCTACAGTCACGGCAAATGTCCAGTTCGAAGGCAAGCAACCGATCAAGGTGCGTTACGTGCTCACTTATCGTGACGGCAAGCTGACCAGCGAAACCTGGCAGATCGACCCCAAACTTGCGATGGGCGGATACTAAATCTATAAGCCGGAAAATCCACTGTGCAGGACGTCAATAGCCAGATCGTCGCGTGCATACCCAACTTGCGCCGGTATGCACGCGGGCTGACGCGCAACCGGGAGGCCGCCGACGATCTGGTGCAGGATACGCTGGAGCGCGCCTGGCGTCGCATCGCTTTATGGCAGCGGCGCGGCGACCTGCGCGCCTGGTTGTTCAGCATCCTGCACAATTTGTTCATCGATGAGGTGCGCTCGCAACGCGCCTCGCCGGAGGAAGCGATGCCCCGGGAGGAACACAGTATCCCGGCGCGCGCCAGCCAGACCGACATGCTGGAAGTACGTGATCTGGACCGGGCGCTGTTGCAACTGCCGCCGGATCAGCGCGCAGTATTGCTGCTGGTGGCGGTGGAACAAATGACTTATGAACAAGTCGGCGCAGCGCTCGGCGTTCCTCTGGGTACCGTCATGTCGCGTCTGTCGCGTGCGCGCGCGCGACTGCGCGAGGTTCTCGAAGGACGCGATCATGCGCCCAGGATCAAGGTGGTGAAATGAATACCAGGAACACCAATGACAAGACTCCGGTGACCGAAGCGGATTTGCATGCCTACGCCGATGGGCAATTGCCCGAGCTGCGGCGGCTGATGGTCGAAGCCTATCTGGCGGCACACCCGGACGATGCGGCGCGCATCAAAGCCTGGCAGCGCGATAACGCGGCCTTGCGCGCGCTGCTCGATCCTGTCCTCAGTGAATTGATTCCGGTGAATTTGCCGCTCGCGCCGAACCGGCGGGCTTTGCCGTGGCGTCAGTTCGCCATGGCGGCTTCGCTGGCGTTTGTCAGCGCCGGCAGCGGCTGGCTGTTGCGCGGCGCTTTCATAACCGAAACCTCGCCGTCGCTGGAAATCAGCGCCAGCGAGCAAAAGCAGGCAGTAGCCGGTTTTGCACTGCGCGCCGCAGTGGCCCATGTGGTCTACAGCCCGGATGTACGGCGTCCGGTGGAGATCGGCGCGGCGCAGGAAGATCAACTGGTGGCGTGGCTGTCGAAGCGGCTGGACACGCCGGTCAAGCCGCCGCACCTGGGCCGTGTCGGCTATGAACTGATCGGCGGTCGTCTGCTGCCCGGCGAGCAAGGGCCGGTGGCGCAATTCATGTATCACGACAGCCACGGCCAGCGCCTCACCTTGTATGTGACGCGCGAAGCCAAGGTCACCAAAGACACGAACACGGCCTTCCGCTTTGCCCAGGACGGGCCGGTGAATGTTTTCTACTGGGTGGATGGGCGTTTCGGCTATGCAATTTCCGCCGGCGCAAACAAGCAGGCTTTGCAACTCGTCGCACAGGAAGTCTACCGCCAACTGGCGCCAACCGACATCAATCAGCATCAATCAAATCAGGAAAAACCATGAACGAGCAGCGCAGGGATTTCATCAAGTCTACCGTAGCAATCGCTACGGCAGCCGGATTGTCAGGTACTCAATGGGCGCACGCCCAGAGCGCCGCCTCGGTCGAGGCGGGCGACCGCGTCTTCATCACTAACGAGGACTCCAACACCATCGTCGTCATCGACCCGAACTCCAACACCGTCGAGACCACCATCAACCTGACCAGCTTCGACGAAGACCCGCGACCGCCGTTTCGTTTCGTCACCGCCGGGGTGGCGCCAACCCATGCGGCGATGATTCACAAACCGCTGTATCACGGCTGTGTCGATGCCCACGGCGCGGTGCCTTCTCCAGACGGCAAGCTGCTCGCCACCAGTGGACGCGGCTCGAGCAACATCTACCTGATCGACGCGGTGAACCGCCGCGTCGTCGGCAATACGCCGAATCCCTTCGCCGCCGCCGGCGGCAATGCGGAGCGCCTTTCCAGCGGCATCCTGCTGGGACGCGAGCCGCACGAGCCGACGTTCACCCGCAACGGCAAGGAATTGTGGGTCACCCTGCGCGGCGAAAACCGCATCGCCATCCTCGATGTCGAACGTGCAATCAAGCAGGCCGGCGGCGTGGATGCAGGCGCGGTGCTGAGCTATTTTCCGACGATCAACGGGCCGGCGCAGGTGTGGTTCGACGCCAAAGGCGAAACCGCGTTTGTCGCCAGCCAGAAGGGCGCAGTGGTCGACGTACTCAGTGTCAATAGGGACAAGTCGGGTTACTCGCACCCGGCACACATCACCACCTTGAATATCGCCGCCCAGGACAAGCCGGGATTCACGCCTTTTCTCAAGACCAGCCCGGACGGCGCCGAAGTATGGTTTTCGCATAAGCTTGCCGACGCAGTATCGGCGCGCTCCACACGCCACCCCTTCGACCTGCTGGATAGCGTGCCGCTGGGCAACCTGGCGCGGCCCAACCATGTCGAGTTCGTCAGCAACGCCAAGGGCAAGGTCACCTACGCCAGCCTGGCGCGCGTGGACGACGGCGGCCCAGGCGGCGTGGCCTCCAGCCAGATCGCCATCATCGACCGCAGCGCCGGTCTCGGCGCACGCAAGGTAGTCGGGACTTTCTTCACGCATGGCCGCGAGTCGCACGGCCTATGGACCAATCCCGCCAACGACCTGCTCTACGTCGCGCATGAACAGGACGAGTTGCCCGGCACGCCCAACGCCGGCCAGACCGTGTGCAGCGCCTTCGACGTGAGCGATCCTTTCGCTCCGAAGTTCATTGCACAGATTCCGCTGGGCGCGCTGAAACTTCCGTCGGGCGAACTGCGCAACAAGAAAAGCATCAACCTGGTGTACGTGCGTCCCGGCTATCCGGGGCAGACCGCATGAAAACGGAACACACCGGCCATCACGCAGCGCCCGGCGAGGCTGAAAGCCAGTTCGTGCGCGAGAACGACATCGGCATGATGAAAATGATGACCGACATGCATGCCCCCGGCTACACCGGCAATCCGGATGTGGATTTTCTCGCCATGATGGTTCCACATCACCAGGGCGCGGTGGAAATGGCGCGCCTGGTGCTCATCTACGGCCATGATCCGGTGACGCGCAAACTGGCCGAGGACATCATCGCCGGCCAGCAGGTCGAGATCGAAGGCATGCAGCGGCGGCTGGTGCAATTGCGACGCGGCGATAACGTCGAACAACCCGACGGTTTCCCCGCGCTGGGCGGCACACGGCGCTGATCGCAGCGGATCGTGGCCGAGTACCGTAGCGCGAACCCGCGCTACCCGCTAAACTGCCGGGCATGACCGCCAGCACTCTTTTGTTATTCAGCGCCGCCGCCATCATGCTGGCGCTCACCCCCGGCCCGACTATGCTGTTGGCATTGAACAACGGTATTGCATCAGGAGTGCGGGTCGCGGCTTACGGCATCGCCGGCGCCACTCTCGCCAGCGCCCTGCTGATCAGCGCCGTCGCTCTGGGGCTGGGCGCGCTGCTGCTGGCGTCGGAAACCTTGTTCAATGCGCTGCGCCTGATCGGCGTCGCCTATCTCTGCTGGCTGGGCTACAAGCTGTGGCAGACCCCGCCGCTCGCCATCAACCCTTCCGCACAAGCGCAGTCGGCGACGCCCCTCAGCCCCAACCAAGCCTTCTGGCGCTGCGCTTCGGTGTCCCTGTCGAACCCCAAGGCGCTGCTGTTTTTCTCCGCCTTCCTGCCCCAGTTTGTCGATCCATCGCTGCCGCAAGCGCCGCAATATCTGGTGCTGGCAACGATCTTCCTGAGCATCGACGCGGCGGTAATGCTGGCCTACGCCAGTGCCGGCAGATACGCCGTGAATTTTCTGTCGGCGCGCAGCGTGACCTTCATCAACCGTGGCTGCGCGCTGGCGATGTTGCTGCTCGCCGCAACACTCGCCGCCTTCCGGCGCAGCAACGGCTAGTGTCCTGAGTTAAAAGTTCGTTGAACCAATATGCTTACTGCATGTCCAAGAGGTTGTACGATCAACCTCTGGAGGATGCGATGAGCGGCAGACCGAAAGCGCACATAGTGCTGAACGAAACTG
>JACQAO010000101.1 GCA_016194935.1 Betaproteobacteria bacterium
ACGAAGGTGCTTCTCGAATCCCTTTGTCGCCGCCAGCGTGATTTGCTTCATCGTCATAACCTTTGTGATCAATACTCTTCGTCTGACACCATGACAATAGAATCGTTCACAGCGTTTGATACTTATTCAGTGTTTCCTTAGCGTTTACTCTCGGGTGAGCCCGGCTACTCGCTTTGGACGAGCCTCAATAACTGAGGCTGTCGTCATTCCCCTGAAGAGTTCGCGGCGTAATTTTCTCAACAACTCAAAGGTATCAGCGGCCAATCCTGGTCCGCAATCATTGCTATTCAATTGATCCAACAAGGAGTAATTATGAGCAACACCAAGGTATTCGCAAGCCAGGCTGACCTCGAAGAAAAAAAGATTAGCTTCACACGCCTTTCCGAGTCTGCGTATGCTTACACGGCCGAAGGTGATCCGAACACTGGCGTTTTCATCGGCGACGAGGCTGTGATGGTTGTCGATACACAAGCCACGCCTGCGATGGCGCAGGATGTGATTCGGCGCATTCGCGAAGTCACACCACTGCCAGTCAAGTACGTGCTTCTGAGCCACTACCATGCAGTACGCGTACTTGGTGCATCGGCATACTTCCAGGAAGGTAGCGAGCAGATTATTGCCAGCAGGGATACCTATGACTTAATTGCCGAACGCGGCGAACAGGACAAGGCTAGCGAAATCGGACGTTTCCCGCGACTTTTCCGAAATGTTGAATCGGTGCCGCCCGGATTGACCTGGCCGACAATGACATTTAACGGCACGATGAGCGTATGGCTTGGAAAAAGTCTTGAAGTAAAGATCGCACAAATCGGTCGTGGCCATACCAAGGGAGACACGATAGCCTATATTGAAGATCAGAAAATCTGCTTCGCAGGAGATCTGGTCGAGTATCAGAGCACAGCCTATGCCGGAGACTGCTATTTCCGTGATTGGCCGGCCACCCTGGATCGGCTGGCCAAGTTCGGCTTCGAAAAGCTGGTGCCTGGGCGCGGTGCTGCGCTGGAAAATGCCGCTGATGTCAAAAACGCCATTGCATCGACACGCTCATTTATCTCGGATGTCTATACGCTGGTTAACAATGGAGTTGCTCGGGGAAAGAGTCTGAAAACCATCTACAGAGAAGCTAGCGATACACTGCGGCCCACCTATGGACACTGGGTGATTTTTGATCACTGCATGCCATTCAACATTACGCGCGCCTATGATGAGGCCACTGGCCATGATCACCCGCGTATCTGGACCGCAGAGCGGGACATTGAGATGTGGCAAGCACTTGAGGGTTGACGAGTCGCAGACTATTTCGTGGAGTCAAACATATGGAAAAATTATTGTACCTTTCCGGCTTCGGTAACGAATTAGCGACTGAGGCAGTTGCCGGTGCGTTGCCGGAGGGGCGCAATAGTCCTCAACGTGCTCCTTTCGGTCTGTATCCAGAGCTTATCTCGGGTACCGCATTTACGGCGCCGCGCCATGAGAACCGCCGCACCTGGCTCTATCGGCGCCAGCCATCTGTCGTTTCGGGCCAATATCAACCGTACGTGCAAGAGAACTGGCGCACGGGAGCGGACCGCAGCATTTTATATCCGCCTGAACCGATGCGCTGGCGCCCGATGCAGTTCAATGACGCCAGTGATGATTTTGTCGATGGAGTCCGCACTTTGGCGGCGAATGGCGAAGCAGAAACTCAAATTGGCGTGGCTGCTCACGTCTACCTCGCAAGCCGTTCGATGGAGCGGCGCGCTTTTGTCAATGCGGACGGTGAGATGCTCTTTGTGCCACAGCAGGGCCGTGTTGTGCTGACGACTGAGATGGGGGTACTCGATGTCTCGCCGGGCGAGATTGCCCTCGTGCCGCGAGGCGTCGTGTTCAAGGTAGGTTTACCCGATGGTGTGTCGCGTGGCTACCTCTGCGAGAACTACGGGAGACAGTTCCGTCTGCCTGAACTGGGACCGATTGGCTCAAACGGCTTAGCGAACCCGCGTGATTTTCAGGCGCCAGTCGCAGCTTTCGAAGCGGGCGGTGGCGGCTACGAGCTTATCAAGAAGTTCGCTGGCCGCTTCTGGTCGGCTTCAATGAAGCAGTCCCCGTTCAATGTGGTTGCCTGGCATGGCAACCTCGCACCGGTTAAGTATGATACAGCCAACTTCATGGTGATCGGCTCGATTAGTTTCGATCATCCTGACCCGTCGATTTTCACTGTATTTACCTCGCCGTCGGATACGCTTGGCACGGCCAACTGCGATTTTGTGATTTTTCCGCCGCGCTGGCTGGTGATGGAAGACACCTTCCGACCGCCCTGGTACCACCGCAACCTGATGAGTGAGTTCATGGGCTTGGTGTACGGGGAATACGACGCGAAGCCTAATGGATTCATGCCAGGTGGAGCCAGTCTTCATAATTCCATGGTTCCGCATGGCCCGGATAATGGTGCTTTTGATAAGGCGAGCCAAGCGAATCTCAAACCGCACAAGCTAGACAACACACTGGCGTTTATGTTCGAGAGCCGTTATCGCTTCATTCCGACTGAGTTCGCGTTGAAAAGCCCGGCGCTCGATCAGAATTACGCAGATTGCTGGAGTGGCCTCGAAGACAGATTTAAGCCATGACGAGTACTAACGAAACCCATGATCCAAAGCTGCGTAGTTGGGTAACTTCCGCCAACTCGGGCGCGAGCGATTTTCCGATTCAAAACCTGCCATTCGGACGTTTTCGCCGCACTGGCAGTCCTGAGGATTTGCGTATCGGCGTTGCGATCGGCGACCAAATACTTGACCTTAGATCGACAGGTCTCATCGAGACGGCAGACATGAATATACTCATGACCATGAGTCTGAAGGAGCGTCACAGGTTGCGCGCCGCCATTTCCGAAGGCTTGCGCGCAGGCAGTGACCGGCAGGCGGCCTGGGCGAATGCTCTACAGCCCCAGTCGCAATCCGAGCTTGCGCTGCCTTGCCGCATTGGCGGCTACACCGACTTTTATACTGGTATTCATCACGCTACGAGCGTCGGAAAACTGTTCCGTCCCGACCAGCCGCTGATGCCGAATTACAAATGGGTGCCTATCGGTTACCACGGCCGCGCCTCGTCGATAGGCGTGAGCGGCCAGCGCTTCAAGCGCCCCCAAGGTCAGGTCAAGCCGTTGGATACCGATAAGCCGGTTGTTGGCCCATCAAGGCGGCTCGACTACGAACTCGAATTGGGCTTCATCATTGGCCGGGGCAATGCACTCGGCGAACCGATCACCATTGCCGATGCCGAAGAGCATCTGTTTGGCGTTACCTTGCTCAACGATTGGTCTGCGAGGGATTTGCAGGCTTGGGAGTATCAGCCGCTCGGTCCCTTTCTTGCGAAGAACTTTGCAACCACGCTCTCGCCTTGGGTCGTGACGATGGAAGCACTTGCCCCCTTCCGTGCAAAGTTTGACCGGTCGCCGGGCGATCCACAGCCGCTGCCGTATCTCGAATCGGGCGCCAACCGTGAGCGAGGTGCGCTCGATATTGCGCTCGAAGTATGGTTACAGACGGCAAAGATGCATGCAGCAGGAGAAACAGCAGTGCGATTGACGCATTGCAATACGGCTCAAGCTGCATACTGGACTGCGGCGCAGCTCGTTACTCACCATACTGTCAGCGGCTGCAATTTACAGCCTGGCGATCTGCTGGGATCGGGTACGCTCTCCGGCCCGGCTCAGGGGGAAGCGGGCTCGCTGCTCGAACTCACGCTAGGCGGCAAGCAGCCGATCGGTCTGCCCAACGGCGAAAGCCGCAGCTATCTTGAAGACGGCGACACACTTACGTTGCGCGGCTATTGTGAGCGCCAGGGCATGGTGCGCATCGGACTCGGAGAAGTAAGCGGAACCGTTCTGGCGGCATGAGGCGGCCTATTTGTTGATGCCGTCAGGCGGGACTGGATAGCAACATAGGCGTTGTACAGATATCTCGTGGAGCCCTGCGCCTAGCGCGCGCCAATCGGCACACACCAGCTTCGGCACACGTTCATGCCATCGGTCGAAAAGGCGCTTTCAGGCAAGTGTGGCTGGCGTTCCAGGGTCAGCAAATCAGGTAACTATTCCCTACAGTGACAATCAGGAAGTATCTGGAACTGAAGTCATGAGATGGCGATAAGCAAAGAATGGTGAAGTCCAAGTGTCAATCCAAATAACCATGAGGAACGGTCAGATGAAAGCCAAATTCGTATCTATTGCAGTACGGGCAGTACGGAACCTGCCTTTGATGGCGATGCTGCTCACCACATCCAGTGTCTCCCCGGCGATTGCCTCGAATGATGTTTCAGACCCAGGAGGAGTGGCAGTCATGGGGAAAGGGGCCGATATTTCGAAGATGTGCGGCGTCAAACCGATGATCGTGGGTTTGTCCGATGGTTATGGTGGCAACACATGGCGCCGCACCACTTTGGCTGAGATTCAGGACGAATTGTCTGCCTGCAAAAACGTCGAAAAATTTATCTACACCAATGCCAATGGCGATCAGCAAAAGGCAAACGCCGACATTAACAGCCTTGTCGCGCAGGGCGTCAATGTGTTGATCGTGTTTCCGGATTTTGGAACAGCACAGATCCCCGCGATGCGATCTGCCACTAAGGCGGGAGTGACGGTAATTGCCTATTTTTCTAAACTTGGCGGCGTCAACGGGAAGGACTATTCGGCCAATTTGTATCAGGATACTTACCGCGTAGGGCAAGCCTGGGCTGATTGGTACGGCAAGAACCTGAAGACCGGTAATGTGCTCTTCCTGGGTGGTACGCCCGGGGCGACGTCCTCACAGAATTTCCTTAATGGCCTTAAGGCTGGCCTCAAGAAGCATTCCGGGATAAAGCTGCTGGATGAAAATTACATCGTAACCAACTGGAATCCGGTCGATGCGCAAAAGGCAGTCACCGGGCTACTCGCCAAATACCCAAAAATTGATGCGATCGCGACGGATTATGGCGTGACGGCGATGGCCACGGTAAAGACATTCGAACAGGCTGGCTTGGCGATCCCGGCAATAGCCACGCTAGCAAGCAATAATGAACTGAATTGCAAGTACCTTACGCTTAAAAAGGCAGGTAAGGCGTTCCCCTATTTTTCGCTCGATGGAACGACCTCAACTGTTCGGTTTGCTGCAAGGCGTGCGGTTGCCAATTTTCAGGGAACCAGGAATCCGGAACCGATGGGAGTGATCCCTTTTGTTTTTGCCGACAGTGCGTCCGGGTTGGAGCCAAAGTGCAGTGACAGCGCACCGCCAGACGCCGATCTGTCATCACTGCTACCCGATGCAAAATTAAATGCGATCTTCAAGCGATAGAGGCGTCAGGGTTAGAGTATGGGGCCGGGATCTGAATTACTCCTAAAGCTCGACGGAGTCAGTAAGTTTTTCCCGGGCGTCAAGGCGCTCGATAGCGTCTGTTTTGACGTTCTCGCTGGCGAGGTACATGGCCTCGTCGGCGAGAACGGCGCTGGCAAGTCAACTTTAATGGGAGTGGCTTCCGGGGCGCTAATCGCCGATGAAGGGCGAGTCGAGATTGCTGGGCGCGAGATGCGGGGAGATCCGGAGCTGGCGCGCAATTTGGGATTGGCGATCGTTCGCCAAGAACCGGCGCTGATGCCCGATCTCACGGTTGCCGAAAATCTATACCTCGGTGTGCCTGAGCGCTGCCGGCCGACTATTGCAATGAGTGTCGGCTGGGCCACGCAATTGCTCAGAACCTGGAGCGACGATGTCCCGATTGATGCGTATGACCGTGTCGCCAGTCTGGCACCTGGGCAGCGTTTTATTATCGAAATCGTCAAGGCATTAGCATCCGAACCGCGAGTGCTGGTGCTTGATGAACCGACCGAGCATTTACTCGCCGAAGACGTCGAACGGCTGTTTGCGCGGATTAAGAACGCCACCGGCAAGGGGGTAGCGGTCGCATACATTTCACATCGTATTCGTGAAGTACAGAAGATTGCAGAGCGGCTGACAATCTTGCGTGACGGGAAAAGCCAAGGCACTTACAACGCGCGTGCAATGGATGAGCAGCACATTGTTGAGCTTATTGTCGGTAGAGAGCTGGATCGCGAATTTCCCCCTAAGGCCGGCGTTGTGCGCAGCAACCCGGCAGTTCTTGAAGTAAAGGAACTGCATGGCCCGGGTTTTTCCGATATTTCAATGGAGGTTCGTCAGAGCGAAATTGTAGGTTTGGCCGGCATTGACGGCAATGGCCAACGAGAGTTTATCCGCGCGCTGGCCAGTATCACAAAAAGGCGCGGGCTTGTCAGGGTCAACAGCCGCGATCTGGATCGAGATAATTTGGCCGCTGCTTCCCAGGCCGGCATTCGATACTTGCCGGGTGACAGGCATCAGGAAGGAATCCTGGCGGAACTTTCAGTGCGGGAAAACTTCTCCTTGCGAAGCCTGAAGCAAGATGTTTTCGGCGGACTACTGAGTAGGCGTAACGAAGCAGAGCGTGCGCAACAATCGATATGGGCCTACACCGTCAAGACGCCCAGTATTGAAACACCAATATGTGCGCTCTCTGGGGGGAATCAGCAAAAATTGGTACTGGCGAGCGTACTGGCAAGTGAGCCTAAGGTGCTTTTGGTAGACGAGCCGACACAGGGTGTCGATGTCGGAGCGCGCATGGAGATTTACCGCATTCTGCGTGAGACGGCGGCACGCGGGGCGGCGATAGTGGTAGTTTCATCAGATGGTCAAGAACTTGCCGGATTATGCGATCGTGTTTTAATTTTCTCACGCGGACACATCGTCAAGGAACTCTCAGGCAGCGATGTGGTTGAGCATAATATTACGACAGCCATTTTGACCTCGACCACCGTGCGGGAGCGTGCGCCAGCCCAAACTGCCAACTTCTGGCGATGGGCTGCCGGTGACACTGCGCCCGCCGTTACGCTGGCTCTTTCAGTCATCCTGCTGGGAATTTACGCGAGTTTTGTAAACGAGTTCTATCTCTCAGCACGAAATATGAGCGGCATCTTGCCGCTCATCGCCACGCTTGCAATTGTGGCGTATGGGCAGCAGTTGCTGATGCTTGCCGGAGGCATAGATTTGTCTGTTGGTCCCTTAATGGGATTGATCTTGGTCGCCCAGTCCTTTCTTCTCGTCAGTGACGCTTCTCCATCACATCAGGCCATTGGGTGGGCGCTGGTGATTCTAATTGCCGTTGTTGTGGGGCTATTGAACTGGCTGTTGGCTGACCCCATCGGCTTGCATCCGATGGTTGCAACTCTGGTGACATTTATGCTTCTCCAGGCAGTGTCCCTGCTGTTGAGGCCGGTGCCTGGCGGCATAATTGCCGATGATGTTATGGAAAGTGTCGGTTACCAAATTGGTTTCGTTCCTGTGGCGATTCTTGGCGCCATTGCGCTGGGACTGGCATTAGAGCATGGGCTATTTCGCCGCTCATGGGGTTTGATATTAAGAGGTTTCGGCTCACGGCCCGAGGCAGCGCGGGTTGCAGGTGTACGCCCGCGGCTGGTACTCGTGAGCGCCTATGTTGGCTGCTCTGTTTTGGCGGGTATTGCGTCAATACCGATGATGGCGCAAATCGGCACCGGCGACCCGAATGCCGGGATCGGTTATACCCTGGCCAGCCTGGCCGCAGTGGTCATTGGCGGCGCAAGTTTGTTTGGCGGGCGCGGATCGTTTGTGGGTGCCTTGCTGGGCGCTACGCTTATCACGCAGGTCAATGTAGTCACTGCATTTCTGGGGCTGACTGACGCTTGGCAATCTTATCTGCTCGGCGGAATGATCCTCGTATCGGTGGCCTTCTATTCGAAAAGCCGCCAAATGGCAGTGGCGAAATGAACATGAATATTGCGGTCGCCTCTATAGATAAAGATATGGGAACACTCCATAAGAGAACTCAAAGCGGTCGTTGGAGCTTAGGTGAATTCAGCTGGATTTGGGTGGCGACGGCAGGGTTGTTTTTGCTTAGTGCGATTGTTGCACCTGGCACTGTCACCAAAGGCTCATTGTTCGCCATGTTGCCGTTTGCAGGAATTCTAGCCATTGTCGCTACTGGCCAGACGGTGGTTATCCAGCAGCGCGGGCTGGACATGTCGTCAGCCGGCATGGTGTCGTTGGCAGGGGTGCTGGCCGCAATTTTTGGTTATAGAAGTGATTCGATGGTGCTGTCGGTGTTGGCGGCGACAGGGATATGCGCTTTTATCGGTGTTATCAATGGCGTTCTCATTGCGCGTGCGCATATAACACCGTTGGTTGCGACTTTGGCGATGAACGCCGCCTTGATCGGTGTTGTGCGTGATTTGACGGGAAATGCGCCGGTATCGATGCCCGAAAATATACAAGAATTTTCGCACGCCGACCTGGGCGGACTACCCTACAGTCTTTGGCTTGCCGTCTTGTTCATTTTTATTGTGGCGATTGTCACCAGGCGTACTGTCCTGGGCCGGCGATTTGTCGCGGTGGGGGTGAACCCGCGCACCTCGATTGCGGCTGGCATCAACGCACTTCGCTATCAAATTGGCGCCTACCTAGTATCAGCAGTTTGTTTTGCTGTCGCAGGCATCCTGCTGGCGGGTTATATCGGAAACGCATCTCACACTGCCGGAAATGACTATCTGCTGCCGGCCATTGCGGCAGTTGTGGTCGGAGGCACTCCATTTACAGGAGGGCGCGGCAGCGTAGTCGCAAGTGGTGTTGCCGCGCTGTTCATGGCACAGCTTTCTCAGATGGTCCTCGCCCTTGGCGCGGGATCGGCAGTGCAGCTGCTGGTACAGGCGGCTGCGATTTTATTGGCAACGACGATACGCCTGGCGCCGGCCTTGATCCACAGTCGATGACGCTTTCCATTTATGACTACTGACAAAATTCATTATCTTGAGTTGCATGAACTTGCACGGTCGATTCATGCGCGAAAACTATCGCCCGTTGAGGTGACTGGGGCAATGCTAGAGCGCATATCCGCCATTGACCCGATGTTGCATGCGTATGTTAACGTAATGGGTGATGAGGCGATGGCAGGGGCCAATCTCGCGGAAAAGGAAATCTCAAGAGGATTAATCCGTGGGCATTTGCACGGTGTCCCGATTGCGATTAAAGACATTTTTGGGATCAAGGGTTCGCCTACCGCAGCCGGGATGTCGATACACAGGTCATCTGTCGCGGAGGTAAATGCCACAGTTGTAAATCGTCTGATTGGTGCCGGCGCGGTATTACTCGGTAAGTTGACCCTGACCGAAGGGGTTTACGCTGAACATCGACCGCCTTTTATTGCGCCTACAAATCCGTGGAATGCGCGCTACTGGCCGGGCGCCTCCTCTAGCGGTAGTGGAGTGTCGGTTGCCAGCGGGCTAAGTTTCGCCGCCCTCGCCTCGGAAACGGGTGGCTCTATCAAACTTCCGTCTGCTGCTAACGGTATCACCAGCATAAAGCCGACTTGGGGGCGGGTCAGCCGCTTCGGCGTATTTGAGCTTGCTGCATCTCTGGATCATGTTGGCGCAATGGCGCGTAGCGCCGCCGATGTTGCGGTTATGCTGAGTGTGATCGCCGGCGCGGATCCTCTTGATCCAACAGCCTCTCAAATGCCTGTGCCGGATTACGTTGCAGCACTTGACCGGGGAGTGCGTGGCTTGCGGATAGGGCTTGATCCTGCCTGGACGCATACCAGTGTCGATGCCAATACCAGTGACGCGCTTGACGCTGCAATCGATGTTCTGTGCAGACTGGGTGCTGAAGTGAAGCCCGTCACGTTACCTGACCCGGCTGAGATGATTTTGGATTGGTTTGGCGTGTGCGCCGTACAGGCTGCGCTTGCACACGAGAAAACCTATCCAAGGCTTGAGGCTGAATACGGCCCGGCGCTTTCCGGTTTATTGAAGATGGGTCACTCGATGACTGGCACCGACTACCAGCGGTTGCTGATTCGCCGGGAAAATTTCCGCGGACGCATGAGCGCAGCGCTCGGACAAGTAGATATGGTGGCTTTACCCGTGTTGTCATTACCGACGCCGACGCTCGAACGCATGGGACGGATGGATGATGAGCTAATCGCCGGACTACACCGTTTTACCTGCCCATTCAATATGTCGGGTCACCCTGGTATCGTCTTGCCTTGTGGGTTCTCTGGAGAGAAAATGCCAATTGCCTTCCAACTCGTTGGCGCTCACTATTCCGAGAGTGCGTTACTGGCTTCGGCGCACGCGTACCAAAAGGCGACTGACTGGCATCGTGTGCATCCTGCGCTTTATGGGTAACCAGCCCGCAGCGCGATATTTACTTTACAAACAGTCAAGGGAGGATTTATGTCACAAGACTCATCAGCCATCTCATTTGTCCCCGCTCAGACGCAAGCCCGGGCATTGCGTGAAGCCCTTGAAAACGCTGGCGTGATGCCCAAGGGATATGTCGAACAATGGGAAGAGACGTTTGACCACTGGGTGCCGGAGAATGGTGCCCGCATCGTAGCGCGAGCCTGGACCGATTCCACCTACCGTGATCTCCTGCTCAGAGACGCCACAAGCGCATGCCGCGAGCTGGGTTTCGGGGGGCCGGAAGGCGGCTTCATCGTTGCACTGGAGAATACCGGGACCTTGCAAAATGTGATCGTTTGCACCCTGTGCTCGTGTACGGCCTGGCCCGTTCTTGGTTTGCCGCCGGAATGGTATAAAAGCTTCGAGTACCGGTCACGCGTAGTCCGTGAGTCTCGCCAAGTGTTGCGTGAGCTTGGTCTTGACCTTCCCGAAAGCGTGAATATCCGAGTCTGGGACACCACTGCGGAAACCCGTTACATGGTGCTGCCGATGCGTCCCAAAGGCACCGAGGGATGGAGTGAAGCACAGTTGGCCTCCATCGTGACCAAAGATTGCCTGATTGGCGTTGCGCGTCCGCAAGTCACGCACGCCAAGGGCTGAATCAAACAAACGAAAGGGATAACAATGGATGGCATTCAAGATATGGGAGGGCTGCAAGGTTTTGGCGTGATACCTCCGCACACTGACGAGCGTCCATTTCATGCGCCTTGGGAGCCCGCCAGTTATGCTGTGGCCCTGCTTGCCGCAGAAAAAGGACTGTGGACTTTCGATGCCGGACGGCATGCGATTGAACGGATTCCGGCACGACAATACATGAGCATGACGTATTTCGAGCGTGTGCTTTGCGGTATGGTGACACTCTCGATAGAGCACGGCCTGGTGACGCGCGAAGAGCTTGAGGCGCTTGCCGGCGGGCCGATTCCCATGGCTTTGTCTATGGGACCAGGACATGCGGTGCGATCCGATCATCCAGGTTTCAAGATTGGCGATCATGTTATTGTGCGCGACTTAATGCCGCCAGGACATATACGCGCACCGAATTATGTCCGCGGAAAGAAGGGTAGAGTGGTTCGCATTGCGCCGCTCGCGCGCTTTCCTGGCGAGGCCGGACATGGTTTGCCAGCCCACAAAGAGCCTTCCTACCACGTGCAATTTGTATCGAAGGATTTGTGGGAGGAAGCAGAGGATGGCGCTACCGTGGTTGTGGACATTTACCAGAGCTATCTTGACAAAATTTGAGCCTGCGAACTTTCTGCATCGCGGTCATGTCCGGCGTACTGTCGTAACCCTATTTCTTCCGCGCGCGCGGATGAGCGGCGTCGTAGACCTTGGCGAGATGCTGAAAATCGAGATGGGTATACACCTGGGTGGTGGCGATGCTGGCGTGGCCCAGCATTTCCTGCACCGCGCGCAGGTCACCGGAGGATTGCAGCATATGCGTGGCAAAGGAGTGGCGCAACATGTGCGGGTGCACCTTGAGGCCGAGACCTTGCCGTTGCGCCCAGCGCGCCAGACGCAGCTCCACCATGCGCGGCGAGATGCGCGTGCCGCGCCGGCTGACGAACAGCGCGGTTTCGCCGGGCGCCGCCAGCTCGTTGCGCCGCGCCAGCCAGTTATGTACGGCGGCGAGCGCCTTGCCGCCCACC
>JACQAO010000099.1 GCA_016194935.1 Betaproteobacteria bacterium
CCGTGGAAAAGTCGCCAAACCGCGACTTTTCCACCGCGCTCCCCTTTGCCCACAAGCTCCACAGCCCGATCAGCATCTTTTTATATTCCCAAAAAACAGAACATACAAGATCACAGAGGACACAGAGATAATGCGGGTTCTACACATTCCTCATGCTCACCTGGTGGGTGAGATGATCATTGATAATAACTTCTTGTTTTTCTCTGTGATCTCTGTGTTCTCTGTGGCTAACTACTTTTTCTAGGATGAAGATTATTCCGTGCGTCGTAAAGACAACTGGTAATTCCCTCCCAGCCCGCCGACGTAGCTCAGTTCGACCTCCTCATCGAATCCCTTGGGCTTGACCCGGATCTCGCGGGTTACTTGCAGAATTTCACCACACAGGTCCCGGGTGCGGCGGGAGACAAGCACCTCGCCGCCGGAGGTGTGCGCCTCGATGCGGCTGGTGAAATTGACATTGTGGCCAACCACGCCGTATTTAAGGCGCTTGTCCGAGCCGATGTTGCCGACCACCACCTCGCCGCTGTTGATCCCGATGCCGGCGGCGACCTGGGGCAGTCCGGCCTGGGCGTTGAGCCGGTTGACCTCATCCATGATCGTCTGCATCTCGATGGCGCAGGCAACCGCTTTTAGCGCATGATTCTCCAGCGGCTTGGGTGCGCCGAACAGGGCCAGGATGGCGTCGCCGATGAACTCGTCGATGGTGCCGCCGTAGCGAATGATGACTTCGGTCATCTGCGCCAGAAAGTGGTTGACCAGTGTGACGACTTCGGTGGCGTCGAGCCTGGCAGAGATGTTGGTGAAGCCGCGGATGTCTGCCATCATGATGCTGATTTCCCGCCGTTCGCCGCCGAGACTCAGGCCGTCAGGCGAGTCGAGAATGGTTTCGACCACGTCATCGGTCAGGTAGCGACCGAAAACGCTGCGAATGAACCGGTTGCGCCGTTCCACCTCCTCGACGAGCGCGCGCACCTTGTCATTGGCGCGCTTGAGGGCCAACTGCGCATTGATCCGGGCCAGCACCACCGGGAAGTCGATGGGTTTGTTGACATAGTCGTTGGCGCCCACCCTGAGTGCTTCGACGATGATCTCGCGGGTATCGTTGGCGCTTGCCATGATGACCGGCAAGAGCGTGCCGTCGCGGGTCAGGCGTATCTTCTCCAGTACCTCGATGCCCGACATGCCAGGCATCATGATGTCCAGCAGTATCAGGTCGCAGGGGTTCTTGTCCAGCCAGTCGAGCGCAATCAAGCCATCCTCCGCGACAGAGACGGCAAAGCCGCTCCTGGTCAGGCGACGCGACAACAGATCGCGGTTCATCTCGTTGTCATCAACCACGAGGATGTTCGCGGGTAGCTCGCCGGTTTGAGCCTGGGGTGCGGTAGATGGGTTCATCTTATATTATCTCTTTATGTGGATATTAAATTGTTCGAGCGGCATGCGCCCTTGCATTCGGGGTAACCGCTGAAGATGCCCGTGGATGCTGGATTTCCGGCGTGCGGCCCAAGATTTCTGTCGATCAAGCCGCAATGTAAATCAGCCGACAGGTTAATTGTATTATTTGCAGGCCTTGCGTACTATTCATTCCGGATGCCGATGCGGTATTTTTTCTTGCCGGCAAAGGCAGGCCAGCGCCATCCAATCAAACCGATGCTTGACTCCGCTCCAGTCGGGAGTTTTTGCAAGAGGCAAATAAAACAAAGAGGACACCATGCGTATATCCAATTTTGCATTACCTGCACTGATCGCCCTGGGACTGCTTGCCAGCCAGGCCCGCGCCGAGGATGCGCCCAAGCCGGCGGCTGCGGCATCGGCGTTTGAAGTCGTACCGCCCAAGAAAGACAACGACCTGCGGATATTTTATGCCGACGGTAAAGTCGTCAAGGGTGTTCCCGCGCTGGAGAAAATGAACAGTGACGCCAAGCTTACTTTGTGGCTGGCGGGCAACCAGTTCTTCGCCATGGAGGATGTGATCCACGCTTTCCAGAAGACCCATCCGGAAGTCGGCAACGTCGCCCTGATCACGCTGCCTCCCGGCATTTTGCTGAAGGCCATCAACAAAGGCGGCTGGAACTATGAAGGCAAGGACTACGCCATGCAGCCCGACATCTATGCCTCGGTTGACCTGGGACATTTGAAGGCCCTCAAGGCCAAGGGCAAGATGGAGCACTACATGATCTACACCCACAACGCCTTGAACCTGGTGGTCGCCAAGGGCAACCCGAAGAAGATCAAAGGTATCGACGACCTGGGACGGACCGACATCAAGATCATGCTGCCCAACCCGATTGACGAGGGCATCATGACCTTCTATGCCAAGAAGGTATTGCAGAACCACAAATTGTGGGACAAGGTATCCGGCGGCAAGGAGTGCAAAGCCTGCGACCCGACGCCTAACGTGCACTTCACTGTAGTGCATCACCGCGAGATTCCGGATGGCTTGATGGCTGGCACAGTGGACGCCGGCATCGTCTGGGCTACTGAAACCAAGAACGCCCTGAAAGAAGGCCACGCGGTGGAAGCCATTCCCCTGCCGGCGGAAGACAGCCTGATCAACGAAGTGTCGTATGCCATCGGCACACTCACCGGCAATCCTCATCAAGCCGCTGCCGGCAAGTACCTGGGTTTCCTGCAGAGCAGCCAGGGCCAGGACGCCTACGCTAAGTTTGGTTTCGTCAACGCCTCCAAGACCGACCTGGAGAGCAAGCCTATTCCGTAAATCGGAACAGGACTGCCACGCCCTGTCTTGCATTGCATCACGCAAGACAGGCGCGCGGCATGACTTTGCCGGTGCGCCAAAGTCACCACCGACCCCAATCTATGCTGCGGTGCAGTAACATCTCCTTAATAAAAGCAGCGTAATATCTCCCGGTTGCTCCAACAAAGTCCCGTGCATCAGCATGGAGGCGGATATTCATGTTTCGATCAACACCAAACTATTAAAGGGGTCGCTATGAAATTACGTAATCTATTCCTGCTGCTCGCCCTGCCGCTGTCCGGTACGGCTTTCGCCGCCACCGAAATCCAGTGGTGGCATTCAATGACCGGCGCCTTGGGTGACCGCGTCAACAGCATGGCCGAGCGCTTCAACCAGTCCCAGTCTGAATTCAAAGTGATGCCCGTGTTCAAGGGCAACTATGACGAATCGATGGCCGCGATGGTGGCCGCTACGCGCGCCGGCAACGCGCCGGATGTGATCCAGATTTTCGAAGTCGGCACAGCCACCATGATGGCGGCCAGCGGAGATGAGGGCGGCAAGAAGAAAAGCGTGGTCAAGCCAGTGTATGAAGTGATGGCGATGGGCGGACAAAAATTCGATCCCAAGGCCTATGTTCCCGCCGTCAGCAGTTATTACACCGACAGCAAGGGCCGCATGCTGTCGCTGCCTTTCAACAGTTCCACGCCGGTGTTCTACTACAGCAAGGATGCCTTCAAGAAAGCCGGGCTGGACCCGAACAAGCCGCCGCTGACCTGGGCTGAAGTCGCAGCCGATGCCGAGAAACTCAAGGCCTCCGGCGCCTCCTGCGTATTTACCACCGGCTGGCAGTCCTGGGTGCAACTGGAGAACGCCAGCGCCTGGCATGACCAGCCGTTTGCCACCAAGAGCAACGGTTTTGGCGGGCTGGATACCAAACTGGTGTTCAACGGGCCGTTCCAGGTCAAGCATATCGGCATGCTGGCGGACTGGCAGAAAAAAGGCCTATTTACTTACGGCGGTCGCAAGAATGAACCGGAAGCCATGTTCTTCAACGGCGAGTGTGCAATGCTGACGAGTTCTTCGGCGGCCTATGGCAACATCAAGAAGAACGCCAAGTTCGACTTCGCCGTCAGCCCCTTGCCGTATCACGCCGATGTCAAGGGCGCACCGCGCAACACCATCATCGGCGGCGCATCGCTGTGGGTAATGGCCGGCAAGACACCGGAGAAATACAAGGGCATCGCCAGGTTCTTCAACTTCATCTCGCAGCCGGAACTACAGGCCGAATGGCACCAGGCGACCGGCTATCTGCCGATCACCAAAGCCGCATACGACTTGACCAAGCAGCAGGGCTACTACGAGAAGAATCCCGGCACCGATATTTCCGTGCTGCAAATGACATCGAAAACCCCGACGGATAATTCCAGGGGCATCCGGCTGGGTAACTTCGTGCAGATACGCAACATCATCGACGAAGAACTGGAGTCGGTGTGGAGCGGCAAGAAGACCGCCAAGCAGGCGCTGGACGAAGCCGTGGAGCGCGGCAACGAACAGTTGCGCAAGTTCGAGAAGGCCAACAAGTAGACGCTCCGGACGCGGCGAGCCAGTAAGCCGCCGCGTCCGTTTTTTCGTCCAGCACATCGTCTTCGCCCGATAGTTTCCCGCAGTGGAAAAACGCGCCCGCTTTCGTTCGCTGTGGCTGCCCTATGCCCTGGTGGCGCCGCAGATATTGATTACCCTGGTGTTCTTTATCTGGCCGGCAGTCCAGGCGTTGTGGCAGTCCCTGCTGATTCAGGATGCTTTCGGCAGCAGCGTCGAGTTCGTCGGGCTGGCGAATTTCGCCGATCTTTTCCATGATCCCTATTATCTGAAATCCTTTCGCGTCACGGCGGTATTCAGCATCGCGGTGGCGTTTTTCGGCATCAGCATCGCCTTGCTGCTGGCGGTGATGGCGGATCGGGTGGTGAAGGGCAGCGCGTTCTACAAGACCATGCTGATCTGGCCCTACGCCGTGGCGCCGGCGGTGGCGGCGGTGCTCTGGCTGTTCATGTTCTCTCCCTCGATTGGCATCATCGCCTGGTCATTGAAGCATTGGTTCGGCTATGACTGGAACCACCTGCTGCGCGGCGATCAGGCGCTGTGGCTGGTGATCGGCGCGGCGGTGTGGAAGCAGATCAGCTATAACTTCCTGTTCTTCCTGGCCGGCCTGCAGGCCATTCCGAAATCCTTGATTGAGGCTGCGGCGATTGACGGCGCAGGGCCGCTGCGGCGCTTCGCCGGCATCATCCTGCCGCTGCTGTCGCCGACGTTGTTCTTCCTGCTGGTGGTGAACGTGGTGTATGCGTTTTTCGACACCTTCGCCATCATCGATGCATCCACCCAGGGCGGGCCTGCCAAGGCTACCGAAATCCTGGTCTTCAAGGTGTTCAACGACGGCTTCCGCGGCCTTGATCTGGGCGGATCGGCGGCCCAGTCGGTGATCCTGATGGCGATTGTCATAGCGCTGACCGTGATCCAGTTCAAGTTCGTCGAGAAAAAGGTGCATTACTGATGGTCGAGCGTCGTCCCTGGCTGGATGCCTTTTGTCACCTGATGCTGATTCTGGGCGTGCTGGTGGTGTCGTTCCCCGTCTACCTGACTTTCATCGCCTCCACCCAGACTGCGGAGGCGGTGGCGCAGGCGCCGATGTCGCTGCTGCCGGGCGGACACCTGATCGACAACTACACGCAGGTGCTGACGAGCGGCTCAGGCAACGAATCCGCCGCGCCGGTGGGACGGATGATGCTCAACAGCCTGGTCATGGCGTTGGCGATTGCCATCGGCAAGATTGCCATTTCGCTGCTGTCGGCCTTCGCCATCGTGTATTTCCGCTTCCCCTTGCGGCAATGGTTTTTCTGGATGATCTTTCTCACCCTGATGCTGCCGGTGGAAGTTCGTATCATGCCCACCTACAAAGTAGTTGCTGACCTCGGCCTGCTCGACAGCTACACCGGCCTGACGCTGCCCTTGATCGCCTCGGCCACGGCCACTTTCCTGTTCCGCCAGTTCTTCCTCACCATTCCCGACGAACTGGCCGAGGCGGCGCGCATCGACGGCGCGGGGCCGCTGCGCTTTTTCGTCGACATTATCCTGCCGCTGTCGCGCACCAATATCGCGGCGCTGTTCGTAATCCTCTTTATCTACGGCTGGAACCAGTATTTGTGGCCGCTGCTGGTGACCACCCGGGAAGACATGTACACCACGGTGATCGGCATCAAACGCATGATGACCGCCGGCGACGCCGCCACCGAGTGGAACCTGGTGATGTCCACCGCCATGCTGGCGATGCTGCCGCCGGTGCTGGTGGTGATTTTCATGCAGCGCTGGTTCGTCAAGGGGCTGGTGGAAACGGAAAAATGACCCTGGAAAAAACAGTTAGCCACAGAGAACACAGAGTTCACAGAGAAAAACAAGCAGTTCACATCAATACTCACCTCACCCATCAGGTGAGCATGGGGAATGTGTAGTACCCGCATTATCTCTGTGACCTCTGTGACCTCTGTGGCTTGAATTACGTTTTTTTAATGCAGGTTATTCGAGCGAAAGAAAAATATGAGCAGAGTCGAACTGCGTGCTGTGCGCAAGTCCTATGGCAATAACCAGGTGATCCACGGGATTGATGTTGCCATCACCGATGGCGAATTGGTGGTGATGGTCGGCCCTTCCGGCTGCGGCAAATCGACGCTGCTGCGCATGGTGGCGGGGCTTGAAAGCATCAGCGGCGGCGAGATCGTCATCGGCGAGCGGGTAGTGAATGCGCTGGAACCGAAGGACCGCGACATCGCCATGGTGTTCCAGAACTACGCGCTGTATCCGCACATGAGCGTGTTCGACAACATGGCTTATGGCCTGAAGATACGCGGCATGAGCAAGGACGACATCGCCGCACGGGTGGACAAGGCGGCGGGTATCCTGGAACTTTCATCGCTGCTGGCGCGCAAGCCGCGCGAATTATCCGGCGGCCAGCGTCAACGGGTGGCGATGGGCCGCGCCATCGTGCGCGAACCGGCGGTGTTCCTGTTCGACGAACCGCTCTCCAACCTCGACGCCAAGTTGCGCGTGCAGATGCGCCTGGAAATCCAGAAGCTGCACCGGCGGCTGGCGACCACCAGTCTGTACGTGACGCATGACCAGGTCGAAGCCATGACGCTGGCGCAGCGCATGATCGTGATGAACCAGGGGCGTGCCGAACAGATCGGCGCACCTATGGATGTATACGACACTCCCGCCACGCTATTCGTGGCTGGTTTCATCGGTTCTCCCGCGATGAATTTTCTGCCGGGCCGACTTGATGATAAAGCCCGGTTGACCCTGAAGGATGGCCCGCTCCTGAATCTTGGCGCGGACGTGCCGGCGTCGCTGGCGGGCCGGGAGCTTACGCTGGGCGTCAGGCCGGAACACCTGGTGGTATGCGCTCCTGCGGAAGGCGTGTTCAATCTGGAAGTCGAGGTGGTGGAAGAACTCGGCGCCGACGTGCTGTTGCATGGCCGGCTCGGCACGCATGCGTGCACCGCGCGCCTGCCGCATGGCAATCATCCGGCGGTCGGAACAACGCTTGCACTGCGCGCCATGCCGGGCAAGCTGCACTTCTTCGACAGCGCCAGCGGCTGCAGACTCTAAAACCCTATTTCAGTAGGAATCGTAGCCCGCGCCGCCGGGCCTTGGGCGCGCTGCGGCGTTGTTGGTCGCTGTGGGAGGCGGTACTGGAATCTAACAGTTGACTACGGCTACCAAATCCGGAGACACTTTCCAATGTGCGCTTGAATTTCCTGTCCTTATTCATGGTCGCAAACTGATGCGGCGGCAGTGATTTTTTTAAGAATAGCGTCCAGACGCGTTCGCAAAATGCCGTTCCCGAGTCCACAATCCAATTTTACCCATCGTCACTCATGAAATATTTGCGCATTTTGCTGTTGTTGAGTATTTCAGGACTGAGCCTGATGACGGAAGCGGTTCGGGCAGCCGATGAAGACGCATTTTTGGGGGCGCTCCGCTCTCCGTCGGAGCAAACCGTAGGGCAAGGTCGAACCGTGCTGTGGACTCTGCCTATGGTGGCGACTCAATATCAACCGTTGCAGCCCACTCCAGCGATGCAAGCTGCCTTGCAGGCGCAGCAAGAAGGCCGCTTTCTCGATGCGCTGATACAGCTCGACGAGGCTGGCAAAAGTCGGCAACCCGGTGGGCAACCCGGTGGGCAGCCCGGCGCGGATGCCAGGGCCGAGATCGATTTGTTGCGCGCCAGTTTTTTGCTGCAAGGCTATCAGTCACCGCAGGCGCTGGAAATACTCTCGCCTTTGCTTGCCAACCCTCGACATGCCGCAGATGCCAAGGCGCTTGCCGCCATGGCATATCTGCAACAGGGACAAATACAGCAAGCGCTGGATACGGTGAAGTACGCGGATGATACGCGGGGCGGCACGTTGCTGGATTTGGCCCGGTCTTACGCTTTGCAAGGTGCGGGGCATCTGGCGGAAGCGCGAGAAACGATGCACGGTCTTAATGCCCACTCGCCACCATCGGCGATTGCCTTGGCGCGCGAGGCCGAACTCGCGCTGACACTCGGCCAGGCTCAAGCGGCCAGAACGCTGCTGGCCCAGGCGTATGCAGCGGACGCCACGCAACCCTATGTCATCGCCGTGAGCGGCCTGGCCCATTTGATAGAGGGACAGGCCCAGCAAGCCCAAGCCGAGTTTGCAACTGCCTTGCGCCGCGATCCCAAAGACGCCAGGGCATTATTTGGTTTGGGGCTGGCGGAAATAAAGATGGGCGACTTCCAGGCCGGGCAAAAAAACTTGCAGGCGGCGAACAAAGCCGATCCCGGCAACGCATTGATACTGACTTATCTGGGGCGCTCGCAACAGCAGCTTGGCCAAACCGGGGCCGCAAGAGAGAGCTGGCGCCGCGCCCAGCAAGCCGACCCCAAGGACCCCACCCCCTGGCTGTACCAGGCGCAGGCGGAATTGCAGGCCAACCTTCCGCTGGACGCCCGCGAAAGTTTGCGTCAGGCACAAGCGCGCACGGCCTATCGCTCGGTTTATCGCGGCGAACATTTGCTTAAGGAAGACGAGGGATTATTGCAGGCCAATCTCGCCGAGAGTCAGCGCCGTCTCGGATTGGACGGCCTCGCATTCCACACCTTGTCCGACCCGGTCGGCGAAAAGAATGCGACCAATTTGAGGAACCAAGCCGACCTGCTGCAAGGCCAGCGCTTCGGCGAATCGGCGCGGCGCAGCCTGTTGTTGCAAAGCCTGTTCAACGACAGGCCGGGAAACTTGCCATCGGCATCGGATATCTACGGCGACGGCGCCGGGCAGACCGGTGCAACGGTTCCGCAGCATGGCGTGGTCAGTTCGCTCAGCGCGCAACAGGCCAGCTATAACAACTACGACGCGTTATTCAACCGACCTGCCGCGCTGGAAGCCGACGCCATGACCGGCAGCCGCAATAGCGCCGGCGAGCAAATCCGTCTGGGAGTGGCGAGCGGCACACTGGGGCTGAGCCTGGCGGGGCTGCAGTTCAAGACCGACGGTTTTGCGCCCTTCGACAATCTCAACAACCGCATAGCGCAAGGCGTCGTGCAATGGCAGCCGAAGCTATCCATGCAGGCGTTTGTGTCGTACCAGACCTTCAATTCCAGGCACGGTGAAATACACTGCCCAGCCGACCCGTTGAATTGCGGGGTGTATCACCAGTTCGAAGACAACAGCGGCGTCACGCGCCTGGGGCTGCGCTATAACCTGGGTGATCGCAGCGAGCTGCGCGGCTTGATAAGCCGCCAGCAGACCAGCCAAACCGACAACTGGCAATGGATGAGCGATTTTCTGCCGCCGCCAAACAACACCATTCCGCAACTAAATGCCACATATGGAATAAATCGCAACAGCAGCGCCGCCCACAGCGTGGAACTGCAATATCGCCGCAGCGGCGCGGGTTATGCCGCGCAATGGGGCGTGAGCGCGGTTCGCTCGCCACTTGATGCGCAGGCATGGGGCAGTTCAGCCCTTACCAATGTCGCGCAACAGATCTATGTGAACTGGCAACAGGCACTGAATCCCTATTGGCAACTACAGGCGGGATTGGCTTGGGGCAAGAACAATAAGCTCTTAAGTCTAGGTAACACCGACCTCAGCACTTACCTGCGGCGTTGGTTGCCCAAGCTGGGCCTGGTTTACGCGCCGGATAGCGCGACGCATGTGCGCTTTGCCGCATGGAAAGATCTGGACGATGCCGCCGTGGGCAACGCCTCTCTGGCGCCCGCGTCACTGGCGGGCATCGTCCTGCAACGCCCCGGCGATACGTACAAGCTGGTGCGGGGTGTCGCCCTGGGCGCAGACAAACAACTGGATGCCGCCTGGCTGCTGGAAGGGCAGGCGCAGCGGCGCTGGACTGACGAACCCTACTATTCTGCGGGACAGAAAATAACCCCACGACAGGTTGATGAGTCGCGCCTGGCCTTGCATTGGCAGTCCGGCCTCCTGAACGTGACCCTGGCTTACGACGATGAGCATCTCTGGAATGATCCCAAGTTTCTCTCGCCGGATTCCCTTCAGGAGCAGCATTTGCGCTCGCAGCAACTGAGCCTGCGCTGGCTGGCCGACGCGCAATGGACGGCGAACCTGAGCTGGAGCCATAGCCTGCTCGATGCCATTCAGCAATCGTCGGATAGCGATTTCAATCCCATGCTGCTCGACATCCGGCAGCGCTTCAACCAGGCGGACGCCAGCCTGAACTGGAAATTCAACCGGGCCGGATCGATGGACATCGGCCTGCGTAACGCCGGCGGCAAGAGCTCGCAGTACACGGAAATAGACCCGCTGGTCCCGCGTTTCAGCAAGGGGCGGCTGGCGTATGCTAGACTCAAATTCGCTTGGTGAGGATGCTGGACGGACAGACAAGGATATTTTTTAATCACAGGGGAGAATGGAATCATGAAAAAAATGTTGCTGTTGTTGTTGGCTTTGACCGTTGCGCCTGCCTGGGCAGCCGATACGCCCGCCAAGCCGTCCGCTACGCCAAGCGCGGGACAGGCCGCGCAGGAACCGTCCGCAGCGCAGCCCGCCGCGAAAGCCAAGGCCAAGAAACAGAAGAAAGCGAAAGCCAAAAAGAAGGCTGCGGCAAGCGCCGCCCCCGCTACTGCTCTCTCGTGTCAAGCACAGATTTGTAACGGTGTCGCGGGATGCTTCCTGTCTAAATGTGGGGCTGTTTGTCAACCCTGCTGACAGCGTTTCCGGCGATTCACGACACGATAGCCCGGGGGACTCCGCAGGCTGGCCCATTCGATCCTGGCTTGCGTGAGGTGCTCCGACAGCGGGGTATTCGCCGCGTGTCCGCGTGTAGAGGGTCGCCGCAGCAGTCCAGCCGCCGGGGCCAGTCAACCGGGGTCGCGCCGGTCAGGCGGATCAGGGTTTCAAAGATCGTCGGCGCCATCGGGTTGTCGAAACGGGCCGCGTTGCCGGGGCGCGGCGCGAGAACCTGGTTCCGCGCTGTCTTCCAGCAACCGGATCGCGTGCCGTGGCGACGTCAGCTGCGCGCCATGCCGGGTAAGCTGCATTTCTTCGACAGCAGCAGCGGACACCGCCTGTAATCCTCCAGAACCGCAGGAATATCTTTTCTTCGCCGGAAGGGTCTGGGGCCTGCGCTGCGCCCTGAAATTTGCAATCACAGGAATTGACAGATTTGGTACCATCGCCATTCCTACACACGAGGAGGCTTCCAATGAATAACAGGTTTTTTGCAGTCGCATGCGTTGCCGCATTTTCAGTCGCACTGTCCGGCGTAGCCAGTGCCGACACCCTGGTCGCAATTGCCGGGCCGATGTCCGGGCAATATGCTTCCTCCGGCGACCAGATCCGCAAAGGCGCGGAAATGGCAATTGCGGACATTAACGCCAAGGGCGGCGTACTCGGCCAGAAACTTGATCTGGTGATCGGTGATGACGCCTGCGATCCCAAGCAGGCGGTGGCGGTCGCCAATCAGATGGTCAACAAGAAAATTGCCTTCATGCACGGCCACTGGTGTTCTTCGTCGACCATCCCCGCCTCCGATGTCTATAACGAGGCCAATATTCTAATGGTCACCGTCTCGACCAACCCCAAGGTGACTGATCGCGGCCTGAAGAACCTGTTCGCCATCGCCGGCCGCGACGACCAGCAAGGCCAGGTTGCGGGCGCTTATCTGGCGGAAAAATTCAAGGGCAAGAAGATCGCCGTGGTCGATGACAAGAGCGCCTATGGCAAAGGCCTGGCTGACGAGATTGCCAAAGCCATGCAAGCCGGGAAAGCAGCGCCGGCCATGCGCGAATCCATCACCGCCGGTGAAAAAGACTACTCTGGTCTGGTGACAAAAATGAAATCCGCCGGGATCGAGGTAATGGCTTACGGCGGCTACCCGGCCGAGCTTGCACTGATTCTGCGCCAGGCTCAACAAGCCGGCCTCAAGCTCACTGTGATGGGCGGCGACACGATGTCCAACGCCGATCTGGTTACTGCTGCTGGCGGCAATGCCGACAATGTGTTGTTTACTTTCGGCCCGGACGCACGCAAGAATCCTGCCGCAGCCGCCGTAGTCAAGAAGTTCCGTGACGCCAAGATCGAGCCGGAAGGCTACGTACTGTACGCCTATGCGGCTTTTCAGCTTTTCGATCAGGCAGCCGCCAAGGCCGGAAGTTTGAAGTTCGCCGACCTGGAGAAGAGCATGCGTGCGGGCAAGTTCAACACCGTCATCGGCCACATCGAATTCGACGCCAAGGGAAATTCCAAGGCGCCGGCATTTGTCGTCTATCGCTGGAAGGGCAGCCAGTACGACACCGTGAAATAGGCCTTTGAGGCGGCTCTGGCCGGCTCGCGCCGCCAGGGCCGCGTGATTCCGGCTTTCCGGCAATATGCATGCATGCCGCTGCGGCCAGCGATTACTGGCGCATCGCGGTCTCGCCCATTGCCCCATTGCCCCATTGCCCCTTTCCGCCGATGGCGCTGATCCGGCGTAGCCTATCCGGATAGGCGCCAAGCTGTTTCGAGGAGTTCGCATGGCGTCAATCATCCAGCAATTGATCAACGGCCTCACGCTGGGTTCGATATATGGTTTGATCGCCATCGGCTACACCATGGTCTACGGCATTATTGGCATGATTAATTTCGCCCACGGCGACATCTACATGGTGTCGGCATTCATCGCCGTGACCTGCTTCACCCTGCTGGCTGCGGCGGGTATCAGTTCCGTGCCGCTGGCATTGCTCATTGTGCTGGCCGTCACAGTGGCCTTTACCTCGGTTTTCGGCTGGAGCGTCGAACGCACCGCCTATCGTCCGTTGCGCGGTTCGACCCGGCTGGCGCCTCTGATTTCTTCGATAGGCATGTCGATCTTCCTGCAAAATATGGTGCAGGTAACGCAGGGTGCGCGGGTCAAATCGATACCGCCGATCATCACCGGCGGCATCGACCTGTTCACCCGCGACGGTTTCAACGTGCATCTGGCTTATTCGCAGATCATCATCGTGATGGTTACCGTGGCGCTGATGGCGGTCTTCACCTGGCTCATCACCCAAACCTCCTTTGGACGCCAGCAGCGTGCCTGTGAACAGGATCGCACCATGGCGATGTTGCTGGGCATAGACGTCGACCGCACCATCTCGCTCACTTTCATGATCGGTGCAGCGCTCGCTGCGGTGGCGGGCGTTTTGGTGACTGTCTATTACGGCGTGATTGATTTCTACATCGGTTTCGGCGCCGGCATCAAGGCCTTCACTGCAGCGGTGCTGGGCGGTATCGGCTCACTGCCGGGAGCGATGCTGGGCGGGTTGGTGATCGGTTTGATCGAAGCCTTCTGGGCTGCATATCTGTCGGCTGAATACAAGGATGTCGCCACCTTTTCGATCCTGATCCTGGTGCTCATGTTCAGGCCGAACGGACTGCTTGGCCGGCCTGAGGTGGAGAAAGTTTGATGCGCGCAATTTTTCCCCGGCAGGCGCTGTCGATTGCTGAACGCCTGCGGGATGCTGGCTGGATCGCCTTTGTGGCATTGGTTCTTGGCGTACCGATGATCGGTTTGACGACGGTGGATGCCGGCAACAAGCTGGTGGTGCACACCCGTCTGCCGTTGCTGATGGAATTTGTTGCCGCCTGTTTTTTAGGGCGTCTGGCACTGCGCTTCAGTCTCGACAAATTTGCGCAGCGCAAGATCGAACGCCAGGCTCAAGAGGCCCGGCGGACGGTGCAAATACCCGCCCGGAGCACGCTGCCTTTGATCAAGTGGCTGGGCTGGTGGCTGCTGGGCGCAGCGCTAGTTCTGCCTTTGATGTTTTCCGGCAACCGCTACGTCGTGGACACGGCTACTACGGTGCTGATTTATGTGATGCTCGGCTGGGGCCTCAATGTGGTCGTCGGCCTGGCAGGGCTGCTCGATCTTGGCTACGTCGCTTTCTATGCTGTCGGGGCCTATGCCTATGCTCTGCTATCGACACAGTTTGGCTGGGGATTCTGGCAGTCGCTGCCGGTTGCAGGCGGTCTGGCGGCTTTTTTTGGTCTTGCGCTGGGCTGGCCGACCTTGCGTCTGCGCGGCGATTATCTGGCCATAGTCACACTGGGCTTCGGTGAAATTATCCGGATTATCCTGGTGAACTGGACTGAGCTTTCCGGGGGACCCAACGGCATCGCCTCGATTCCCCGCCCGAGTTTTTTTGGCCTGCCTTTTCAAGCGCCATCCGACGATGGCGTGCAGACCTTTGCCGGCTTCTTCGGCCTTGAATACTCGCCTGGTCAGCGCGTGATTTTTTTGTACTACCTGATCCTGCTGCTGGCGTTGCTGACCAATCTGTTTGTTACACGGATGCGCAGACTGCCGGTTGGCCGCGCTTGGGAAGCAATACGCGAGGACGAAATTGCCTGCAAGGCGCTGGGCATCAATGTTGTTACCGTCAAGCTCTCGGCCTTTGCGCTGGGCGCCATGCTGGGCGGCCTGGCCGGCGTGTTCTTTGCGGCGCGCCAGGGCTTCATTTCACCGGAAAGTTTTGTCTTTTCCGAATCCGCCACGATCCTCGCCATCGTCGTGCTGGGCGGCATGGGCAGCCAGTTGGGCGTGGTGCTGGCTTCGCTGGTGCTGGTGCTGTTGCCCGAGATTGGCCGTGACTTTGCCGAATACCGCATGCTGCTGTTCGGCATGGCAATGATCCTGATCATGGTGTGGCGGCCCGGCGGGCTGCTGGTACGCCGCGAACCCGCCATCATGGCGCCGGCGCCGATGCAGGCCAGGCCGTGAGCCAACAACCGCCCAACATCCTGACGGTAGAGCGCTTGTGCATGCGATTCGGCGGTCTTACCGCCATCGATGAGCTGTCGTTTGCGGCGCCGGTGCGGCAGATCACTTCCATCATCGGCCCCAATGGCGCTGGAAAAACCACCTTGTTCAACTGCATTACCGGCTTCTACCGGCCCAGCGCCGGAAGTATCGTTCTGGCGCATCCGGTACGCGGCAGCCTCAGACTGGAAACTCTTGAGAGTCATCGTGTCGCGCGGGAAGCGCAAGTGCTGCGCACCTTCCAGAACACCCGGCTGTTCCCGAAAATGACGGTGCTGGAAAACATGATCGTCGCTCAACACAATGCTTTGCAGGCGGCGTCGTTCTTTTCCCTGGCTGGCCTGTTCAAATTGCGGCGTTATCGATTGGCGGAAAAACAGGCTTTAGAGCAGGCCATGTCCTGGTTACAGCGCCTCAAGCTGCTGGAGTTTGCCAACATCGCTGCGGGCGTTCTCCCTTACGGCACCCAAAGGCGCGTCGAGATTGGCCGCGCCATGTGCGCCGACCCGGTGTTGCTGTGTCTTGACGAGCCTGCTGCGGGACTTAATCCGCGCGAGTCCGCCGAACTCAACGACCTGCTGCTGGAGTTGTCGCGCGAGAGCGGCATCAGTGTGCTGCTGATCGAGCATGACATGAATGTGGTAATGAAAATATCCGACCATATCGTGGTTCTCAATTACGGGCGCAAGATTGCGGAAGGCGCGCCCTTGCTTGTCCGGAAAGATCCGCATGTCGTCAAAGCATATCTGGGCGAAGAAGATTTTCAGGAGCAGCGGGCTTGAACATGCTGGAGATCAGCGGGGTGCACACCCACTATGGCCACGTCCATGCCTTGAAGGGGGTCGATCTGGTGGTGCGCAGCGGCGAAATCGTCACCCTGATTGGCGCCAATGGCGCCGGAAAATCCACGCTGATGATGACCTTGTTCGGCGTTCCGCACCTCAGCAGCGGCAGAATCGTGTTCGAGGGCGAAGACATCAGTGGTTTGAAGGCGCACCAGATTTCGCGCCGCGGCATTGCCCTGGTACCCGAAGGCAGGCGAATTTTTCCACGCATGACCGTTCTGGAAAACCTCCAGATGGGCGCCGCCATGTCCCCGGCGGCGCATTTCGGTCCCGATTTGGAGCGCATGTTTGCCTTGTTTCCTGTCCTCGAAGAACGTCTGCTGCAACGCGCAGGCACTCTTTCCGGCGGTGAGCAGCAGATGCTGGCGATTGCCCGTGCGCTGATGGCGCGGCCCAAACTGCTGCTTCTGGATGAGCCTTCGCTGGGCCTGGCGCCGCTCTACATCAGACGGGTTTTCGATATCATCGGCGAACTCAATCGGGATCATGGAATGACCATCCTGCTGGTGGAGCAAAATGCTCATCACGCGCTGCGCGTGGCGCATCGGGGATTGGTGCTGCAGCAAGGCAAAGTGGTTCTCGAAGGGAACGGGCAGGAGTTGCTTGCCAATCCGGCGGTGCGCGCCGCCTACCTGGAAGCAGACCAATAGCGCCATAGCCAGAGGCCTATGCCGGCCACGTCCGGGCTTGAAAGAGCGGCGCATGCCCCCATGTGCATGACATCCAATACACTCGGGGAAGCTGATGCGCTTCGACAAATTCACCACCAAGTTTCAACAGGCCGTCAGCGATGCACAAAGCATCGCCGTCGGCAACGACCAGCAATTCATCGAGCCGCAGCATCTGCTGTTAGCTCTGTTGCAACAGGAAGACGGCGGCACCGCTTCACTGCTGCAACGCGCCGGCGCGAATGTTGGCGCCTTGAAACCCGCTTTGCAGAAGGCGCTGGAGCGTCTGCCCAAGATCGAGGGGCATGGCGGCGAGGTGCAGATTGGCCGCGATCTCTCCAACCTGCTCAACCTCACCGACAAGGAAGCACAGAAAGCCGGCGACCAGTTCATCGCTTCGGAGATGTTCCTGCTGGCTCTGGCTTCGGATAAAGGCGAGACGGGACGCCTGCTCAAGGAACACGGCGTGCAGAAACAGGCGCTGGAAGAGGCCGTCAAAGCGGTGCGCGGCGGCCAGAACGTGGGCAGTCAGGAAGCCGAAGGC
>JACQAO010000019.1 GCA_016194935.1 Betaproteobacteria bacterium
CGTCAAGCCAGCGCTTTGCCTTCAGCTTCCTCCAGATTCCCAGTCACCCGCGACACCCTTGCCGTTCGGCTAACTCTTCCCCTTGTCGGGCGAGTAGAGGACTTTCACCTCCAAGTGAGTGCGCCCTGCCGGGCGCACCAAAATAAACAAGGCTGCACTCGGCAGCCTTGTCGTTATTTCCGGCAGGAAAAATTACTTTTTCTTGGCGGCTGCTTTCTTTCCAGCTACGGCAGTCTTGAAGGTCGCCCCGGCTTTGAACTTGGGAACCGTGGTCGCAGCAATCTTGAGCTTGGCGCCGGTCTGTGGATTTCTGCCTTCGCGTGCGGCGCGCTTGGAGGAACTGAAAGTTCCGAAGCCGACCAGGGTCACTGTGTCGCCCTTCGCCACGGCTTTGGTGATGGCTGCAATAATAGCGTCGAGTGCGTTACCGGCTGCTGCTTTGGAAACGTCCGCTTCTTTGGCTGTAGCTTCGATGAGTTCAGACTTGTTCAAGGGTTTTCTCCTTTGGTTTCGAAAATGGAGCCGAAGGCTGAACCATCCCTGGAGGCTGGCAAGCATTGCGGCTGGGGGATTCTAACGCTTTCGCACGGTAGCGCAAACAACGATTTTTTTCAAGCACGACGTGAATATTTTTGGGGTGGCCGACGGGACTCGAACCCGCGACAACTGGAATCACAATCCAGGACTCTACCAACTGAGCTACGGCCACCACCGGTACTGCGGAACCCTTTGAATCGTTGCAATTAAACACAACGAAGCACAACGGCGCCCGGAAACCCTGGTGCGCCCGACAGGAATCGAACCTGTAACCCCCAGCTTAGAAGGCTGGTGCTCTATCCAGTTGAGCTACGGGCACCCGTCGGTCACTGGTCGGGGCGAGAGGATTCGAACCTCCGACATCTTGCTCCCAAAGCAAGCGCGCTACCGGGCTGCGCTACGCCCCGAGAAGCGCGCATTCTACGCAACCCGGCGATGCAGGTCAAATCCAGTCAAGTTAAAAACCGCGCAATGTTTTAATTCCGTTTCCAGATCATTTGTGACGCGAAAACGAACCGCAGATGACCGTAGGAAATCCCTGTGGGACAGTGCACATTGCACGGCAAGGCGAAGTTGACAAAGTCACGGATGATCTGGAAATGGAATAGCTTGCGGCGCAGGCGCATTTCGTTTATAAAGCTCCCTTTTCCGCGTCCGGAATGTTTCCCAATGGCCGAAGATTTCCAGCACAAGCAATTCCCCCCCTATGTTCCGAAGAAGGGTGAGGAATACATGAATGGCAAGCAACACACGCATTTCCGCAAGATCCTCCAGAGCCTCAAGGAGGAGCTGCTGGGGGATGTCGAGCGTACCGTACACACCATGCAGGACGAGGCGACGGTGTTTGCCGACCCGAATGACCGCGCCAGCCAGGAATCCGATATTGCCCTGGAATTGCGCAACCGTGACCGCGAGCGCAAGCTTATCAAGAAGATCGACGAGGCGCTGGGGCGCATCGAGAACGGTGAATACGGCTACTGCGACAGTTGCGGTGTGGAAATCGGCCTCAAGCGTCTGGAGGCGCGTCCCACCGCGACGATGTGCATAGACTGCAAGACCCTGGAGGAATTGCGGGAGAAGCAGGTCGCAAAATAATCCGGCTACCGATGTACCGGACAATAAAAAAGACGCTCTCGCGTCTTTTTTATTTTCTGCTCAAGCCGCTTACTGAGGCACAGGCTCCGTGGCGGGTGCGGACGCGGGCGCGGCAGCTTTCATCGACAAACGCACCCTGCCCTTGTCGTCGGTCTCGATGACCTTGACCTTCACCACCTGGCCTTCCTTGAGATAGTCGGCGACGGCGTTGACGCGCTCGTTGGCGATCTGCGAGATATGCAGCAAGCCGTCCTTGCCCGGCAGCAGGCTGACGATGGCGCCAAAATCCAGCAGACGCAGCACGGTGCCTTCGTAGATACGCCCGACTTCGACTTCGGCGGTGATGTCCTCGATGCGCTTCTTCGCCGACTGGGCGGCATCGGCGCTGACCGAGGCGATGGTGATGGTGCCGTCGTCGGCGATGTCGATGACCGCGCCGGTTTCTTCCGTCAGCGCGCGGATCACCGCGCCACCCTTGCCGATCACGTCGCGGATTTTTTCCGGGTTGATCTTCATGGTAATCATGCGTGGCGCGAAGGTGGAGACTTCCTCGCGGTGGCCGGACATGGAGCCGTGCATCAAGCCCAGGATATGCAAGCGAGCTTCCTTGGCTTGCGCCAGCGCCACCTGCATGATCTCTTTGGTGATGCCCTGGATCTTGATGTCCATCTGTAGCGCAGTGATGCCGTTATCGGTGCCGGCCACCTTGAAGTCCATGTCGCCGAGGTGATCCTCGTCGCCGAGAATATCGGTCAGCACGGCAAAGCGGTTGCCTTCCTTGATCAAGCCCATGGCGATACCGGCCACATGCGCCTTGAGCGGCACCCCTGCATCCATCAGGGCCAGCGAACCGCCACAGACCGATGCCATCGAGCTGGAGCCGTTTGATTCAGTGATTTCCGAAACCACGCGCATGCTGTAACCAAACTCTTCCGGGCTCGGCAGCACGGCAATCAACGCGCGCTTGGCGAGGCGACCGTGGCCGATCTCGCGGCGTTTGGGAGTGCCGACCCGGCCGGTCTCGCCGGTGGCATAGGGCGGCATATTGTAATGCAGCATGAAGCGATCACGCGATTCGCCCTGTAGCGCGTCGATGATCTGCTCGTCACGACCGGTGCCAAGCGTGGCCACCACCAGTGCCTGGGTCTCGCCGCGAGTGAATAACACGGAACCGTGGGTACGCGGCAGCACGCCGTTGCGGATGGCAATCGGGCGCACGGTGCGGGTATCGCGGCCATCAATGCGCGGCTCGCCGTTGAGTATCTGGTTGCGCACGATCCTGGCTTCAAGATCGAACAAGTGGTTCTTGACGGTGTTGGCGTCTGCGGGGTTATCACCCTCGCACAGTGCGGCGACGACCTTGTTGGTGATTTCGCGGGTCTTGATGGTGCGCGCCTGTTTCTGGGTAATGCGGTAGGCCTCTCGCAACTCGGCTTCAGCAGCTTGCGCAACCTTGGCGATCAAAGCCTCATCTTTCGCCTCTGCCTGCCAATCCCACTCCGGCTTGCCGGCGACTTCCACCAGTTCGTTGATGGCCTTGATCGCCGCCTGCATCTGGTCGTGACCGAACACCACCGCGCCGAGCATCACTTCTTCGGACAACTGCTGTGCTTCCGACTCGACCATCAGTACCGCAGTAGCGGTGCCGGCGACAACCAGGTTGAGCTGGCTTTCCTTGAGCTGCGACAGGGTCGGACACATTACGTATTGTCCGCCGATGTAACCGACGCGCGCCGCGCCGATGGGGCCGTTAAACGGCAGGCCGGAGATCGCCAGCGCCGCCGAAGCGCCAATCAGCGCCGGAATATCGGGATCGACTTCAGGATTGCTGGACATGACCGTGACGACGATCTGCACTTCGTTGGTGAAGCCTTCGGGAAACAAGGGACGTATCGGACGATCAATCAGGCGGGAAGTCAGTGTCTCTTTTTCAGAAGGGCGGCCTTCGCGTTTGAAGAAGCCGCCGGGAATGCGTCCTGCGGCGTACACTTTTTCGATGTAATCGACTGTCAGAGGGAAGAAGTCCTGGCCGGGCTTGGGTATTGTTTGTCCCACGACTGTCGCCAGCACCACGGTATCGTCCATTGAGACCAGCACCGCGCCGCCAGCCTGGCGTGCGATTTCGCCGGTTTCCAGGGTGACGTTATGAGCGCCGTAGGAGAAGCTTTTTTTGATCGGGGTAAGGTTAAGGTTAAGCAAGTGAAATCCTTTCATCATATCTGCACAGGCGTCTGGCGCGACCGAAAGATCATCGCCCACAGTCCCAAAAACGACAAAGCCGGCGCAGCCATTATCTGGTCGGCGCCGGCGTGTTCAATTCGACTATTTACGCAAACCCAGACGACCGATGAGCGCGCGGTAACCTTCGGCATTTTTGCCCTTCAGGTAATCGAGCAGCTTGCGGCGCTGGTTCACCATCATCAGCAAGCCGCGCCGCGAGTGGTGATCCTTGACATTGGTTTTGAAGTGGCCGGTCAGGCCATTGATACGCGCCGTCAGCAACGCAATTTGCACTTCCGGCGAACCGGTATCGCCTTGAGCACGCTGAAAGTCGCCAACAATTTTTGCTTTTTCTACGGTAGAAATTGCCATCGGGTTTCTCTTTAAGAGTCTTTGAAAATAAGCGATTATAGCCGGAGATCGGTTGCCGACTCAAGCATTTGCGCCGCTATTTTGGCTGGTAGTGACTATCAGCCGGCGCGGACTGAGCCAGCCGTCCGCACCAAGTTCGCACAGGCCAAGGAAAGCCTTGCCCGCATAAGCCCGCCAGCGCCCCGCCGGGCCGTTCCAGCGCACTGCCTGGCCTTGACAAAGGCGGTGCGCGTCGGCGTCATCGAGTTCGGCGCACGGCAAACTACCCAGCAACGCATCGGTTGGCGACAATAGCGCATCCCGCTCTTCGCCGGCCATGGTTTCCAGCTTGGCCAAAGTTACCGCCTGACTGACTTGCAAGCTACCGATGCGGGTACGCCGCAGTGCCGAAAGATGCGCGCCGCAGCCAAGCGCTTCGCCGATATCTTCGGCCAGGGTGCGTATATAGGTTCCTTTGCTGCAATCCACGCTCAGGTGCAGCTCGTCACCGAGCATATCCCGCAGTTCGATGACATGGATGCTTACCCGGCGCGGCATGCGCTCCAGTGTTACGCCTTGCCGGGCATACTCGTAGAAAGGCTTGCCGTCACGCTTCAAGGCCGAATGCATGGGCGGCACCTGCATGATCTCGCCGCAAAAACGGCGCAGCACCGCTTCCACTTGCTGTTGCGTGACCTGCACCGGGCGGGTGACAAGCACCTGGCCTTCGGCATCGGCGCTATCAGTGGTGATGCCGAGGCGGATTGTCGCTGCGTAAGCCTTGTCGGCTTCGAGTAATTCACCGGCGAATTTGGTCGCTTCGCCGAAGCATAGCGGCAACAAGCCGGTGGCGAGCGGATCAAGCGTGCCGGTATGGCCCGCCTTGGCGGCGTTGTAGAGGCGTCGCGCGGCTTGCAGGGCAGCATTGGAAGTCAGGCCGCGCGGCTTGTCGAGCAGCAATACGCCGTCAACAGAACGTCTCGGTGGGCGACGCGGGGCATTCACCTGGTCATCGGCTGCTGTTTATTTTTGCGGCTCGTCACTGCTGGAATGGACGGCCTGGTCGATTAACTGGGACAGATAAGTTCCCCGTTCGACCGAGGCGTCATAGACAAAATGCAATTCCGGAAGATGATGAATACTGATGCGCTTAGCCAGTTCGCGGCGCAGAAAACTGCTGGCGCGCTTGAGGCCCACCGCAATTCCCTCCAGATGTTCGGCGCCCGCCAGCGAGGTATAGAACACTTTGGCGTGCGCGTAGTCGGCGGTCACCTCGACATCAGTCAGGGTTACCAGGCTGACGCGCGGATCCTTGAGTTCCAGTTGAATCAACTCGGCAAGTTCGCGCCGTATCTGTTCGGCAACTCGACTGACGCGGGAGAAGGTTTTCATGGAACGATGAGCGGGAACAGGCTCTAAAGCGTCCGCGCGATTTCCTGTATCTCGAACACTTCAAGCTGGTCGCCTTCGTTGATGTCGTTGAAATTTTTCAGCGAAAGGCCGCATTCAAAGCCGTTCTTGACTTCCTTGGCGTCGTCCTTGAAGCGCTTCAACGAATCCAGTTCGCCACTGTGTACCACCTCGCCGCCACGCAGCACGCGCACTCTGGCGCCGCGCCTGACAAGTCCGTCGAGCACCATGCAGCCAGCCACGGTACCGATCTTGGAAATACGGAACACCTGGCGCACCTCGACCAGGCCGATCACCTGCTCGCGCTTCTCCGGCGACAGCATGCCCGACATTGCCGCCTTGATCTCGTCCACCGCATCGTAAATGATGTTGTAGTAGCGGATATCCACGCCGAGACTTTCGGCCAGCTTGCGCGACTGGGCATCCGCACGGGCGTTGAAGCCGATGATGACGCCCTTGGAAGCCGCCGCCAGATTCACATCCGATTCACTGATGCCGCCCACTGCGGCATGAATCACGTTGACCTTGACTTCGTCGGTCGACAGCTTGTTCAACGCATGCACCAATGCTTCCTGAGAGCCCTGCACGTCGGTCTTGACGATCAGCGCCAGTTGGGTGGCTTCGTTCTGTCCCATGTTCTCGAACATGTTTTCCAGCTTGGCCGCCTGCTGCTTGGCCAGCTTCACATCGCGGAACTTGCCCTGGCGGAACAGCGCGATTTCGCGCGCCCGGCGCTCGTCGCCCAGTACCATGGCTTCGTCGCCGGCGCCTGGCACATCGGTGAGACCTTGTATCTCCACCGGAATCGACGGGCCGGCTTCTTCCACCGGCTTGCCGTTCTCGTCCAGCATGGCCCGTACCTTGCCGAACACCGCCCCCACCAGCAGCGCATCGCCGCGCCGCAGCGTGCCGGATTGCACCAGGATGGTCGCCACCGGGCCTTTGCCCTTGTCGAGACGAGCCTCGATCACCAGGCCTTTGGCGGGCGCATCCTTTGCCGCCGTTAGCTCCAGCACTTCGGCCTGCAACAGCACGCGCTCGAGCAATTCGTCGATTCCCGCGCCGGTCTTCGCTGAGACATGCACGAAAGGCGTATCGCCGCCGAACTCTTCCGGAATCACGCTCTCGGCAACCAGTTCCTGCCGGACGCGATCCGGATTGGCGTCGGGCTTGTCGATTTTGTTCACTGCCACCACCAGGGGAACATTGGCGGCCTTGGCATGGGCAATCGCCTCCTTGGTCTGCGGCATCACGCCGTCGTCGGCGGCGACCACCAGGATCACGATGTCGGTGGCCTTGGCGCCGCGTGCGCGCATCGCGGTAAATGCTTCGTGTCCTGGCGTATCCAGGAAGGTAACCATGCCGCGCGGGGTTTCGACGTGGTATGCGCCGATATGCTGGGTAATGCCGCCCGCCTCGCCGTGAGCGACGCGCGCCTGGCGGATGTAATCGAGCAACGAGGTCTTGCCGTGGTCAACGTGTCCCATCACCGTGACCACCGGCGCCCGCGTCGTCATGACATATTCCTTGGCGCCAACCGTGTCCTCCTCGAGGAAAGCATCGGGATCGTCCAGCTTGGCGGCAAACGGTTTGTGACCCATTTCCTCGACAATGATCATTGCCGTTTCCTGATCCAGCACCTGGTTGATGGTGACCATGGAACCCATCTTCATCAGGGTCTTGATCACTTCAGTGGCCTTGACCGACATCTTGTGCGCCAGATCGGCGACGGAAATCGTCTCGGGGACATGCACATCCCGCACGATCAGCTCGGCCGGCTCCTGCGCGACATTTACTTCTTCCGCGCGTCCGCCATGACGCGCTCCCCTGTTCCTGGCGCCACCCGGCCCGCCACGCCAGCCGCTGGGGCCGGTATCGCCGCGCGTCTTGATGCCGCGCTTCTTGGCGGCATCGTCTTTCCAGGTGCTGCTGAGCGGTTTTTTGACGGCTTTCTTGTCCTCGGGCTTGACAGTCGGCTTGTGCAGCGTACCGGAGACGCCCGCTGCCGGGCCGATCTTCGGCACAGCGGCGGGTGTCTCGGCTTGTATGCGCACAGCATCTGCGCTGGCTTGCTGCCCGTTAAGACGCTGTTCGGCGCCGACACGCGCCCGCTCCTGCTTCTGCTTAAACTCAGCGGCCTGTCGTGCAATCAACTCTGAATGCCGCTGCGCTTCTTTCTGGCGCAACTCGGTCTGCTCCGCGCCGATGACATGGCGGACGGCACGCCCGGATGCAACCTTGGTTTTGCCTGCGGGCTTGGCAGTCGTAGTATCCGGCACGACGGGCGCAGCGGTAGCTGCAACTGTGGCTGCAACAATGGACGAAACATCCGGCGCCGCCTCAGGTTCTGGCACTGGGGGCGGGACGGCAACGATCTCTGCCAGCTTCACAGGCTCGGGCTGGGCCGGCGCCTTGACTGCGGCTACCGCTGCAGCCACCGGTTCTGCCACGACAGGCGTCTCTGCTGCGGATTCAGGTGTATCGCGCCGGACCAGTACACGTTTTTTGCGTACCTCAACCTGAATGGTGCGCGCCTTGCCGCTGGCGTCGGCGGCCTTGATTTCGGAAGTCTTCTTGCGCGTCAGGGTGATCTTGGCCTTGGACTCCGTCTCGCCGTGAGACTTGCGCAAGTACTCGAGCAGTTTGGCCTTGTCCTGTTCGGTCAAGCTGTCATTGGCTGCTTTTTTCTTCACGCCAGCCTTGTGCAACTGCTCCAGCAAAGCAGTTGCGGGCATTTTCAGCTCGCTGGCAAATTGTGCAACGTCCATCTGTGCCATAACAGGCCCCCTGCAATTATTCTGCTGCAAACCAGTGCGCGCGCGCCGTGGTAATCAGGCTCTTGGCCCGGTCTTCGCTGATACCGGCGAGTTCCACCAGTTCATCCGTGGCCAAATCGGCCAGGTCATCCCGGGTAAGAACTGCGCCGCGCGCCAGTTTGGCGGCCAGCGGCTTGTCCATGCCATCGAGTTCGAGCAAATCGTCTGCTACATTTTCCAGTTGCTCCTCGTCCACAATCGCCTCGGTCAGCAGCACATTTCGTGCGCGGTCACGCAGCTCATTGACGGTGGCTTCATCGAAGGAGGCAATCTCCAGCATTTCGGTAAGCGGCACGTAGGCAACCTCCTCCAGCGTCGAAAAACCTTCCTCGATCAGGATGTCGGCGACTTCCTGGTCGACGTCGAGCTTTTCCATGAACAACTGCCGGATCACGCCTTGTTCCTGTTCCGATTTTTCCTGCGACTGTTCGACCGTCATCAGATTGATGGTCCAGCCGGTCAGCTCGGACGCCAGGCGCACATTCTGCCCGCCACGACCGATGGCAATTGCCAGGTTGTCTTCACTGACTACGACGTCCATCGCATGCCGTTCTTCGTCGACCATGATGCTTGAGACTTCAGCCGGCGCCAGCGCGCCAATCACAAATTGCGCAGGGTCGGCTGACCAGAGAATAATATCCACACGTTCGCCAGCCAGTTCGTTGGTTACGGCGGTCACGCGCGAGCCGCGCATGCCAACGCAGGTGCCGATCGGGTCGACCCGCGGATCGTTGGATTTAACCGCAATCTTGGCGCGAATACCGGGGTCGCGCGCGGCGGATTTGATTTCCAGCAGGCCGTCCTCGATTTCCGGGACTTCCAGCTCGAACAGCTTCATGATGAATTCCGGCGCGGTGCGCGACAGAATCAGTTGCGGGCCGCGGGCGGTACGGTCGATCTTCATCAGCCAGGCCCGCACGCGGTCGCCGGGGCGCAGGTTTTCACGCGGGATCATCTGGTCGCGCGGCAGCGCCGCCTCGATACGGCCCGCTTCAATGATGGCGTTGCCACGCTCCATGCGCTTGACGGTGCCTGTGACCAGATGTTCCTTGCGCTCCAGAAAATCGTTGAGGATTTGCTCGCGTTCAGCGTCGCGGATCTTCTGCAAGATCACCTGCTTGGCCGCCTGGGCGCCGATACGCCCGAAATCCACCGGTTCGAGGGTTTCCTCGATGTAGTCATCCAGGGCGATATCGGGGATCTGTGCGCGGGCATCGGACAGGCCGATCTGCTGCTCCGGATTTTCCAGCAGATCATCTTCCACCACCAGCCAGCGGCGAAAGGCTTCAAAACTGCCTGTTTCACGGTCGACTTCGACGCGCACGTCGGCTTCTTCGTTGGTTTTTTTCTTGGTAGCCGAGGCTAACGCCATCTCAAGGGCGGCGAAGACAATATCCTTCTGCACGTTTTTCTCGCGCGACAGAGCATCCACCAACAGCAGCAATTCTCGACTCATCTTGCACTCTCCCGCAATCTCTTTCGAATTTCATTAAAACTTCGGCGCCAGCCGCGCCTTTTCGATCTGCTCCAACGGCAGCTCATAAATTGCTGCCGCGCCCTGCAATGTCAGCACGCCGTCCTTCACACCAGCTAAAGTGCCGCTGAAGTTACGTTGTCCATTGACCGGCAGACGCATCCGCAATTGCGCCGATTGCCCGCTGAATCGCTCAAAATCAACCGCTTTTTTAAGCGGCCGGTCGAGCCCCGGCGAAGAGACTTCGAGGCGGTCGTAATCGACGTTTTCGACGACGAACAAGCGCGACAAATGCTGGCTGACCCCGGCGCAGTCATCGATGTTCACGCCCTGCGGAGCGTCGATGAAAACCCGCAACAACCGGGCGCGGGGACTGGTCTCGAAATCCACGAGCTCATAGCCCAACCCGGTTACTGCCTGTTCGATCAGTTCAGCCAGTTGCATACTGCACGCCAACGCCGCACCAAATAAAAAATGGGCGAAACGCCCATCCTCTTGTGTCCTCTCGTCGCGCATGGCTTGAATACCTGACCGCACGCCGGAAAACCGGAAAATGTCGGCGTATCAAATTGTTCAGCCCCAATTAAACCTCATTAAACCTAATTGAGCCTGGCAACCCGACACTCCGCAAAACAGCAGGATTATATAAGAGGCGCCCTTCCGAAGCAACTCATTCCTCGGATTTTTCTGGGTTTTTTGCCATTAGCGGAGTGCTCGCCGCTGCCGGTAACTGCTTCAGCAATGCAGCGACGTCGGCTGCTTCCAGCTCCAGTACCATCCCCCGCTTCAGGCGCGGCGGCATTTGGACAGGTCCGTAGCGCACCCGCATCAGGCGGCTGACCGTCACCCCGACCGCCTCAAACATGCGCCGCACTTCGCGGTTGCGCCCCTCGGAGATGGTCACCCGATACCAGCGGTTGGCGCCTTCGCCGCCGCCATCCAGCAAGCGCCCGAAACGCGCCGGGCCGTCTTCCAGTTCGATACCGGCAGTCAATTGCTGTCTTGCGGTGATTGACAATTCACCGACCACCCGCACCGCATACTCGCGCTCGATGTCGCTGCGCGGATGCATCATCCGCTCGGCCAGGACGCCATCATTGGTGAACAGCAGCAGGCCGCAGGAGTTGAAATCCAGCCGGCCCACGGCAATCCAGCGCCCTCCGCGCATCTTCGGCAGTTTGTCGAAGACGCTGGGACGTCCTTGCGGGTCGTCACGCGAAACAATTTCACCTTCGGGTTTGTGGTACAGCAAAACGCGCTGCCGGCGCTCTGCCGCCAGGCGCAGGTGCACCAGCTTGCCATTGACGCGGATCTTGTCCCCCGCTCCGATGCGCTGACCGATATGCGCCGGTTCGCCATTGACGCTGACGCGGCCAGCCTGTATCCATTCTTCAAGTTCGCGCCGCGAACCATAACCTGCGTCAGCCAGCACTTTATGCAGCTTGGCGGATGCCGTATCGACTGTTGGTAACGGCGCCCCGCGTCGAGCCGGCCTGACGCTGCCCGGCTGGCGGGCCGCACTGCCAGCTGACGCGGTGTGCCGGCTCTCTTGCTTTGCGTCGACCGGGTGCGCCCGCTTGGGTGCTCCAGCCGGTTTTCGAAACGGTGTATTGACTTTGGCCGGGCGGCTAGGTTTGCGGGGTGGCGGCATCGGTTGTTTCCATGATCCGCTCGACATCTGTCAATGGCGGCAACTCGGCCAGGCTGCGCAGGCCCAGGTCGTCGAGAAATTTTCTGGTGGTGGCGTACAGCGCCGGACGGCCCGGCGCATCCCGATGGCCGACGGCGTCGATCCAGTCGCGCGCTTCCAGCGTCTTGAGGATGTTCGGCGATACCGCGACACCGCGGATTTCCTCGATGTCGCCGCGCGTCACGGGCTGGCGGTAGGCAATGATGGCGAGGGTTTCCATGACTGCACGGGAATATTTTGGGGCCTTCTCGTTCTTCAGCCGATCCAGGTAAGGCTGAATTTCGGGACGGGTCTGAAAACGCCAGCCGCTGGCCAACTGCGCCAGCTCCACGCCGCGCTGCGACCAGTCGCCGCGCAGGTCAGCCAGCAGGGTGCGCAAAGTGTCGTCGTCAAAACTGTCGTCGAACAGCCGTTTCAATTCGGCCAAAGGCAACGGTTCGGAGGCGGTCAGCAGCGCGGCTTCCAGCACACGTTTGTAATCGTCAGGAGTGTACAGTGTTGGCATCGGACAATTTCACATAAATAGGAGCAAGAGCTTCGCTCTGGGTAATCTCGACCAGCCGTTCGCGCACCAGTTCCAGCATGGCGAGAAAGCTGACCACCAGGCCGGGGAGACTGTGGATGCCGGCCCCGCTCTCAAACAACCGGTCGAAGGAAACAAAAGCGCCGCCCTGCAAGCGGCGCAATATCAGGCTCATGTGTTCACGCACGGAAAGCTCCTCGCGCTTGATTTTATGGTGCTGCATGATGCGCGCCTGTTGCATCAGCCCCAGCCAGGCGTTTTGCAGATCGCGCAGACTGACCTCGGGCTGGCGCTCCGCCACCTTGTCGGCGATCCACACCGTCACCCACTCGTAGTCGCGCTCTACTTGCGGCAGCGCATCGAGCTTGGCGGCGGCGGCTTTCATCTGTTCGTATTCCAGCAGACGCCGCACCAGCTCGGCGCGCGGATCCTCCGGCTCGCCGTTCTCCGCCCTGGGCGGTCGCGGCAACAGCATGCGTGACTTGATTTCGATCAGCATCGCCGCCATCAGCAGGTATTCTGCGGCCAATTCGAGATTACGCTTGCGCATTGCTTCGACATAGCCCAAATACTGCAAAGTCAGCGGCGCCATGGGAATGTCGAGCACGCTGATATTGGCTTTGCGTATCAGGTAGAGCAACAGATCGAGCGGTCCTTCGAAGGATTCGAGTATGACCTCCAGCGCATCCGGCGGAATATATAAATCCCTCGGCATTTCGAGCATGAACTCGCCATACACCTTGGGATGATGCGGCGGCGCGGCGGTAACCAACTCAACGCTCATGTGTAATCCAGCCCCATCGCCTCGCGCACGTCGCGCATGGTTTCCTGCGCCAGTTTGCGCGCCTTTTCGCAGCCGTCGGCAATGATGTTGCGCACCAGTTGCGGATCATCGAGGTAAATCTGCGCACGTTCGTGCATCGGCTCCTGCTCTTTCAAAACCGCCGCAATCAACGGTTGCTTGCATTCCAGGCAGCCGATACCGGCGCTCTTGCAGCCCTTCTGCACCCACTGCCTGACCTCGTCACTGGAGTAAATGACATGCAGTTGCCAGACCGGGCATTTTGCCGGATCGCCAGGATCGCTGCGCCGCACGCGCTGCGGGTCGGTCTGCATGGTGCTGATTTTTTTGGTGACGCTGCCGGCATCCTCGCGCAGGGAAATTGTATTGCCGTAAGACTTGGACATTTTCTGGCCGTCCAGGCCAGGCATGCGCGCGGCCTCGGTCAGCAGCGCCTCGGGTTCCACCAGGATCATCTTGCCGCTGCCTTCGAGGTAGCCGAACAACCGTTCGCGGTCGCCATGCGAGAGGCTTTGCGCCTCGTCAAGCAGGGCATGCGCCTGCTCCAGTGCATCTTCCTCGCCGCGTTCCTGAAAACGGGTGCGCAATTCGCCGTACAACTTGGCGCGCTTGCTGCCGAGCTTTTTCACCGCCAGCTTGGCCTTGTCCTCGAAGCCGGGTTCACGCCCATAGAGATGATTGAAGCGCCGGGCCACCTCGCGGGTGAACTCGATGTGCGGCACCTGATCTTCGCCCACCGGCACCTTGTCGGCGCGGTAAATCAGGATATCGGCGGCCTGCAACAGCGGATAGCCGAGGAAGCCGTAAGTGGCGAGATCCTTGTGCGCCAGCTTCTCCATCTGATCCTTGTAGGTCGGCACCCGTTCGAGCCAGCCCAGGGGTGTCATCATCGACAGCATCAGATGCAATTCGGCATGCTCCGGCACGCGCGACTGGATGAACAAGGTAGCCTGCGAAGGGTCGACGCCGGCAGCGAGCCAGTCAACAATCATTTCCCAACCGCTCTCGGCGATGCTGGCCGTCTCGTCGTAATTGGTGGTCAGCGCGTGCCAGTCGGCGACGAAAAACAGGCAGGGGTACTCCTGCTGGAGCCGGATCCAGTTCTTCAGAACTCCGTGGTAATGGCCCAGATGCATCCGGCCCGTTGGGCGCATGCCGGAAAGAACTTTTTCAGCGTACATAAGTGCACATAAGCATTTACTGGCTTCAGAACCCGAAGACAATCAGAATCATGTGAATAAAACCGGAAATCAGCGGCCCGAGGATGGCGCCAAGTATTCCGGTAAATAGCAGCAACAGCAATATCACAAAACCATACGGCTCAAGCCGGGCGAAACGCCAGGCCGCGCGCTGCGGCAACAAGCTGACTGCAATGCGGCCACCGTCCAGCGGCGGGATCGGCAGCAGATTCAGCACCATCAAGGCGGCATTGATACTGATACCGGCTTTGCCCATTTCCGCCATCGGCAAGGCGAACGCACTATCCGGCATCAGGGTTGCCAGTTTCAACAACAACGCCCAGCCCAACGCCATGACAAAGTTGGCGCCGGGACCGGCCAGCGCCACCCACAACATATCTTTTTTTGGATTGCCCAAGCGACCGAAGTTAACCGGCACCGGCTTGGCCCAACCGAACAATATCCCGCCCCCGGTGAGCAGGGTACTGCTGGCCAGGATCAGTACCGGGACCAGTATCGTGCCGACCGGATCGATATGGCGCAGCGGATTCAGGCTGACCCGTCCCAGTTGCCAGGCCGTCGCGTCGCCAAAATAGCGCGCCACATAGCCGTGGGCGGCTTCGTGCAGGGTAATGGCGAAGATCACCGGCAAAGCCCAAATCGCCAGTGTCTGGATCAGGTTTTCCATGAGGATGTGTGGATTCTACCAGAGCGGCTATTCAAAGCCGAACGGCGCTAGCGAGCCGCGTCCGGCACGCACCAGTTCCGGGGTCCCGCCGGTCAGGTTGACCACAGTGGTCATTTCGCTGCCGCAAGGGCCGGCATCGACCACCAGATCAAGCCGCTTTTCCAGGTGCTCGCGGATCTCCTGCGCCTCTGCGAGCGGCGCGTCGGCGCCAGGCAGGATCAGGGTCGACGTCAGCAAGGGCTGGTCGATCTCGGCCAGCAAGGCCTGTACCAGTACATGGCCGGGGATGCGCAGGCCGATGGTCTTGCGCTTGGGGTGCAGCACGCGGCGCGGCAGCTCGCGGGTGCCTTCAAGAATGAATGTGTAGCTGCCCGGCGTGGTTGCCTTGAGCAGGCGAAACTGCGCATTGTCGACACGCGCATAGGTGGCGATTTCAGAAAGGTCGCGGCACATCAGGGTGAAATGATGACGCTCGTCCACCTCGCGGATGCTGCGGATGCGATCCAGCAATGCGGCGTCGCCAAGATGCCCCACCAAGGCATAGGCGGAATCGGTGGGTAACGCCGCCAAGCCGCCGTTGCGGATGATTTCTGCGGCCTGCTTGATAAGACGCGGTTGCGGATGCTCGGGGTGCAGCGTGAAAAACTGGGCCATGGGTTACAGTAGTTTTCGCCATACCGGCGTCAGATCATCGGGCAGTTGCGGGAGCTTGCCGAGGTCGATACGGCTCTCGCCGGGGCCGTGAAAATCCGAGGCGCGCGACGCGAGAAAGCCGAATTCACGAGCGTAACGGGCGAATTCCCGGGTGTCTTCGTCGCTGTGAGAACCGGACAGCACTTCGATCCCCTCCCCGCCCAGCGCACGAAACTCGGTCAGCAGCCGGCGCAGTTCCTTGTTGCTGAGGCGATAACGGCCTGGATGCGCCAGTACCGCCACACCTCCGGCAGCGCGTATCCAGCCCAAAGCCTGCGCCAGCGTGGCCCACGAATGGGCGACATAGCCCGGCTTGCCCTTGGCCAGCCAGTGCTCGAAAACCGTTTTGACATCCTTGGCATGTCCCATCTCGACGATATAACGGGCGAAGTGCGAACGACTCACCAGCGCCGGATTACCCACATAACGTAATGCGCCTTGGTGAGCGCCGTGGATGCCGACCTTGTCGAGTTCCTCCGACATCTGCATCGCCCGCGCGTCACGGCCGCTGCGCACCTGCGCCAGGCCGGCCAGTAAATCGGGATGGCCGGGGTCGATGTTGAGTGCAATGATGTGCAGCGTGGTGTCGTCGCCCCAGGAGACGGAAATCTCCACGCCATTGATAAATTTCAAGCCGAGTTCGTCCGCGACTGCACGCGCCTCGGCCAGGCCGCCAACCTCATCGTGATCGGTCAGCGCCAGCAGATCGACGCCGTTGGCATGGGCGCGGCGCACCAGTTCCGCCGGCGTCAACAAACCGTCCGAAAAGGTCGAATGGCAATGCAAGTCGGCGTTGCAGGCATCTGCGTTCACGTCAGGAACTCCTCGATCAACTGCGCCAGTTGTTGCGGCTGGTCGTGGTGCATATTGTGACCGGCGTCTTCCAGCATGGCCGTGCGGATATCATTGAAGCAGGCGATGCGATCACGGTAATCGGCTTCGCCGGCCTCGCCGGCATAGGCTTTCATCACGAAGGAATCTCTTGCCGCCACCCATAGCACCGGCGCGATAATTTTGCGCCAGCACGCCTTGGCGTCTTCCAGGCGATACAGTACCGGGTTGGGCAGCTTGTGGTAAGGGTCGGCTGCGACCACTACCTGCTTGTCGTGGTTTTCACGGCCAAGATGTTCGCCCAGGAAAGCCGCCTGATCAGTGGTCAAGCGCGGATTACCGCGCTGCAAGCGGGCGGCCAGCTCGGCGTAGCCGGCATAGCGATTGAAGCTGGGGCCGCTGCGCACCAGGTCCAGCCATTTGGCGTAACGCCCAGGCGCTTCAGCAGAATCGCTGGCATGCAGACCGAAGCCCTCCAGGGAAACCAGGCTGGCGACACGTTCAGGCCGGATGCCGGCATACAGGCAGACGACATTGCCGCCCAGGCTATGGCCGATCAAGCGCGCTGGAGCATCCGGCGAATAATGGGCGAGCAGCGCATCGAGATCGGCGAGGTAATCGGGAAACCAGTAGCTGTGGTTGCACCACTGCGTATCGCCGAAACCGCGCCAATCAGGAGCGATTACCCGCCAGTCGCGGGCCAGGCCATCGACCAGAAACTGAAAAGTCGCCGAGACATCCATCCAGCCATGCAGCAGGAATAGCTGTGGCGCGTCAGTCGGCCCCCAAATCCGTACATGGGTGCGCAAGCCGCGCAGGTCAATAAATTCCGGGATGCTCTGTTTCATTGCTGGATTCTAACATCCAGGCCTTCTTGGCTTGCTTGCCACGGCGGCGGCAAGCAAGCATAATCCCGCCGGTCGCAGGGAGAGAGTGAGCAAATTCACCGCCGAAGGCGCAATTCCCGGAACCGCTCAGGCAAAAGAACCGGCGACGCAGGACAAATCTGGAGAGTGGTGAGCCAAGCTTACCCACCGAAGGGGCACGCGAGCAACTCGCAATCTCTCAGGTACCAAGGACAGATGGGGTGCACATTGAGGTTTGTGCACCCGATTTTATCTTAAGAAACTTCTTGAGAAAAACCTGCCAGGTACTTGAATTATGGGAACTAATTCGCAACGAACGCCCCTCACCACTGCGCTTCACGGCAGCCACGTACAACTCGGCGCCAAGCTGGTCGATTTCGCCGGTTGGGACATGCCGATCCACTACGGCTCGCAGATCGAAGAGCATCATGCGGTGCGCCGCGATGCCGGCATGTTCGACGTTTCCCACATGCTCGGCATCGATCTCAACGGCCCCGGATCGCAAGCCTATCTGCGCCATCTGCTGGCTAACGATGTCGCCAAGCTGACGCTGCCCGGCAAGGCGCTCTACTCCTGCCTGCTGCGCGAGGATGGTGGTGTGATCGACGACCTGATCGTGTATTACTTTGGCCCGGAACACTATCGCATTGTCGTCAATGCCGGCACCGCAGACAAAGACCTGGCCTGGCTGCGGGTGCAAGCGGACCACTACGATATCCGCCTGACGCCGCGCCGCGATCTGGCCATGATCGCCGTGCAAGGCCCGCAGGCCCGCGAAAAATTCTGGCAAGCCTACCCTGCCAGCCGCGCCGCCAGCGCTGCACTTACCCCGTTCCAGGCCTCCTTCGACGGCGACTGGTTGGTCGCGCGCACCGGCTATACCGGCGAAGACGGCTTCGAGATCGCCGCACCCAACGAGCAAGCCGCAGCAGTGTGGGCCAGGCTGCATGCCGCCGGCATTGCGCCGTGCGGCCTTGGTTGCCGCGACACGCTGCGGCTGGAAGCCGGCATGAACCTGTATGGACAGGACATGGACGAAACTGTGACGCCGCTCGAATCCGGCCTGGCCTGGACCCTGGCGACGAAGGATCAACGCGATTTCATCGGCAAAGCCGCACTCCTGGCGCAGCAGCCGACCCGCCAGTTGTGCGGCCTGCTGTTGCAGGAGCGCGGCGTGCTGCGCGCCCATCAGGCAGTGCAGACCAGCCACGGCGACGGCGAAATCACCAGCGGCACTTTCTCGCCGACCCTGGAACAGGGCATCGCCCTGGCCCGCCTGCCCGCTGCGGTAACCATTGGCGACATTGTAGAAGTGGATATCCGCGGCAAGCTGCTCAAAGCCAAGGTGGTCAAGCCGCCTTTCGTCCGCAACGGCAAAGCCCTGGTTTAATGCGTTTGGATGACCGATCCAACCATGACCTCGACAACGTTCCACAGCGACTATATCGTCTATGTAGACGAAAGTGGCGATCACAGCCTCGAATCGATCAATCTCGAATACCCGCTCTTCGTCTTGTCTTTCTGTATTTTTCGCAAAGACGTTTATGCACAGAAAATGACGCCAGCGGTACGACTGCTCAAGTTTTCTACCTTTGGTCACGACATGGTCGTGTTGCACGAGATCGATATCCGCAAAAAGAAGGGCGCATTCGCCCGGCTCGGCAAGGAGGCGCGCGAGGCATTCCTCAGCGCACTGACCGACATCATCGAAGCAGCCGAGTTCAAGTTAATCGCGGTGGTGATCGACAAGCGAGGACTGAAGGCGCGTTACTCGAAACCGGGACATCCTTATCATCTTGCGATGGAATTTGGACTGGAGCGTATCTACCGCTTCTTGATATCAGTTGGGCAGACTGACCGGATGACTTATTTGGTATGTGAAGCGCGTGGTGCGAAGGAAGACAAAGAGCTTGAGCTTGAATTCCGGCGCATTCGCGACGGTAGCAACTTCTTCCACAAGCGGTTGCCCTTTGACTTGATTATTGCGGACAAGAAGACCAATTCGGAAGGGATGCAACTCGCAGATTTAACTGCACGCCCTATCGGACTGTCGGTATTACGCCCGGAACAAAGCAACCGGGCGTCCGCCGTGTTGGATACAAAATTCTGCCGTGACAGCAAGGGAAGCAAATGGGGAATCGGGCTGAAAGTATTCCCCCAGAAAGCCGAAGGGCCCCTGAGTGGTCCCAGGAGCCCAACGCCGATCGGGTAGTCCCAATCCATTTGAGACACCATGCTACACAAGAACACGCCAGTCATTGATTAATTTTTTTTATCGGAGAACCCCATGAACGCCCCAACTAACCTCAAATACGCCAAATCCCACGAGTGGGCCAAGCTGGAAGCCGACCGTAGCGTCACCATCGGCATTTCCGACCATGCCCAGGAAGCACTGGGCGACATCGTCTTTCTGGAACTGCCGGAGGTCGGGCGCAAGCTCAAGGCCGGCGAAGAATGCGCGGTGGTCGAGTCGGTCAAAGCGGCTTCCGACATCTATGCGCCGATTTCCGGCGAAGTGGTCGCAGTTAACCAGGCCGCCATCGACGCCCCGGATAGCATCAACCAGGATGCCTACGCCGCCTGGCTGTTCAAGCTCAAGCCAGACAATATTGCGGAACTCGACGCCCTGCTCGGCGCCGCCGACTACGCCAAGGTTGCCGAAAGTGAATAGTCTGGAACGCTTGCCAACTTCACTCGCCGCACTGGAACAGCGCGACGAATTCGTCGCCCGCCATATCGGCCCCAGCGCAACTGAAATCACCGCCATGCTGGCTGCGGTCGGCGCCGGCAGCCTCGACCAGTTGATCGAGCAAACCGTGCCGGCCAGCATCCGCTTGATCGCCCCGCTGCCTTTGCCCCAGTCACAGCCGGAACATGAGGCGCTGGCGCGGTTGAAGGGCATCGCGGCAAAAAATCGCGTGATGAAGTCGCTGATCGGCATGGGGTATTCCGACACCCTGACGCCCGCAGTGATCGTCAGGAACGTCCTGGAGAACCCCGGCTGGTACACCGCCTACACCCCCTACCAGGCCGAGATCGCCCAAGGCCGCCTGGAAGCGCTGCTCAACTACCAGCAAATGGTGATCGACCTGACAGGGCTGGAACTCGCCAACGCCTCGCTGCTTGACGAAGCGACAGCAGCCGCCGAAGCCATGGCAATGGCGCGGCGGGTGAGCAAGTCCACGTCCAATGCCTTCTTCGTCGATGCGGCATGCTTCCCACAGACCATCGACGTGGTGAAAACCCGCGCCGGCTTCTTTGGCTTCGAGCTTATTTTCGGTGCAGCCGAAAACGCTGCCCGGCACGATGTCTTCGGCGCCCTGCTGCAATACCCCAACGACAGTGGCGAAGTTATCGACCACAGCGCCACCATCGCCGCGCTCAAGGCCAAAGGTGCGGTGGTGGCGGTGGCATCCGACCTGATGGCGCTGGTGCTGCTAAAGTCTCCCGGCGCAATGGGCGCCGACATCGCCCTCGGCTCGTCGCAACGCTTTGGCGTGCCGCTGGGTTTCGGTGGCCCGCATGCGGCTTTCTTCGCCACCCGCGACGAGCACAAACGCTCGGTGCCGGGACGCATCATCGGCGTCTCGGTCGATGCGCGTGGTCACAAGGCGCTGCGCATGGCGCTACAAACCCGCGAGCAGCATATCCGCCGCGAAAAGGCCAATTCCAATATCTGCACTTCACAGGTTTTGCTCGCCAATATGGCCGGCATGTATGCCGTGTATCACGGCCCGGCTGGCCTGCGCGCCATCGCCGGACGCATCCATCGCCTGACGACGATCCTCGCCAAAGGGCTCAGCCAGGCCGGCATTACCGTACTGACCAAACAATTCTTCGATACTATCCGCATTGAACTCGGCGCCAAGAGTGCTGCGGTGCTTGGTGCGGCGCTGGCCGCTGGCTTCAATTTGCGCGTAGTCGGCGACGGTGTCATCGGCATTGCACTGAATGAAAAAACCACCCGCCATGATGTAGCCGCGCTGCACAAGCTGATCTGCGGCAAAAATATGGACATCGACGCGCTCGATGCCGAAGCCGCTCTGCACAGCCCCATCGCCGCGCTGCTGCGTAGCGACGCCATCCTCAGCCATCCGGTGTTCCACAGCCACCACACCGAACATGAGATGCTGCGCTACTTGAAGCGTTTGCAGAACAAGGATCTGGCGCTCGACCATTCGATGATCTCGCTCGGTTCCTGCACCATGAAGCTCAACGCCACCAGCGAGATGATCCCCCTGGCCTGGCCGGAATTCAGCAGCATCCATCCCTTCGCACCGCTCGATCAGGCGACCGGTTATCTCGAAATGATCCACGGCCTGGAAGACGGGCTCAAGGCCATCACCGGCTTCGACGCCATCTGCATGCAGCCGAACTCTGGCGCGCAGGGCGAATATGCGGGATTGGTGACAATCCAGCGTTACCACGCGGCGCGCGGCGAAGGCCAGCGCAATATCTGCCTGATCCCCCGCTCGGCCCACGGCACCAATCCGGCCACGGCGCAGATGTGCGGCTTGACGGTGGTGGTAGTGAATTGCGACGACAGCGGCAACGTTGATGTAGCCGATCTGCAGGCCAAAGCCACGCAGCATGCGGCCAAGCTGGCCTGCCTGATGATTACCTACCCGTCGACTCACGGCGTATTCGAGGAGTCGATCAAGGAAATCTGCGCCATCGTGCATAGCCACGGCGGCCAGGTGTACATGGACGGCGCCAACCTCAACGCCCAGGTGGGTCTGACCAGTCCCGCCAACATCGGCGCCGATGTCTCGCACATGAACCTCCACAAAACCTTCGCCATCCCGCACGGCGGCGGCGGCCCGGGCATGGGGCCGATCGGCATGAAAGCCCATCTGGCGCCGTTCATGTCTGACCATGTGGTACAGCCTACCGGTAACCCGGAACGCGGCAACCGCGGTCAGAGCGCGGTTTCGGCGGCGCCCTGGGGCTCAGCCTCGATCCTGACCATCTCATGGATGTACATCGCCATGCTGGGCGCCAACGGCATGAAAAAAGCCAGCGAGGTCGCCATCCTCAACGCCAATTACATTGCCTCGCGCCTCAATCAACATTACCCGGTGCTGTATTTCGGCAAGAACGGTCGGGTCGCCCACGAATGCATCTTGGACATCCGTCCAATCAAAACCGCTACAGGTGGCAACAGCGGCATTACCGAGATTGACATCGCCAAGCGCCTAATGGACTACGGCTTCCACGCCCCGACGGTGAGCTTCCCGGTGGCTGGCACCATGATGGTCGAGCCGACCGAATCGGAAACCAAAGCGGAGATCGACCGTTTCATCGCCGCCATGATCTCCATCCGCGAGGAAATCCGCCAAGTGGAGAATGGCGTCTGGCCCGCCGACAACAATCCGCTCAAGCACGCGCCGCATACCCAGTCCGACAGCATCTGCGCCGATGCCGACTGGCAGCGCCCATATAGCCGCGAAACCGCGGTCTTTCCGCTGCCTTATGTGAAAGACAACAAGTTCTGGCCTTCGGTGAATCGCATCGACGACGCGTATGGCGACCGTAACCTGTTCTGCGCCTGCGTGCCGATGGACGACAGTTAAGGCGCTATAAGAAGCGAATTACCTGGAATGAAGCGTGGGTTTGCCGGATTACAAGAAAACAGCGGTCATACCAAGCAAAGAAGCCGCCTTGTTCAAACGTTCGTCGAAACAGGCAAAGGTGATGGTGGTTTGCGATTGTTGCTGGGTATAGGCGGCTGCGGCGAGCTGGATACTGTCGTAGCCGCGTAGTGCAAAAGCGTCCGCAAGATGGGCCGCTTGCCGCATGAGCGGTTGATCCATGCCGATGACTCCCCAGTTCGTCCAGTCGGCGACAAAATCTTTTTGATCCAGGCGCAAGCTGGGAGCAATCGCCGGTTGTTCGCGGATGCGTCTTGCAAAAGCAGCCTGCACTTCGGCATAGGTGACCAGCACGGTGGCGGACATGGCCGCTTTCCGCCGTACTGCATTCACTTCCACGCTTCCGGCTTCCAATACGAAAAGTTTAAACAGCGCGGAGGTGTCGAAATAGACAATCATCCGCGATCCTCAAGCACCATCTCGGCCATCGTTTTGCCGCTGATCTTGGTGCGCGCCTTGCCGCCCCGTGCTTTTTTGCCGTTCCAGGTCATCAGCCCGGCATCAAGCAGGTGCTGGATCGCAGCATCTTCCACACGCGGAACGCCCTTGATATGGGCGACAATTTTTTTGTGGGAGGTAACGATAATATCCTCGCCAGCCTGGGCTTGGGCGAGATAGCGGGACAGCTTGCTTTTTAATTCACGGATCGAGATTTCCATTGCGGCCTTTTTTGTGGTCTCAAATAAGTGTAATTTCGTATAATTGTAACTACAAATTATCTCATCTGCAATGTGAGCTTCCTCCTGTCTCGTCATCTTATCCACTCTCTCATGGAAGACGAAATCTCGGGAGAAGCCTGTCGTAAACAAGTCGTAAATTCAGCAGGAAATTCCATCGGGTAGGAGGCGGGATTACCCCCGCCGTCCTCCCACACCACCGGATGTGCGGTTCCGCATCCGGCGGTTCATTGAACACACTGGAGTCGTCGCATCGTATCGAGCAGCGACACCAGACCTAAACGATCAAAGAGAGA
>JACQAO010000017.1 GCA_016194935.1 Betaproteobacteria bacterium
GAACTCCACCATCGACAGACCTTCTTGAAACTGCACGTGATTGATCGACATTTCGCATCTCCTCAGCAAAGATGCTTCTATTATCAGTATCCTACTGGCTCACTACGTGAGCCTGCTGAGGTAGGGGGCTAATCAAGAAAATCAAACGAGACTCTTGAGAGGAAATGAAGGCTGTTAGCTGCTTACCGGAACTTGAGATCGTCCTTGGTTCGGCGGCTGGTGAACGAAGACGACACGGATTTGTCGCGTTTGAGGAGTGTTTTCTTACGCCTGCTATCCAAATTCACGGAATGTGTAAGGAATTCGGCGCAGAGCTCGACTAATCGGGAGCAGGCTCACAATTTTTGAGCTTCTGCGACCAATCGAAGCATCCAACTCATTTACATTTAAGGAGATTTTTCATGAAAAAGACAATAACAGCCGCTTCGCTCGCACTGGCATTCGGCGCCGCCCTGACCGTTGCCGCCGCCCCTGTTTTTGCCCAAGACAAGATGGCCGACAAGGAGAAGTGCTACGGCGTAGCCCTCAAGGGTAAGAATGATTGCAAGGCCGGTGCCGGCACCACCTGCGCCGGTACGTCGAAAATCGACTATCAGGGCAATGCATTTTCTCTGACACCCAAAGGCACCTGTGAGAAAACCGCTTCACCGACCTCGCCCACAGGTTATGGACAAACCAAGGAGTTCAAGGAAAAGAAAGCCTGATAACTCGATGACCATCGTGGAGCGCCAGCCATGCTGTCCCTAACTTCCAAGCTGCCGCTGACTGGCAGCGCTGCCGCGGGAATTCCGCCCGCCCTGCCCAAGCGGGGCGGTGTCGGTCTCAAACCGGAGCATTTCCGTGAGATTCTCGCCACTGTGCCGGACATCGGCTTCTTCGAAATCCACGCCGAAAATTATATGGTGGAGGGCGGCCCGTTCCATCATTACCTGGGCCGCATCCGCGAGCTATATCCTCTGTCGATTCACGGCGTCGGCTTGTCCATCGGCGGCGAGTCGCCGCTGGACGCCGATCATCTTGACCGGCTCGCCCGCTTGCTTGACCGCTACCAGCCCGAGTCATTTTCCGAACACCTCGCCTGGGCCAGCCACGCTGAGGTGTTCCTCAACGACCTGTTGCCTGCGCCGTATCACGCCAACACCCTGGCGCTGGTCTGCGGACACATCGACCAGGTGCAGGATCGCCTCAAACGCCGCATGCTGCTGGAAAATCCGGCGACCTATGTCGAATTTTCCGCCTCAACCATGGCGGAAACCGAATTCATAACCGAAGTCGTGCGCCGCACCGGCTGTGGCCTGCTGCTCGATGTGAATAATGTCTATGTGAGCTGCGTCAATCATCATCGCGACCCTTACGACTATGTCCGTGCACTGCCGCTGGCGGCTGCCGGGGAAATTCATCTGGCGGGTTTCGCGCGTGACGCGGACGCGGCGGGTGATCCGCTGCTGATCGACAGCCATGGTGCGCCGGTGGACCAGGCTGTTTGGGAGCTATACAGATATACGCTGGAATGCACAGGGCCGCTGCCGACCTTGATCGAACGGGATAACGATATTCCTGCCTTCCCCGTGCTGCTGGCCGAGGCGCAGCGGGCAGAACGCATGATGCTCGCAGCGGCCCCTGCATACCCGGCCCGCGAGGCATTGGCATGAGCGATCAGCAAATTTTCGCTGACGCCTTGCTGGCTGCCGATCCTGTTTGCCCGCCCGGCTTGAGGACGTGGAACCAGTCCGATCCGGGCCGGCGCTTCGGCGTCTATCGCAACAATGTCATCGTCTCGCTGATCGATGCGCTGGCCGATACCTATCCGGTAACGCAGGCGCTGGTCGGCGAGGAATTCTTCCGCGCCATGGCGCTCCTTTTCGTGCGGGCGCACCCGCCGCGTTCGCGCCTGCTGGCTTTCTACGGCGACGGGTTGGCAGGGTTTATCCAGGCCTTCCCGCCGGTCGCCGGGGTGCCGTATCTGGCGGATGTGGCGCGACTCGAAATGCTGCGCGTGCTGGCCTATCACGCCGCCGACGCAGCGCCGCTCCAAGCCGGGGAACTCTCGCAGCTCTTAGCCGGCGAAACCCCGCTGCCAACAGCCCGCTTCACCTTGCACCCGTCAGTAGGTATTCTGCGGTCCTCTTATGCCGTTGTTTCCCTGTGGGCAGTGCACCAGTCGACGGAAGCATCCATCCCTCTGGAGGAAATAGATACCGACTCGGCCGAAGCAGCGTTGATACTGCGGGCCGGGCTCGACGTGGAAATCACGCGCGTCCCGGACAGCGCAGCCGCATTCATCATGGATTTGCAGCGGGGAATAGCCTTCGGACTTGCTGCGGAGCGTACCTTAGCCGTCGATGCCGCATTCGATTTGGTTGCCACGCTGGGGCTACTGATTCGTGGCGGTGCCATAACAAACGTCACTATTTCAAGGAGTGTCGCGTCATGAATGAGAACACCATCGCCGCCGAGCCAGTGCGCGCCAATGTGTCTTGGCCAGAGAGTCTGGTACTGAGCCTGGTTGGTCTTTTTGCCCACATCCCGGATTCCCTGATCGCTTTGCTCGGTCGTTTTTCCATCGCGGCGGTCTTCTGGAAATCCGGACAGACCAAGATTCAGGGTTTCGCGATCGATATCGTCAGCGGCACATTTCAATTCGGGATGCCGCGACTATCCGATTCCGCCGTCGATTTGTTTCGGGATGAATACCGCCTGCCGTTCATTTCCCCAGAGCTGGCGGCGCCCATGGCGGCCTTCGCCGAACATGCGTTTCCGTTGTTGATCCTGATTGGTCTGGCGACCCGCTTTTCCGCTGCCGCCCTGCTGATCATGACCCTGACCATACAGATATTCGTCTATCCGGACGCCTATCCGACCCACGGCGTTTGGGCGACCGTGCTGCTTTTCCTGATTGCCAAAGGACCGGGAGCCCTCTCATTGGATTGCCTGATTGCCTGTCGCTTCAATGCAAAGCCGTAACGACATTTACGCTCACACGCTCGACCGATGACTGACGCCGGACAGCACGCAGAGGTGTTCTGCGTGATTTGACTACACGCTGAAAGTGACGTGCCATGTACCGTTGGCCAGTTCGTGTGCAGCGGTGGATGTACATTCAATCAGGGCGTCCCTGCCGTTGATGACGACAATCGCCTGATGGCTTTCTTCAGTCATTATCCTATCTCCGGTGAAATGCCGTGAGCGTTGGGCAAGTGACCCGTGGTTTTCTTACGTCCAACCGCTCCTCATAAGAAATCCTGATTAGCTTACCAACCCGCATGGGCGCGGATGGGCGTAGTGAAGAAACATAAATCACGTGATTGAATTTCATGGATAAATCATGCGGCTGCGGTTTTTATGGGAGTCAGTTCGAAACCCATTACAGATGCACGTCGGTTGAGATGATGGAGGACGCGTTGCCGGTAGCGTTCTTCGTAATAATCCTGGCCTCTGTCGACGTACTCAGTACCCTTGGTGATCATGGTGTAGATCAAGCGGGCCAGCTTGTGGGCAGTGGCCGTAATTGCCTTGGCTTTGTCGAGCCGACCAGCGAGCCGACGATAGTAAGCGCCGAGAGCCGATTGACTGCGGCTCAAGGCAAAGGCTGCCATGCGCAGTGCCTGTGCCAATCGATTTGCTGTGCGCTTAGTAGCTCCGGAGAGCACTTTGCCTCCAGAGATTTTGGTCCCTGGACACAATCCCAACCAAGACGCGAAATGCTTCGCACTCTTGAAACGAGACAAATCCGGCCCGACTTCCGCGATCACTTTCAAGGCAGTGGCCGTTTCGACGCCATTGATGCGGGTGAGATCAACGCCGCAGGTGCGCAGCAGCGCGGTACGCAGGTCAAACTTCGTGGTGTCGCGACGCGGCCCGCGCTTGCGTTCAGGTTGCGGCGGAGCTTCATGGCGATACAGCCGCTCGAGTTGCCCCTGGATCTGGCTGTCACAGTCGACGACAGCGGCGCCATACGCATCGTACAAGGTGATGGCCTGCTTCAACGCAAACAGATGCTCCTCGCGCCAGTTCCCCTTGAGCGACTTTGCGATATCGGCCTCGCTGGCGCGAATGCGCTCGTTGCGCAGCTTGGCGAGCTTCACCGGATCGCGCTCACCCGCGACGATGGCTCTGATAATCTTCTGACCGGTCAGCCCGGTGACATCGGAGATGACATTCGCCAGTTGCACGTTCATCTGTGTCAGTGCTTTTTGCATGTGATGGATATGCTGGGACTGATACTTGATCAGCATATCGCGCTGACGAGTGAGGGAACGCAACACACAAATCTCATCGCGTGGGCGAAATGCACCCGAAAGCAGCCCATAACTCATCAACTGCTGCAACCATTGACAGTCCAGAACATCACTCTTGCGACCAGAGACATTCTTGACGTGTCGAGCATTGACAAGATAAACGACAAAACCGCGCGACTCCAGAAGTTCGTAGAGCGGAATCCAATACACTCCGGTCGATTCCATCGCTACTGTGTCGACCTCGCACGCAGTGAGCCAGTCGGCAAGTGCTTCCAGATTCTCGGTGAAACTCTTGAACTCCCGCACGCAGTCATCCGTTCGATCCGGCGGCACCGCGACATAGTGGCTCGCCGATCCAATATCGATACCCGCTGCATTCGGATACGCCAATTCAAATTCCCTCTTGCGTCTAGCCACAGCATCCTCCATCATATTTGTCGGAATGCCGCGCCGGTATGGGTTCGTCGTTGTACTCACTCTTTCAAACGGGATGCCCGCTGTCACGGGCTCACCAATGTCGCCGACGTGACCCAGGACCATGCTAATCATCGGGCAAGCTACGCACCATTGACACTTCGGCCTTCTCCAGCGCGGCATTCCACCTTACCACTACGCGCTGATTCAATGTTTCTTCACTACGCCCATCCGCGCCCATGCGGGTTGGTAAGCTAATCAGGTAAGAAATTGAGATGTTCTGGCGCTTGATGTGGCGATAATTCTCCATTTTACGCTGATGCTTAGCGTCAATCAGCGTAGATTTCTGTTGGGGCAGCCGATCACGCCGCGCCGGTATCAACGTAGCGTCTATACTTGCCGGTAACCGACCCGCAGGATACCGTGGTCTCATGGGGCAATTTTTTGGAGACGGGGCATGGGTCCGGCAGTGAGAAAACTGGTGTGATGACGAGCAACAATGTCGTCTTGAACTACCTGCACCATACTGCATCTCAGGCTAAAACGCCGCTCGCAATGAACTCCAGTGCAACGAGGATTCCATAATGAACAATAATAGCGGGCAACTCAGTCAGGACACGCTCTATCTTTCGGAGTTACGGTGCGACATGCTCAGATTTTCCAGTATTCAATTGCGTGACGACCAACTTGCGGAAGATGTAGTACAGGAAGCCCTGATGGCTGCGCTGTCGGGAGAAAAGAGTTTTTCCGGGCGCGCAGCTTTTAAAACTTGGGTTTTTGCGATTCTTCGCAACAAGATTGTCGACGCGATCCGGCAGCGTTGCCGATCTATCAATGTCTCCACTTTGTCGCCGGATGAAGAAAATCTCGACCAGGCTTTCGAGGCGCTGTTTAAACCAAATGCGCGCTGGCACATCGAGTCACGACCACGTGACTGGGGCGATCCCGAAGCAGTGCTGCATCAGGAGCAGTTCTGGATTGTGTTCGACGCGTGCCTGAATCATCTTCCCGAGAACACCGCGCGCGTGTTTATGATGCGCGAATTTCTGGAGTTCGACACCATTGAGGTGTGCGCGGAACTGGATATCACCATCAGCAACTGCCATGTCATCCTGCATCGGGCGCGCAATGGTTTGCGGCGTTGCCTGGAGCAAACGTGGTTTAGCGCGAGAGAGAAAATATGTTAACTTGCAAAGAAGTCACGCAACTACTATCTGAATCTCAGGAACGGAAATTTACGCTGTCTGAACGGCTTCATCTGTCAATGCACCTTGTCATATGCGAAGGCTGCACGTGCTACAGGCAACAAATCGGCTTCATTCGGAAGGTCTGCCGCGCTTACAGTAACGGAAAGTATGATACAGAGAAGTAGAGATAGAATTGCATCCTTCTAAATTTGGTGCAGTGCCGTTCCAATGAGCGATGCAATTAAAGGCAATATCCTGACGCCAGGCGGCTGGGTTCGCGGTGCGATCGGGTTCAACGAGCGTATAGCCGACATCCGCGGCGACGCGGTCGATCCGTCCAGCAACGCCGACGTTTACATCCTCCCCGGCTTCGTGGACCTGCATGTGCACGGTGGCGGCGGCAAGGACATCATGCAAGGCGGCGACGCGCCACACCTGATCGCCGCCATGCACGCCCGGCACGGCACGACCAGCCTGCTGGCGACGACCATGACTGCGCCGCCGGATGAAATCGACAGCGCGCTCCAGGCTATCGGCGCAGCCTGCACGCAGCGTCGTCGTGGCGCAGCGCGCGTGCTCGGGGTGCATCTGGAAGGCCCCTACATCAATGCCAGCAAGCTCGGCGCGCAACCAGACTATGCGCGCGTCGCCACGCTGGCGGAAGTGATGCGGCTGGCGGCCTACGCGCCGCTGCAACTGATCACCATTGCGCCGGAACTTGACGGCCACCTGGATCTCGTCAAGCAACTGTGCGACGCCGGCATGCGCGTGCAGATCGGCCATACCCTCGGCACCTACGAAGACGGCGTAGCCGCGCTTGGTCATGGCGCAAGCGGCTTCACCCACCTGTTCAACGCCATGAGCGGCCTGCATCACCGCGCGCCGGGCATGGCCGGCGCGGCGTTGGCGCATGCCGAATACGCGGAACTGATTCCGGATTTGCTGCATGTGCATCCGGGCGCCATCAAGGTGGCGCTGCGTGCGATCCCGCATCTGTATTGCGTGACCGATTCCACCGCCGCCGCCGGCATGCCGGACGGCGACTACCTGCTGGGGCGTCAGCCGGTGCGCAAATGCCTGGGCGGCGTGCGGCTGGCCGACGGCACATTGGCCGGCAGCACCCTGACGATGGATCAGGCTTTGCGCAATCTGGTTGATCTGGGATTGAGCATCGAGGAAGCTTCGCAGCGCACCGCCACCTACGCGGCGGATTTTCTTGGCCTGACAGAGCGGGGCCGGCTGACGCCCGGCGCCTGGGCAGATGTGGTGGTATTCAATCGCGCCCTGCAATTGCAACGTGTCATCGTCGAAGGAGAAGAGATTGATCTCACGCATGCTGAGTGAAGCGCGCGAGGCCCCTGCCGTGGCGGCCCGTGCGCTGGCGGCTGACGGCGACACGCTGGCCGCGCTCGGCGCTGCACTGCGCGCCGCGCCGCCCAGCGGGGTGCTGACGGTGGCGCGCGGCAGCTCGGATCACGCGGCCCACTACCTGGCCTACCTGGTGATGGCGCGGCTCGGTCGGTTAGTCACCTCGCTGCCGATGTCGCTCGTAACGCTTTACTCCTCACGCCTGCGCTGCGAAAGCTTGCTGTCGCTGGCCTTCTCGCAATCCGGACAAAGCCCCGATCTGGTGGCGCCGCAACGCTTGATCGGCGCGGGTGGCGGGCGTACCGTAGCTATCGTCAACGACGCCGCCTCGCCTCTGGCAGAGGCATCGCAATGGGTACTGCCGCTGCACGCCGGGGCGGAAACCAGCATCGCCGCGACCAAGAGCTACATCGCCCAATTGATCACCGGCGCACGCCTGACCGCGCACTGGCAGGACGATGCCGCACTGCTGCATGCCATCGAACAACTCCCCGAGGCACTGGAGCGTGCCGCCTGGCTCGACTGGCAGCCGCTGGTGCACGCCCTGACCGATGCCGACCGGCTGTTCGTCATCGGTCGCGCGCTCAGCCTGCCGATTGCGCTGGAGGCGGCGCTGAAGTTCAAAGAAGTGTGCGGCATCCAGGCCGAGGCTTTCTCCGGCGCCGAAGTCAAACATGGCCCGATGGCGCTCATCGAACAGGGCTACCCGCTGCTGATTTTTGCCCCACGCGGCCCCGCTCAGGCCGGCCTGCTGGCGTTGGCCGGGGAAATGCGCCAGCGCGGCGCACGGGTGTTATTGGCCGCGCCGCCGGGTACCCCCGGCGCAGAACTGCCGCTGGCGATCACCGGTCACGAAGACCTCGACCCGATAGCCGTTGCGCAGAGTTTCTATCCCGCAGTGGAAGCGCTGGCCCGTGCGCGCGGACTCGACCCCGACAGCCCGCCCCATCTCAGCAAGGTCACCCGCACGCGCTGAGATGCTTGTATGGTTGCCCGGCTGCCTCAAGTCTTTGTATCGACATTGCCGTCAGCCGCTTCGGGCTTGCCAAAGCTTAGGAGCCATAGAAATCCGATAGCTCCCGCAGTTAGCGAAGCTAAGAGAATTGCCATTTTTGAGGAATTTGTTGTCTCCGTATTTCCGGCAAAAGCGAGATTGGTAATGAAAATCGACATCGTAAATCCGATGCCGCCAAGGATCCCAGCGCCAAAAATATGACGCCAATTCAAATCGAGCGGCAAGCGACATATGCCGCTTGCAACGGCAAGGAAACATACGCACGTCACACCCAAGGGTTTGCCCAGAATCAACCCGGCGATAATGCCTACACTGTTCATGCTGAGTGTGCTTTGCATCCAGCCGTCGCTCACGACGACGCCCGTATTTGCCAGTGCGAAAATTGGCAAGATGATGAACGCGACGGGTTTGTGTAAAAAAAGTTCGAGCTTGTGCGAGGGTGATTTTTCGTCGTCATCCTTAGCGGAGAATGGAATTGCAAAGGCAAGAATAACGCCAGCTATCGTTGCATGTACGCCCGACTTGAACATTAGAAACCACATCAATGCACCGCCAAGCAAGTAAGGCGCGAGTGACATTACCCGGAAGAAACGATTCATAGAAAAAAGCAGGAACCAAACCGCAAAAGCGCCAGCAAGATACCAAACCGATAGTTTTGCCGTGTAAAACGCTGCGATAATGGTTATTGCCCCCAAATCGTCAATGACGGCGAAAGCGACGATAAACACTTTCAGCGATGCAGGAATACGGTTTCCGAGCATCACCAGAACACCCAGGGCAAACGCGATGTCGGTTGCCACCGGAATTCCGATCCCGGCTTGCGCAGGCGTTCCTGCATTGAGCGAAAAATGTATCAGGGCGGGTGCAGCCATTCCTCCTATGGCAGCAAAAATCGGCAGAAGAGCGTTCTTGAAATTAGACAGCTCGCCGCTGTAAAGCTCGCGTTCGAGTTCCAAACCGATGAGCAGAAAGAAAACCGCCATCAGTGCGTCGTTTATCCAATGCTCAAGACTAAGGCCCCCGACATGCATTTGCCAAAAACTCAAATAATTCTCGCCGATTGGGGAGTTCGTCATCAAAAGAGAGATTAGGGTACAAATAATCAGCAGAATTCCGCTCGACTTTTCCGAGTCGAAAAACTTATTGAAAGTGTTTGTTGGAGTTTGCTGGACTATGCTCATAGCCGTCCTTAGAAAAGAGCGGCAAAAGCGTGCAGATTCACACAGGACGCATAACACCGCCGATAGCGGCTGAACGGGAAGGAACCGGAAGCAAGCATTTTTACTATTCGACTATTTGACTGCCTGGCCGCCTGTGGGATCGGATGGGCTGGTCAGCACCTCAAGGATCGCGGCAGTTTCGGCGTCCGGTATTCCATCGTAGCGGGACGGGCGGAAATGCATCTGGAATGCCGCCACCACTCTTCGGGTAGGTTCATCCAGCTCAGTCGACTGCGGCACTTCGTAGCCGAATTGCGCAAGCTTTTGCTGGAACCAGGCAAGCACGGGTAGCTGTGCGTCAAAGACCGCCTTCATGGCAGCCACCCGGTTGGCGTCAGGCCAGACGCCTAATCCTTCGTCGGCCAGACGATGCCACGGGAAGCTTGGCCCCGGGTCGATTTTTCGTTGTGGCGCAATGTCGCTGTGTCCGAGAATGTTTTCCGGTTTGATTTCGTGGCGGGCGACAATTTGTTTCATCAGCCAGATCAGGTTGGTGATCTGCTGCGCGGGGTATTCCTGCCAGACTATGCCCTCGGGGGTTTTGGCAGGCCCTGAATTGACGATTTCTATTCCGACAGAACTATAGTTCAGTTGATTCTGCCCTTTCCATGAACTGACTCCGGCGTGATAAGCGCGTCGCGCTTCATCGACCAATCCGTAAATTTTTCCACTGCTGTCGTCAACCAGATAATGACTGCTGACATCTCCCTGGGAGAGTGTTTTCAATGCGTTTACGAAATTTCCCTGGGTGTAATGCACGATCAGAAATTTGACGCGGCTGTCCTGGCTTTTGGCGCTGATGCTGCGGTCGATAATCGGGCTGCTGGCGCAACCGGAGAGGATTGCCGCCGCAAGCAGGGGTAATAGCAACTTGTTCATGTTTGGCTCCTTGCGTTTGGTGAGATCAGGTCTTCACGGAGAGTGACTGTTCCGCCGGCGGAATCGAGATCGACGAACGCACCGAGAGGCAAGAGTGTATTCGGGGAACAATGACCAGCCGGCCATCCGCTCAACACGGGCTTGCCCAAAGGTTCGAGATAGGAACGCAGAACCTCGACCGGGCTTTCCATCCCGGTAAAACTACCCAGCAAAAAACCTGCGGCGCTGTCCAGCACCCCGGCCAGGCGCAGTTGCTGTAGCAGCCGGTCAATGCGGTAGGGGGCTTCGCAGGTATCTTCGAGGAACAGGATTGCATCACGGGTGTCGAGCGCCCAGGGCGTTCCCAACAGCGAGGCGACGATACTCAAGTTTCCGCCAACCAGCCGGCCACCAGCGCTACCCGCGATGTGTACCAGCGGTTCGGAAAGTTCGGGCCGCAGCACGGCGCCTGCGGTCAGCCCGTCGCGCAAGCAGGCGAACCCTTGCAGAGTCAGCGGATCGGGCTGGTCGAGCAGATCGGAAGTCAGCATCGGCCCGTGAAAGCTGGCGATGCCGGCATTCGACAGCAGGGCATGGAGCGCGGTGATGTCGCTGTAGCCGATCAGCGGCTTGGCATGCGCCAGCAGGAGCGGAACATCGATACGATCCAGCAGCCGCCCACTGCCATAGCCGCCGCGCAGGCACAGGATGGCGGCGATGTCTGGATCGCGGAAAGCCGCATGCAGATCGGCCAGACGGCAGTCGTCGTCGCCGGCGAGATAAGCTTGTCTGGCATAACAGCCGGGAAACATGCGCACCGCATAGCCCAGGTTTTCGATCACCGCCGGCGCACGCAGCAAGGCATCTTCGGACGCCGGGCCGGCGGGTGCGATCACGCCGATGGTTAGTCCAGGCAACAAGGCAGGATACGGACGGATTGTCATGCGAGGGTCAGGCCATCCAGCGGTATAGGGCTTTCACGCTGCGAAATCAGCGCGGCGAGAATGCGCGCCGAGCCGCTGGCAAAAGTAAACCCCAGCGGCCCGTGTCCCACATTCAACCACAGACCGGCCACCGGTGTCTTGCCCAGGATAGGCGCGCCGCTCGGCGTGGCAGGGCGCAAACCGGCCCAGGGTATGGCGCGGTCGTAATTCGCTGCGCGTGGCATGGTGGCCCGAACCATGCGCTGCAAGTAGGCAATGCGGCCCTGGTCGATGGTCTCGTCATTTCCCACCAGGTCGGCCATCGCCGCCACGCGCAACTGGCCGCCGATGCGGGCGTAGAGCACTTTCTGTTCGGCGTCGGTCACGCTGACTTCCGGCGCGATGTGGCCTGCTTCGATAGGGGCCGAAAGACTGTAGCCTTTCAGCGGATAAATCGGCAGCTTCACGCCGGCACTGGCGGCCAGCTCAACGCTTTGCAAGCCGGTGGCGATGACGCATTCATCCGCCGCAACTTCGTGCTTGCCGGTATTTACCGCTACCATGCGCCCGCCACGGATAACGAAACCAGTAACGCCGGTGTTGGTGAGTACCCGAAATGAAGGCCGCTCTTGCAGTTTTGATAATAATTGCAGGCAGAACTCGCGGCAGTCCGCGACGGCTTCATTGCGGGTGTATATCCCGCCGGCGAGCACGCTGCACGCGTCGGAGAGCGCCGGTTCCAGAGCGACGCATTGCTGCGCAGTGAGCAGCCTGACTTCGCCTGCAGCCATGGCATCGCTTCCGCTTTCAGTGTTCCTGGCGGCTTTGTCGAATTCTTCCTGCTGCCGGTAGACCACCAGCTTGCCCGGCGTGCGCAGCGCAATCGACTGTGCCGGCACGACATCGCACAGATCGTTGAACGCAGACTGGCTGAGCAGGCCCAGGCGCAACAGTCGATCAGTGGTGCGGCGATTGCTTCGCGCGTTGCAGTGGGCAAGAAAGCCTGTCATCCACCGCCATTGCCGCCAGCTCAGCTCGGGGCGAAAGCGAACCGGACTATCCACGCGCAATAACCAGCCCAGCGCCTTCAACGGAATTCCGGCATCGGCGAGCGGCGAGACGTAGCGATAACTCAACTGCCCGCCGTTGCCGTGACTGGCGCCGGTGGCAACGGTATCGTTGCGCTCGATCAGGCTGACTTCGAAACCGGCATCCACCAGCGCCCAGGCGGTGGTCAGGCCGACCACACCGCCGCCGATCACCACGACGTGCTTCATTGTGTCCCCTCAATTGCATGCAGCAATGTTCAGGAGAGCAGGCTAGCCGGATAAGATTTCGGGTGCCAATGAAAGCTTGGGCGCAAGCTATAACCGTGGCATATGCGGGGTACGCAGTAACGCAGCGCCAGCCGAATGACGGCGGCTTGTTGTCATGGCACTGTCACATAGGGAAAGGGTCATGCTCTTCACCCCCACCGCCGACCTTGCAGATGCCCAAACCGCTTGCTTCACCTGCGAATTTGGACGATAGGCCGCTATTTTTTTCATTGAAAAACCACCAGCCGACGCTTAAACTTGAACCACGTTATGCGTCACATACTTGGAGTCACTATTGAAAAAACACATTGAGTCAAGCCTGGGTGAAGCAAGCGCAGCGCTTCTTGCACTTCTCAGAAACGATATGACACTGGAGGCTATCGAAAAAGCCGCGGCTGTGCTGATTGACGTGTTCCACCAAAAGGGACGGGTATATGCATGCGGCAACGGTGGTTCTATGTGTGACGCCATGCATTTCGCGGAGGAACTGACCGGTCGTTATCGCCGTGACCGAGCTGCGCTACCGGCAACGGCAATAAGCGATGCCGGCCACCTTACCTGCGTTGGCAACGACCTCGGCTATGAACATGTTTTTTCTCGGTACATTGAGGCGCATGGTCGTGCGGGCGACTGTCTGGTGGCGTTGAGCACCAGTGGCACCAGCAAGAACATCATTCGCGCCGCAGAAGCTGCCAAGCTTCTTGGCATGAACATTATTGTCCTCAGTGGTCGGCCAAGCGAAACCATCGGCGCATTGAGTACGGTCTATATTTGCACGCCCGGTGGAGCGTTTTCTGATCGAGTACAGGAACTACACATCAAGGTCTTGCACATTCTCATTGAGTTGGTCGAACGTCACTTCTTCCCTCAAAATTACCATGACGCATAACCCATCCATCAACACGGACGCCCGGCGATGAAGCCGCCGTGCGCCGGTTATGTTCGACACAAACGGATGACTATTAAAGCCACGCACACCACAGCCGCCATTGCAGGTGCTTGGGCAGTTTTTGGCTTAGTCCCGTTCGAAATGTGGATGGATCGTTATTCTGGAGGTGCTCAGTTATTGAACAACATGCTCTGGTTATCGGCGGCAGCGGTGTTTTTTCTTTTGCCTGGCTACTTCCTTGTTCTCGGGGGCGACAATGAGCCGTTCCGTCGAACTTGGTTTCTGGACCCGGAAGAGCGCGCCCGATATGCGGTCATCACAAAGCGTATGTTCGTTTGGTTTGTGTCTGCTGGTGCTATCGGGAGCATCTGGTCTTTGCTCTTGAGTTACATAGTGAGCAAGTCATGAACTTATCCGTCACTTCAAGCATGTTCCGCTGGGTAATTAACGTTGGGGGCTGTCAGATGGAGTCTTCGACGGCATGCAAATAATCCACAGGAATGCGAATGCAAAAGCTAAATCTTGAGTCCGGTCCAGCCACGCTCATTCCATTGGTTCACGTTCCCTTGCTTAAGGTCGCGCCACGCCGCGAGGGAGAATACAAGGTAGTACCTGATTCCTTGGGCGATCTTTGTCATTTCTATGGAAATTTCGCGGGCTATCATCTTTACCTCATCGCTTCAACGTATAAGAAACGGATTGTTGAAGACACGATCAACTACTATGACAAAACTCGAGGTCTATTTTCGCTGTCCCTCTCAGCCATTACTGATTCTGGGAAAACAGAAACAATAAGGGTTGAAGAATGTTCAGCGCCGCTGCACCAAATCATTGATGGACACCAACATTTCCCGGAACACATTTCGGTTGAACAGTTTTCGCCCGGTACCCCCGATGCGCTCAAATTTCACTTCCTTTCCTCTCAGCCAAAGTTCAAGTTCTCGAACAATCTGATTCCTCACATTCCTGAGTCTCTCCGTTTTTCAGGGACTGGTTTATTTGATCTACGCATTGAATACATAGGGAAGGCTATCGGTAAGGATGGTACCCGCGAAGTCGCTGATCGACTGGGAAACGGTCACAGCACCGAGTCACAAATTCTCAATGAGTTCGTTCACAAAAAAGCGAACCGTGACGTCTATGCAGTACTTTATAAACCGGGACAGCTAACGGATTCCTTTGGCAAAGAACTTTCGTTCTTGTCGTATTCCGACGTCGTTGATATTTTTGAAAAGTCGCTCATTGGTGCTTTCAAGCCGAACAAGAACAAGCAAAGCCTTAGTTTCCCGAACGATGGGTCGCAAACGGTGGAGAAGTTGGTTAACAACGGAATTGATGCACTCTGGATAACAATATGCTCACCAAAGGACTATGGTTTGTTGCTATCCGATGAGGTTGCTCCTGAACGTGTGCACCGGTTTGACCTGAAAATTAGAACCTGATGCGGCCCCCAACCCATCATTCCACCGGACGCTGCGCGATGAAGTCGCGCAGCGCCGGTGAATTCAAACGTTGAGGCTGTAGAAAAACTCAAAATGCCAAAATCACCACGCTATAAATCAATAAGTTACGAAGTCTTTTTTCCCGAAAATTGGCTTTTTCTACAGCGTCGTTGGACCACAGCAGCGCCGAGGATCGAACCGGTAGGTGTATGATTTACTCTGTTAGCCCTGAGATTGGAGTTTTTATGCAAACAACACTGGAAATTGTTGAAGCTCAAGCGTTTCAGCTTAGCGCTGAAGAGCGCGCGCAGCTAGCCGACCGATTGATTGCCAGTCTGTTTGACGACCAGCAAATCGAGGAGGAATGGGCAGCCGAGGTTGAAAGACGCATTGAAGAAATAGAAGGTGGTCGTGCTCTGCTTATTCCCGCCGCCACTGCCATCGCCCGTGCTCGCGCAGCCCTAAATGACCCCCTCCGTTAGCGAGGAGACTGATCGAGAACTGACGGACGCGACGATTTATTACGCAAAAGAAGCAAGTCCGGCTCTTGCTCTGACATTCGTAGCAGAATTTGAGCGTGTCCTTGATCTGCTTTGCGCGCACCCATACCTCGCTGTGGCGTGGCGCAACAATCGACGTCGTTTCCCTTTGCGGCGCTTCCCGTTTAGCATTATCTACTATGTCCATGACAATGAACTCCGTGTCATTGCACTTGCACATCATCGGCGTAAACCCACTTATTGGGTTCGCCGGAAATAAGTTCTGAACGTGACGTTCCAACCCAACCCGGCGCTCAACACGGACTCTGCGCGATAAGACTGCGCAGCACCGGTTACTTCTACGTTGAAGCTGTAGAAAAACCCCTTTTCGCAGCAAAGTAGGTCGCAAAAAAGCGCGGCATAGTCCGCGCTTTTTCATTCAAATTTCAGATTTTCATTGCTACTTGCATCTGCTTTGCAGAGGCTCGCGTAGGGGCAGATCTGACCTTGTCTACCCCTGCTGCCTACTGCCCATACCCGTGATGCGCCAGCTTCTCGATGTTATGCACCAGGCAGAAGAGCTTCCATTGGCCATCGACCTTCTTGCGTTCGCGCAGCGTAAAGAAGTGGCCCGGTTTAATAAGCATCCGGCAAAGCCGGGGGATACTTACCAAGTGCATGCAGATACATCGTATGTCAGGCTTCGCTAAGCCGTCACGATATGACAGGCCACCTGGCGATCCGCTACCTGCCTCAAGAGCGGCACTTCCCTGCGGCAGCGCTCTGCGGCGAACGGACAGCGTGTGTGAAAGGTGCAGCCGGACGGCGGATTCAACGGGCTGGGTAATTCACCGGCGATGCGAATGCGCTCGCGGCGATCTTCCCGGCGGATCGCCAGCGAGGCGCTCATCAACACACGGGTGTAGGGATGCAGGGGCGCGGCGAAAATCGCCTGCTTGCTGCCGTATTCGACCACGCTGCCGAGATACATCACCAGCAGATCGTGGGCGATGTGTTCAACCACGCCGAGATTGTGCGAGATGAAAACAAAACTGGCGCCGTCGCTTTCCTGAATGTCCATGAACAGGTTGAGTATCTGCGCCTGAATCGAAACGTCGAGCGCCGATACTGGCTCGTCCGCCACCACAATCGCGGGATCGAGAATCATCGCGCGGGCGATGGCCACGCGCTGGCACTGCCCGCCGGAAAGCATGTGCGGATAACGCTGTGCATGCTCCGGGCGCAGGCCGACGCGCTCAAGCATTGCCTCGATGCGTTCGCGGCGTTCGGCAGCCGTCAGGCGGGTATTGATGAGCAGCGGTTCATGCAGGCTCTCGGCGATGGTGTTGCGCGGATTAAGCGAGGCATGGGGATTCTGGAACACGATCTGCACGCGCCGCCGCAATTCCGGGTCGATGTGGGTGCTGCGCGTGGCGACATCTACAACGTCTACGCCCTCTATCAGCAGCCGCCCGGAAGTCGGCGGCTCGATCATGGTCAGTTGCCGCGCCAGGGTGGACTTGCCGCAGCCGGACTCGCCCACCACCGCCAGCGTGCGTCCGCGCGCGAGGCTGAAGGAGACGCCGTTCAACGCCTTGACCACAGCAGGACTTTTGAACCAGCCGCGCCGCACCGGGTAGTGCCGGGTCAGCGCCTCTGCTTGCAGGATGGGCGGCTGGGTGTTCATAGGGGCTTGATGCAACGCACGCCGTCGATCATTTTCGGCGGGCCATCCGCGCAAGCGGCTTCGGCGTAACGGCAACGCGGTTCCAGCAGACAGCCGGGCGGGCGATCATCGCGTCCGGGAACCACGCCTGGCAGGGCGGCCAGGCGTGCCGCGCCCTTGTTATGCTCGGGGATCGCCGCCAGCAGGGCTTCGGTATAGGGGTGACGAGGATGCGCAAACAACTGCTCGGTGGGCGATTCCTCCATGACCATGCCGGCATACATGACCAGAACGCGATCCGTCGCCTCGGCGACCACGCTCAGGTCATGGGTGATCAGCAGCAGGGCCATCTGCCGCTGTTTCTGCAATGACAGCAGCAGATCCAGGATCTGCGCCTGCACCGTGAGATCGAGCGCTGTGGTGGGTTCGTCGGCAATCAGCAGCTTGGGATTGCAGGCCAGCGCCATAGCGATCATCACCCGTTGATTCATGCCGCCGGATAACTGATGCGGGTAGGCATCAAGCCGGCTGCGGGCGGCGGGCATCTCTACCAGTTCCAGCAATTCCAGCGCCCGCTGCTTCACTGCGTTGCCGCGCAAGCCGAGATGGATGCGCAGCGGTTCGAACAGTTGGAAGCCGATGGTGTAGGAGGGGTTGAGGCTGCTCGTGGCATCCTGAAACACCATCGAGATTTCTTTGCCGATGATACTGCGCCGTTGCCGCGCGGGCAGGCTGAGCAGATCGTGACCGGCGAAACTCAGTTCGTCCGCGCTGACCCGGCCAGGTGCCGCGATCAGGCCCATCAGCGCCAGCATGCTGACCGATTTGCCGGATCCGGATTCGCCCACGATGCCGACGCGTTCGCCAGCTTCGACGTTCAGGTTAAGACTGTCGACCGCAGGCGAGCCATGTCCGGGTGTGCCAAATTCCACCCGCAGATTGCGCACAGTCAGCAGGCTCATGGGATTCACAGATTACGTTTGAGCTTGGGGTCGAGCGCATCGCGCAAACCATCGCCCATCAGGTTGATCGCCAGCACCGAAATCAGGATGGTGATGCCGGGCATGGTCACCACCCAAGGGGCGCGGTCGATATAGTCGCGCGCGGCAGAGAGCATGCTGCCCCACTCGGGAGTAGGGGCCTGCACGCCCAGCCCGAGAAAACCCAGGGCGGCGGTTTCGAGCACCGCCGAGGAAAAGTTCAGCGTGGCTTTGACGATTAGCGGCGGCATGCAGTTAGGCAGCACGGTGCGCAGCATCAGGCGCAGTGTGCCGGCGCCCGCCACGCGGCTGGCGGTGACGTATTCCTTATTCATTTCGACGAGCGCCGCAGCGCGCGCCAGGCGGGTGTAGGCGGGCAGGGCGCCGAAGGCCACCGCGATCATGGTATTCACCAGACCCGGGCCGATGATGGTGATGATGATGATCGCCAGCAGCAGGCTCGGCAGCGCCAGCAGGACATCCATCGTCCGCATGATCACAGGCGAGACGATGCGCGGTTGAAACGCCGCTACAAGACCCAGCAACACTCCGGGAATCAGCGACAACACCACCGAAAGCAGGCCGATGGCGAGCGATACGCGTGCTCCGTAAATCAGGCGGGAAAGAAGGTCGCGGCCGAGCGCATCGGTGCCGAGCAGGAATTGCGGGCTGCCTTGCGGTGTCCAGACGGGAGGGGTCAGCAGGTGGCTGCGAAACTGTTCGATGGGATCGTGCGGCGCCAGCCAGGGGGCGAACAGTGCGGCGATGACCAGCAGCGTGAAGACGCCGAAGGCGATGACGGCGCCGGTATTGTCGGCATAGTGTGCGCAAAACTCGCGTATCGGCGAGGGTACGGAAGTGCGCAGAGCCTGCGTATTCATTGCGCCGTATGCTCCGTGCGAATGCGCGGGTTCACCACGCTGTACAACACCTCGACGATCAGGTTGACCGTAATGAACACGGTGGCCGAGACCAGTATTCCGGTTTGCACCACCGGATAATCGCGCCGCCCGATGGAATCGATCAACCACTTGCCGATCCCCGGCCAGGAAAAAATCGTCTCGGTCAGCACCGCGCCGGCCAGCAGACTGCCGGTCTGCAAACCCACTACCGTGATCACCGGAATCAGCGCATTGCGCAGGGCATGCACCAGGACTACCCGTCCCGGCGAGAGTCCTTTGGCGCGCGCGGTCCGCACATAGTCGTCGCCCAGCACTTCGAGCATGGATGAGCGGGTCATGCGGGCGATCACCGCCATCGGTACGGTGCCGAGCACCAGCGCCGGTAATATCAGGTGCAGCACGGCGGAACGAAATGCCCCCGGCTGATCCGAGAGCGCCGCATCGATCAGCATCAGCCCGCTGCGCGGGAGGATGTCGTACTCGATGGCGATGCGCCCGGAAACCGGCGTCCAGCCCAATTGGACGGAGAAAAACATGATCAGGATCAGCCCCCACCAGAACACCGGCATTGAGTAGCCGACTGTAGCCAACCCCATCATGCCCTGGTCAATCCAGGAGCCGCGCTTGAGGCTCGCCACGATACCCAGCGTCAGGCCCAGCAGCGTGGCGACCAGCAGCGCTGCAAATGCCAGTTCCACTGTGGCGGGGAAAAGCGCAGCGAATTCTTTGGCGACAGGCTCGTGCGAAACCAGTGACTGCCCGAGGTCACCACGCACAAGCTTGCCCAGATAGTCGAAGTATTGTTCGTGGAGGGGACGATCCAGTCCAAAGCGCTGGAGAATTTCCGCATGCATTGCCGGAGTCAGCTGGTGCTCGCCGGACATGATCTCCACCGGGTCGCCGGGAACCAGACGAATCAGAAAAAAAGCGACCAGCGTGATACCGATGAAAGTCGGGATAAGGCCCAGCAACTTTCTGAGGATGTAGGCGAACACGGTTTCAGGCAGTTATCGGCAAGTTCGCAAGGATAAAGGCTAACATGAGCAGTGACAATGAAACGGCATGGCCTTTCCATAACATTATGGCATGTGCCTGCGGCAAACATGCATTTCATAACTGCCGCGCAACGGCTAGAGTTTCATTATTCAGTTTGCGATTTACGGCAGGGAAACTTTATGCGGCGTATTTTTCTATCCATAGTTTTGTCATGCCTGCTGGGTGTCGGCGCATCCGGCGCATCCGGCACGCTGGCGGCACAGACATTGTCAACTGTTGTCGCCGATGCTTTGGCCGCAGCCGGTTTGACACCCGCAGACCTGGCACTGGCAGTGATCCCCGTGTCCGCTGGCCAAACGGGCCTCTGGCTTAACGCAGACGCGCCATTTCAGCCCGCGTCGACCATGAAGCTGGTCACCAGCATTGCCGCACTCGACTTGCTCGGCGCCAATTATCGAGGCAAAACTGAATTGCTGGTGAAAGGTCGAATCAGCCGGGGCGTCTTGCACGGGTCAATTTACCTGCGCGGTCAGGCTGACCCAGACCTTGATGTGCCGGCACTCTGGCAGTTGCTGTACCGCTTGCGCGAGCAGGGGGTGCGGCACATCCGCGGCAATGTGATTCTGGATCGGAGTTTTTTTCAACCGCAACGAACAGACCAGGGTTTGCCGCCGTTCGATGAATCTCCCGAGTGGAGGTACAACATTGTTCCCGATGCCCTGCACCTGAATGGCGGTTTTTTGCACTATGTGATCGAATCCAGCGCTACCTCGATACACGCCCGCACCGAGCCGCGACTGACCGGGGTGAAAGTGCGTTCAGAGATGAGGTTTTCGACGGCGGACTGCAAATCCTGGGACGATGAATGGGAAATGCCGGGCGTGGCGGTGTCGTCGCGCAGTCATCGAGTATCAATCACCTTGCACGGTGGTTTCCCGCGTCATTGCAATGCAGAGGCGGACCTTCAACTGTTTGACCGCGACCTGCTGGCAGATCGGTTGATCCGGCAGCTCTGGGCGGATATGGGTGGTCGAATCAGTGGCGGGATTACCGCAGGCGTCACGCCGGAAGCGGCGCGCGTGATGGCCCGGCATGAGTCACGCCCGTTGGCCGAGGTGCTCCGTCACATGAACAAGTCCTCGGACAATGCCCTGACACGTTTGCTGTTCCTGAGTATTGGCGCAGCCGCAACGCCTGAGTTTCGGGAGAAATATTTCACTACGCAGGCTGCTGCCATCGCTCGCGTAGGGGAATTTCTCGCCGCTTCGGGCATACCCATTGATGGCCTGGTGCTGGATAATGGCAGCGGCTTATCGCGTAGCGAGCGCATTTCCGCACGACAATTGGCTGACCTGTTGCAGAAAACCTACAGTACATCCTATGCGCCGGAATTGCTCGGCAGCCTGCCGCTGGCGGGTGTCGACGGCGCCATGCGCAACCGGCTCAAGAACAGCCTGGCTGCCGGACGGGCGCGCATCAAGACAGGCGGCTTGCGCAATGTCGCCGCAGTCGCTGGTTATGTGGCCGATGTCGACCAGCACATGTATGTCGTGGTCGCCATGATTAATCATGAGAACGCCCGCGTTGCGAAGCCGGTGCTTGACACGATCATCGACTGGGTCGCCACGCATGGCCTGTAATCAAGCGAAGAACGCCTGACGCAAGAGGGCAGATATTCCACCAGGTTATATTGTTGTGAGAAGCATTCATTGGTATTGCTCATACCACAAGGCTAGGCTGCTCTTGATAAAAAGTGTGTCAAAGTGTGTCGTAGATCACGATGTGTGCAGAAAATTTTTGTCAGGGGGTGAATCCGTGAGATTGAAAAAATTGGCGCAAGCCGTTGCATTGATAGGAATCAGTTCGCAGGCTGTGGCGCAGAGTGCCGACCAGCCGGTGGAACGGGTGCAGATTACCGGTTCGAGCATCAAACGTATCCAGTCAGAAGGTGCTTTGCCGCTCCAGATCATTACGCGGCAGGATCTGGATCGTGATGGCATTGTGACTGCGGAACAACTGATGTCCACGCTCAACATCAATGCCAATAGCTCGGACAACCTGGCCAGCAACGCCGATGTGGTATCCGGTGCGCAACGTGGAAACAACGGCGCATCATCGGCCAATTTGCGCGGGCAAGGCGCCGACAGCACCCTGGTGCTGCTGAACGGTCGCCGGATTGCCTCTCATGGCATGAAGGGGCAGGCGGTTGACCTCAACTCGATTCCCATGGCCGCCGTTGATCGCATTGAAATCCTCAAGGATGGCGCATCTTCGACTTATGGCACGGATGCAATTGGCGGGGTGATCAACTTCATCCTGCGCAAGAACTACACCGGACTGGAAGCCCAGGCATTCGTCGACAATACCCAGCATCCCGGCGGCAATATCAAGCGCACATCACTGGTCGGCGGTTTCGGCGATCTGGAAAAGGATAAATACAATGTCCTGATCACGCTCGCACACAGCCAGAACGATGCCTTGAAAGGCAACCAGCGTAATTTCGTCAATACCTTCCAGCCCGAGCGGGGGCTTTCCGTCGATACCCGCGGTGATCCGTTTGCTACCGTGTTTGCATCGAACCTGGGCAATAACATCCTCAGCAAGAAAGGGAGCAGCACAGGCCCCATACAACCCGGCACCACCCAGGCCATGAACGGCATTAATGTGCTTGACTTACCAGGACAGGCCGGCTGCGGCGCAATTGACGGCATGGCCCCCTATGACGAAAAACTCTGGAGCACGCCTTCTGCAAAGTGGGGCTGCGCTTGGGACACCGGGCGCGCCGCAGTGTTGCAGCAGCCGGTGGATAACACCAATTTCGTGTCGCGTGGGACATTCAAATTCAACCAGCACCAGATCACTGCGGAAGCCGTCGGTTCGCACGTTGAAGTGATGAAGTCGTTTTCGCCGAACCAGATATCGCCGGGCAGCGCATTCGGTCCCGCCACCTGGTATCCGCTTAACGCGACGACCAAAGCGACTTATGACACTGTCTTTAATTCGATTGCGGCAGTTTTCCCGACCATCGCTGGCAATTATGGCAGTCCGATTGCTTACCGTTGGCGTTGCATGCCCTGCGGCAACCGCGAAATCAGCACGGTAACGGATGCCGGGCGCTTCCTGATCGGGGCGGATGGCCCGATCGGTAAATGGGATTACCGGGTCGGTCTGTCAAAGGCATATAGCCAGTCCCAATCCACACTTGGAAGCGGCTACCAATACCTTACCAAGCTGCAATCCGCATTGGGATCAGGCTTGATTAATCCTTTCCTCATGCCAGGGCAGCAGCAAACGCAGGCGGGTCTCGACCTGTTGCAGGGCGCCTCGGCCTATGGGGCGGTTCTGTATGGCGGCAAGACAACCGTGACGGAGCTTGACGCCACCGTTTCCGGAGAGGTCTACACACTGCCTGCCGGGCCGGTGATGGCGGCTTTCGGAATTGACCGGCGCAAGGAGGGATATTCCTTCAATGGCACTCCGGATTCGGCAATCGGCCCCAGCATCTTCAACGCACCATTCGATACGGTCAATTCGCTGGCGCCGCTTACACGAACAATTTCTGCTTACTACGGCGAAGTCCTGGTCCCGGTAACCAAGAAACTGGAACTCACCTTCTCGGCGCGCCAGGATACGTATTCGGGCTTCGGCAAAACCACCAATCCGAAAGTATCTTTCCGCTTCGCGCCGACTGAGAAATTGCTGTTTCGTGGTTCATACAACACCGGATTCCGCGTCCCTTCGTTCAATCAAATATTCAACGGCTTCACCATTGCGCCCTACTCAGGCAAGGATTTGGTCGATCCAGCGACCTGCCCCAGCCTGAAGGTCAGCAGCGCGCCAGGATGTGGCCAGGTTACCCCGGATATCGTCACCGGCGGGAAACTGGACCTGGGGCCGGAGACCGCCAAACAAGGGTCTGTGGGCGTGGTCTGGCAGCCGGTGCAACAGTTCAGCACCAATCTCGATCTCTGGGAAATCCGCCGGGAAAACACCATCCAGAGCCTGGACCTGCCCACTTTGCTGGCGAACTACAGCGCGTTCAGCAACCGGTTTATACGCGACGCCAGCAACACCCTGGTGCTGCTTGACCAGCGCTGGGTGAATGCCGGCGGCAGCGTGACCCGAGGCATCGAGGTTGGCGCCAAACTGAATGGGAAGCTCGGCGCCGGTAAATGGGTAGCCGACCTGGACGGCTCCTATCTGCTGGAAAAGAAATCCCGTCCCTTGCCGAATACGCCCTATGGCGCGAGTGAAGTGGGCCGTTTCGTCACTCTTGGCGATCTTGGGCTGCGCTGGAAGCACACCGCCAGCTTCACTTATAAGCAGGGCGACTGGAGCACCACGCTGACCCAGATCTACCGAAGTGGCTACAAGGATCAGGTGTTGCCGGGCGTTGCCAACGGAACGGTGACGCCTTCGCAGTGGAACCCGGATGTGAAAAGCTATCAGTTGTTCAACCTGAGCGCGAGCTATACCGGCTTCAAGAACCTGACCTTGACGGCGGGCGTCAAAAACCTGTTCGATACGGACCCGCCATTCGCCAACGCCTATGACAGCAACACCGGCGCAGGCAGTTCCTGGGAACCACGGGTAGCTGATCCACGCGGTCGGTCATTGACCTTGCTGGCGAATTACAAGTTCTTCTGAGCGGCGACACGCAGTCACAGTGCTGCACTACCAACAGGGCGCTTGGCGCCCTGTTGGTTTTTGTCAGACGTTTACCGCGCTTACCGCCGGATGCAACAGACGTATCGTGCGCGCGTCAGCATCCATCTCAGCCTCCACGCCAATAGGCACCGTCAGCTTTTCGCGGATGTGACCGAACAGGCATCCTGAGAAAACCGGAATCCCAAGTTTGCCGAAATAGTCTTCGAACACTTCGTCCAGCGTCAGCGTACCGAAGCCGTCGCCGGGTTTGCAATCGGTGAACTGTCCGATCACCACGCCCGCCAGCCGGTCGAAAGCGCCGATCAGGCGCAATTGGGCCAGCAGGCGATCTACCCGGTAGATGTATTCATTGATGTCTTCAATAAAAAGTATTGCCCCGTCCAGCGAAGGAATGTAGCGGGAGCCGGCCAGCGATGTGAACACGGACAGATTGCCGCCCACCAGCCGCCCGGCGGCTTTGCCGGGACGAATGGTGCGCGTGTAGTAGGTGCTGGAGACGGGCAAGGCGCTGGCTGCGGGCGGATTGGCGAGCAGGTGGGGAGCGCCGTCGATGACGATGCGGCGAAAGTTTTCCTGGCTGAAGGCATTCCATTCCGACATTGCAAAGGGTGCATAAAACGTCACCAGGCCGGTTTGGCTGTGGATGCCATTCAGCAGTGCCGTGATGTCGCTAAAGCCGCCGAAGAATTTCGGGTTGCGCCGGATCAGGGAATAATCGAGATGATCGACGATGCGCGTGCATCCCGAGCCGCCCGTAAGTGCGAGGATGCCGTTGACCTCCGGGTCGCCAAACATCTCATTCACGGCGCCGGCTCGCTGCGCATCGGTGCCAGCGAAATGCCCATAGCGCGCACGCAAGCTGCGGCTTTCCTTGACCTTGAAACCCAGCAGGCGCATGGCTTCGACCGCCATCTCAATCGGGGCGATTTCGTAGGTGGCGGCAGCCGGGCTGACCAACCCGATGGTGTCGCCGGGCCGCAATGCACGCGGCAATACCGCAGGCATGCCTGGCGCAGCCTGGAGGTTATTGACGCAATCAATGCTTGCTGCCTGTGTTGGCAAGCTCACTGCACCGGCAAGTGTTCCGGCGAGAAATTCACGACGATCCATGTGACTCCTTTTATAGTACGCGCGAATATTTTTTGCGCACCTCGTTGCGGTCGCCAAAATCAAAGTGCCACCATTCGCTGCCGATGCCGTGGAAACCCGCAGCACGCATGGCTGCGTGCAACCAGCCGCGTTCGCTGACCTGCGCTGCCGTCAGGCGGCCCAGCGCGAGGTGCACGGAATCCAGCGCCGGGTGCGAGGCCTCGCTGAGTCCGTCGAAAGGCGTTCCCATATCGCATTCCCGGCCCCCAGGATCGCGGAGTGTAAGGTCTACGGCCATGCCGAAGGAATGGATGGAGCCACGCTCGGGATGCGCCAGATATTGTTCGAGCGGGGTGCCGGCCAGCACTTCCCACAGTTGTTCCTGAAAGCGCTGCGGGCGCAGCGCATCGAGGATCAGCAGGCGATAACCGGGGCGGCGGCGCTGCAACCATTCGGTCGCAGCGATAATGCCGTTCGCCGCCTCGCGGCGCAGCCAGGCGCAGTCCAGGCTGCCGTACAGGTTTCGACCGGCGAAGTTGTTCGGCGTGGCGTAACGCAGCTCGGTATCGATGTTGGGGATCGCCGAGAGATGGACGAAGTCGGGGTGGCCGGGAATGGATTCGCAAGGAATCATGATTCGAGTAGAGCGACAGCGGACTCGCCCAGAAATTTCACCATACGTCGCGCGGGCTGAGACAGTGGCGCCACGTTGGGAGTGAGCAGAAAAAGCTGCACCGGAATTGCCGGAGTCAGCGGGCGGGCAATGACGCGGCTCGGATCGGCGCCGGCGGCGGTGAAGGGGTCGACCACCGCCATTGCCACGGCGGCTTCGGCGAGTGAGCGCGCCAGGCCGTAGGTTTGCACGGTGATGCGCGTCAACACTTGCACGCCGTGTTCGTCACAGGCGCTGAGCACCCGGTTGCCCAGGGGATCGTCTTCGGGCAGGCCGACCAGGTCGCCTGTCAGCGCGCTGATGTGAAGGGGGCCGCTTTTCTGGCCTTCAACGCTGTCTCTATGGCACAGGGCCATCATCTGCCCGGTGGCGAGGGATTCGACTTTGATGTTGGGATGTCTTGGGTCCCACAATGACAAGGCAAGGTCGGTTTCGCCCAGCAGCAGTGCGTTGACGATCTCCCGCGTATGGTTGGTGGAGAGCACGCAGTTGCCTTTGGGAAACGCTTTGACCCAGTGCTGCATTGCCTCCGGTATCACAGACAGACCCAGGGTAGGCGTCGCCATCACGCGCAGCGATTCGGTTTCATCGCGCCGGAAACTTGCCGCCATGCGGCGGATCGCGGCCAGATCCTTGTTCATCCGGTCGACTTCGACGAACAGCCGATGCGCCTCCGGCGTCGGGTAGAGTTTGCCGCGCACCCGTTCGAACAGGGAAATCTTCAGCCGCGCTTCGCAGTGCTGCAACACCTTGGTGACGGCAGGCTGGGAAATGTGCAGCAGCAGCGCCGCGCCGCTGACGGTACCTGCCTGCATCACCGCGTGGAACACCTCAATATGACGCAGGCGCATATTCAGTGATCCTCGCGGCGATAGACATTTTCAAAACCGACGCTGCCGTTGGGCGCCATGATGAAGCCTTCCACATCGCGGGTCATGGGGATGTATACCGTCGAGTGCGCCATGGTGATCCACGGACGTTCGCGCTTGAAAATTTCCTGCGCTTTTTCATACAGCGCAATGCGTTTCTTCTGGTCTGTGGTGGCGCGGGCGCCTGCCACCAGGGCATCGAATTCCTTGTTGCAAAATTTAACGCCGGTGGTGTTGACGGCGCAAGTCAGGGTGGGCGAGAGAAAATCGTCGGCATCGCCCGTATCGCCGGACCAGCCGCTCATATATACATTGTGTTCGCCGAGGTTGGCGCGTTTGAGGTATTCGCCCCATTCATAGGTTTTGATGTTGGCCTTGACCCCGATCTTTGCCCAGTCCTGCTGGATCATTTGCGCCATGAGCTGCCCGTCGGGGTTGGTCGGACGCACCACCGGCAGCGCCCACAGATCAATTGTGAAGCCGTTTGGATAGCCGCCTTTTGCCAGCAGTTTGCGCGCGCGGGCGGGGTTGTATTCATTTTTGAGCTTCTTGTTGTAGCCCGGAATCGCCGGTGGAAAGGCACTGACGGCCTGCATGGCGTCGCCGCGCGGAAACAGCACACGGAACAGGGCGTCCCGGTCGATGGCGATGTCCAGCGCTTCCCGCACGTTGCGATTGTCCGTCGGCGGTTTTTTCATGTTGAACGAAAGATAGGAAATGTTCAGCGCCTGAATCTTCCGGATGACGATATTTTTGCTGTCTTCCAGCGCGCTGATGTCGACATCGCGGATCGCCGCCGCAATCTGGCACTCGCCCAGGCGCAGTTTCTGCACCCGCACGCTGGGTTCGCGGCTGAAGGAATAAATCAATTGCCGGGTGCGTTGCGGCTGGCCCCAATAGTCGGGATTGGCTTCCATGCGCAGCACATCATCCTTCTTGTAACTGTGGAACCGGTACGGCCCGGTGCCGACTGGGTAATTGTTGATGTCGCTGGCGCGCCCGCTGCGCAACAACTGTTCGGCGTACTGCGCGCTCTGGATGGCGGCGAAAGGCATGGCGAAATAAGACAGGAAAATGCTGTTCGGCGCGTTCAGGCGAAAGCGCACGGTGTGCTCGTCAATTTTGTCGATCCCGGCGATCTGAGCGGCCAGGCCGAGATTTTGCGGATAGACGAATTGCGCCGGGAAGGCCTTGTTGAACGGCAGCGCCGGATCGATGAAGCGCTGGAAGGTGAATATCACGTCATCGGCATTCAGCGTGCGCGTCGGGGTGAAGTAGGGCGTCGTGTGGAAGCGCACATCCCGGCGCAGATGAAAGGTAATGCTCTTGGCATCCGGCGCCTGTTCCCAGGAACTGGCCAGTTTGGGGATGATCTCCGTCGAGCCGCGCCGAAACGCCGCCAACCCCTGGAACATCTGATTGGTGACATTGCTGGTGCTCGAACTGTCCCACAGGCCGGGGTCGAAACCCTGCGGCGAGGCGTCGGCGCAATACACCAAAGGTTTCGCGGCAAACGCCAGGTTTGCAGCAACCGAAATACACAGTCCCAGCAGAAATTTTTGATATCGCATCGCGCACGCCCATGTGTCAGTCCATAACCGTAAGTTATCTTCCGGTCAGGCGCTTGTCAATGGATGTGCTATGGTCTGCGTTTACCAATCATATCGTCCGTGATGACCGCTTCAGATACCGGCAAGCTTTTGCGCTGGATACCCACCCTGTATTTCGCCCAGGGCTTGCCCTACGTCGCCGTGATGACGCTGTCGGTGGTGATGTACAAGAATCTGGCGTTGAGCAATACCGAGATCGCCTTGTATACCAGCTGGTTGTACCTGCCCTGGGTAATCAAGCCGCTGTGGGCGCCGTTGGTGGATTTGGTTGGCAGCAAGCGCGGCTGGGTGGTCGGTACGCAGTTGCTGGTGGGCGGCGGGCTGGCTGCGGTGGGGCTGCTGTTGCCGGTGACGGACTTCGTGCGCTGGACCCTGGTGGCTTTCTGGCTGATGGCCTTCAGTTCTGCGACCCACGATATTGCGGCAGACGGTTTTTACATGCTGGCCCTGCATCCGCATCAGCAGGCGGCATACGTTGGCGTGCGCAGTACCTTCTATCGTTTGGCGATGATCGCCGGACAGGGCGGCCTGGTCTACCTGGCAGGCATGTTGCAGGCGCGTAGCGGCAGTTTTTTTCTTGCCTGGCAAGGCGTTTTTCTGCTCATGTCGGCGTCATTTTTTGTATTTGCCATGTATCACCGCTGGATATTGCCGCGACCCGCTGGCGACACTTTGCAGGACTGGCCGTTGTCATCGTTGGGACGCGACTTTATCGCCGTCTTCAGCGCTTTTTTCAAGCGGCCCGGCATCGGCGTGATGCTGACCTTCCTGCTGCTGTACCGCTTCCCCGAAGCGCAATTGCTCAAGCTGGCCGTGCCGTTTCTGCTGGATCCGCCATCTGCCGGAGGACTGGGGTTGTCGACCCAGGAGGTCGGTATCGTGTATGGCACGGTAGGCGTGACGGCGCTTACCATCGGTGGAATTCTGGGGGGGCTGGCGATCGCGCGCTTCGGCTTGCGCCAGGCGATCTGGCCGCTGGTGTTATGCGTGCATCTGCCGAACCTGATCTTCGTGCTGCTGGCTTTTTATCTGCCGGTCAATCTGTGGCTGGTGGGTAGCGCACTGGCGGTCGAGCAATTCGGCTACGGTTTCGGCTTCACTGCTTACATGTTGTACATGATCATGATTTCCCGAGGGCCGCACCAGACGGCGCACTACGCGATCTGCACCGGGTTCATGGCGCTCGGGATGATGTTGCCGGGAATGTTCAGCGGCTGGCTGCAAGCGCAGTTGGGTTACCTGAATTTTTTCATCTGGGTATGCGCGGCGGCAATTCCTTCGCTATACGTAGTGTCGCTGGTGAAGATCGACGCGCGCTTCGGCAAAAAGGATCCCGGGTAGCCCCGAGTAACGATTGTCAGCCATCGTAGCGTAGTGTTCCACGCGGACCTTCTGCTCCTGCGCGATTAACCAGACTGACCACAACCGCGGAGATTTCGCCGCGCTGCGCATCACTGGACAGATCGATCACCGTTTGCGTTGCGGGTTGTGTGGTAAAGCGCCACTCGTGTGCATAGCGCCGCCAGATGGCTAGCAGGTTCACTTCGGAACCGGCATCGAATTTCACTTCCGCGAGGCGCACGCCTGATGCAACAAGCTGTGGCATAGGCGGCGCGGCCAGCTTCAACCAGGGCGCTGCCGGTACCAGCGCCGGTTCGGCATAGGTGGATGCGGCCAGGCGTGTTGCGATGTCCTGGCGATTCTGCGCCAGCGCCACCATGCTGAAATGAATGTGGCCGCGGTCGCTCGACTGGCTGCGCGCCAGGGCAATCTGCGCAATGATTTCGTCCGCAGACCAGTTTTTCTGCGCAGTGCCGATGCCGATGCCGATGCCGATGCCAATCTGGCTGGTGAATAAACCCGGCCAGACGTGCCGCCCTTGCGGATTCTGTTGCAGCCAGTAGTCGTACAGAACGCCAAAGGCCTGCGCGGGCTGATTGATGGGCCAGTACAACTGTGGCGCCAGGTAGTCAAGCCAGCCTTGCTTCAGCCAGTGTTCCACGTCGGCATAAATCTGGTCGTACTGGCTGAACCCGGTGATGCCGGCCGGGCGGCGCTCTGGCCGTCCCACGCCAAACGGGCTGATGCCGACTTTCAGCCAGGGCTTGATGCTGCGTACAGTACGATAAAGCTGTTCGACGAAACGATTGACGTTGTCCCTGCGCCAATCGTTGCGCGTCAGTTTGTCGCCGGAGGCAAGATATGCTTGCCAACTGGCGTTGTCCGGAAACTCCAGCCATCGCTTGCTGGCGTCGGCGCCGGCGCTGTCCGGCGCTTCAATCGGGTAGGGATAAAAATAGTCGTCGATATGCACGCCGTCCACGTCATAGCGGCGCGCCACATCGGCGATCACCGCCAGCGACTGTTCAACGGCCTGGGCATTGCCCGGGTCGAGCCATAACTGGTCGCCATAGCTGAGAACCGCGTCCGGATGACGTCGCGCAAAATGCGTTTCCGACAAGGGACTCCTGGCGGACGAATGGCGTGCGCGAAATGGATTGAACCAGGCGTGCAGTTCAATGCCGCGTCGATGCGCTTCCGCTACCCAGAAAGCGAGTGGGTCATAGAGTGGTTGCGGCGGCTGGCCCTGCGTGCCGGTGAGATACTCCGACCAGGGTTCCAGATCCGAGGCATACAGCGCATCGGCGGCTGGCCGTACCTGAAGTATGACGGCATTCAGGCGCAGGCTCTGTGCGCGGTCGAGCAAGGCTGTGGCTTCCGCCATTTGTGCCGACGCGGGCAGACCGGGACGGCTCGGCCAGTCGATATTCGCCACGCTGGCGACCCATACGCCGCGAAATTCGCGCGGCGCAGGCGGCGGCATCATTGCATCGGCGGGAAAATCCACGCCGGGTGTCCGCAACCGGGCGCAACTGCTAACGCTTAGCGCCAGCACGCCCGCCGCTTGCACCGCGCAGGCACGCATGAACGCGCGACGATCAGGCAAGCGCGCGCCTCACGCTGCCGGCATGGGCTTCGAGCAGGGCGTCCGCCGCGTCGACGCCAATATCCTTGGCAAGCGCCACGATTGCGGTCTTGACCCGGTAGTTGCAAGTTTCGAGCACGCTGCGAGCGCGTTCCTCATCGGCCCCCGTGGCCAGCACAGCCAGGTGTACGGCTCGACGATACAGTTTGGCATTAGTTGGTTGCAGGTCCACCATCAGGTTGCCGTAGACTTTGTTGAGCCGCACCATGATGGCGCTGGAGAGGGTATTGAGCGCGATTTTCTGCGCCGTGCCGGCCTTCAGCCGGGTGCTGCCGGAGATGACTTCGCTGCCGGTGGCGAGAGTAATGCCGATTTCGGCCTGGCGGGTAACCGCCGCATCGGGGTTATTCGCCAGGCCGATGGTCAGCGCGCCTGCAGCGCGCGCGGCTTTGATTGCTCCGAGTACATAGGGCGTCGCGCCCGATGCCGCCAGCAGGATCACTACATCGTGCTGGCCGACACCCACGCCAGCAATATCCTTGGCGCCTTGATCTGCATTGTCCTCGGCGCCTTCGATGGCACGGTACATTGCCCGCTCGCCACCGGCGATCAACGCAATGGCGCGTTCGGAAGGCCAGGAAAAAGTCGGCAGCAACTCGACGCTGTCGAGTACGCCGAGGCGTCCGGAGGTTCCCGCGCCGACGTACACCAGCCGCCCGCCCCGGGCCAGCCGCTGCGCCGCTTGATCCACGGCGCGCGCCAGATCAACCGTAGCTGTACGCACCGCGCTGACGGCCTGGCGTTGATCGTCAACCAAGGCTGCGACCAAATCTTCGGTTGAATACTGGTCGAGTTGAGCGTGCAGCGGGTTGGGCGTTTCTGTAGTCGGCATGGCGTGAGCTTACTCTGTCGGTCAGTGAAGTCTAAATTATTGCGAGGTCTTCGCGGATCATCAACACTGCGCCATTGACGGCGTCGCTGGCTGGTTCCACGCAACGCGCTCGCGTCTGTTCTGGTAGCAGGGGCTGCAAGCGTCGGCCCACGCTGCCGAGTATGCAGATCGGCAGGCTGTGTGTGGAGTCCATCGTGATGACCAGCGTATGCAAGGCGGCGGCGGCGGCATAAAGTAATTCCGCTGCCTTGGGGTCCGCAGTGGCGCTGTCGAAAACCGCAGGCGCCAGTTGCGCATAGGTGAATTGGCTGGCGTTGGCTTCCCATGCCAGTATTTCAGCGCGTGTCGCGCCGGTGAGCGCCCAAACTGCGTGCGCCAGCGGTCCTGCCAGCACGCGGCCATCTGCTGCTTGCTGTGCTGCACATAGCGCACGCAAACCCAGCCATGCGCCGGAACCTTCGTCGCCGGACGGGAAGCCCCAGCCACCGACAGAGACGCGCCGGCCATCGGCATGGCGCGCCAGCCCGGCACTGCCGGTGCCGGCGATTACGATGGCGCCCGCTAGCCCGAGGTGTGCGCCGATCAGCGCGGTGTAGGCGTCGGAGTCCAGCCGCAACATGCCGTAATCGTGCGCGCGACGGAGCAATTCTTCCGCCCGCGCGCTGATTCCGGTACCCGCGAGACCCATGCCGACTGCGCATTGTTGTTGCGGCGGCTGCGGCAGATGCGCTGCCTGGAATGCTTTGGCGATGGCTTCCGAGGTATTGGACAGCGCCTGGTCGACGCCTTGCGAAAGGCCGGAGGGTCCCGCTTCGCCATATCCCAGCACGCTGCCTTCAAGACTCGTCAGGCGCGCGCGGGTGAGGCTGCCGCCGCCATCCACGCCGACGATGTAGCGAATTTCACCGGCGCCGGCGTGGCGGTAGAAATTGACGGTTGTGTCGGTCATGAGGGAAGCTGGAATCTTGTTCCGGCATCTGCAAAATACACCCACTCGGTTCCCGGCTTCGCCAGTGGATCGGGAAACAGCAAGCAGGCATCGTTGTCAGCGCGCAGCTCTTCGCCACCGCCAAATGTGCCGATCAACTCCCCTGCCTTGACTGCATCGAAACTCTGCCAGGCGCGGGAGAATCGGTCGGCTTCGCCGCGCCGCACGATTTTTCGCCCATAGCGCACCGACACTGGTTTGGAGACGGGTGCGGGAACCGGCGCGGCTAGCATTCGAAAGTAGGCCAGGGCGTTGAGAATGGCGCGATAGGCGACTTTCGGCGCGGCGGGGTCTGCGTGTTGACCGCATTCCAGGGTCACGCCGTAGCGGCCATTGGCGCGCATGAAAATGGCGGTGCTGGCGCCGCCCTCTGGCGGAACCGGCAACGTGGTGAGGATCGGAACACCTTCGACGAAGTGGTTCACCCCCAGGTGTTTGGCAAACTCCACTTCCTCGTGCGACTTGATGAAAGGCGCAGCGGGGCCGATTACGACGAAAGGCTGGCCGGGACTCTGGAACGAGTGCAAATCGAGGAGTACCTCATGCGCAAGCAACAACGGGCAAAGCGCATTGGCGACATGTTCCTCAAAATTGGCAGGACTGTCATGCAACCTGATTTTACGGTTGAGATCACCTTCGCCTTCGCGTCGTCCCATACGGAATGCCAGGGGATTGCACACCGGCAGCAAGGTCAGTTGGCCGCGTTGCAGCGGGTGCTGCCCGTCTGCAATTTCAGCCTGAAGCCGGCGGATTGCCTGCGTCCCACAAGTCTCCACGCCGTGCACGGCGCCGGTGACGATCAATCGCGGTCCGGGGTTAAGGCTGCGCAAAGTTTGCCAGGTCAGAGTGGTGTCGGCGGGAGCGTACATGGATACATGGGTGCATGGATAAATTTGCTGGATGATATTTGAAATCGGGGATGAAAACCGGCGGCCACGCTACAATGCAGTTTCCACAGACTAGCCAGGTCAATATGTTCGAAACCGATAAACAACCTGCCGCCATCGCCATCACCGGCGGCAAGCCCTTGGCCGGGCGGATTTCCGTCGCCGGCGCAAAAAACGCGTTAAACAAACAACTCATCGCGTCGCTGCTGACCACCGAGCCGTGCCATTTTACCAATGTCCCGAATATTACCGAGATTCATGGAATTTTATCCATGCTCAAAAGCATCGGCACCAAGGTCGATTGGGGCGGCGATGGCAGTCTCACTGTACATACGCCACAGCTCGATACTGCGCGAGTCCCGGAAGTGTACTCCGGCTTCAATCGTATCCCGATACTGATGCTGGGGCCGCTCCTGCACCGGGCCAAGCAGGTGCAGGTGCCGATGGTGGGTGGAGACAAGATCGGCGGGCGTCCGGTGGATTTTCACTTGCAGGCGCTGGAGACCATGGGGGCAACTATAGAAGTGCACGAGGGCGGTTTCAGCGCTTCGGCGAAGGAGCTGACCGGGACGGTGGTTCGTCTGCCTTATCCCAGCGTCGGCGCCACGGAAAACGTGATTTTGTCGGCGACCATCGCCAAAGGCACCACCGTCATTGAGAACGCGGCGGTCGAGCCGGAAATCATCGACACCATAAAACTCCTGGTGAAAATGGGCGCATCAATTCTGGTCGACGTGGATCGCCGCATTATCATTCGCGGCGTCAAGGAACTCCACGGCGCTACCCATGACACCATCGGCGACCGGATCGAGGCGGCCAGTTATGCCGTGGCTGCGGCGGCTACCAATGGGCGTGTCACGGTGGACGGGATCAAGATCGAACACATGCTGTCGTTTCTGCACCATTTCCGCCAGATGGGCGGAGACTTTACCGTGCTGCCGGAAGGAGTCACTTTCTTTCGCAAGGCCGAAAAACTGACTCCCATCCAGATCGAAACCGATGTTCACCCTGGTTTTATGACGGATTGGCAACAGCCTATGGTGGTGGCGTTGACGCAGGCGGAAGGCACTTCCATCGTGCACGAAACGGTCTACGAGAACCGCTTCGGCTATACCGAGGTGCTGGCGGAGATGGGGGCGAACATTTCCCTGATGACGAATTGTCTTGGTTACAAGCCTTGCCGCTTCCGTGATCGGGACCATATGCATAGCGCCATCATTAATGGCCGCACCCCTCTGGTGGCCGGCAACATTGAAATCCCCGACTTGCGCGCCGGTTTCGCCTATGTCATCGCAGCATTGCTGGCGGAGGGAAAGACCACTATCGGCGGATACAAATACCTTGCGCGCGGTTATGCGAACCTGGCGGAGAAGCTCGCCGCGCTTGGGGTTGACGCTACCTTCCTAGCCTGATCAGGCTACTGTCAGCGGACTGCCGTTGTCCTTGACGCCGAGTCGCAAAATAAACGGCACGGCTTTTTTTGCCCAGGCATCAGGAGATGGGTAGCCGCTGGCGTCTTCGCCAAAACTGGTGCGCAACATGTCAGTGTCGATGATGCCTGGATTGAGCGGGATGGCCGCCATGCCGCGCGGCAACTCCTGCGCCATGGCTCGCGTCAGACCTTCGATTGCCCACTTGGAGGCGCAGTAGGGGGAGACATGGGCGCTGGTTGCACGCCCCCAGCCGGAGCTGAAATTCACGATCACGCCGTTGCCGCGAGCGATCATTGCGGGAACGAAATGGCGAATGAGATTGGCGACGCCCTTGATATTGACGTCGATCACCGAAGAGAACTCTTCGGCGGCTATCTCCCAAAGTACTGCGTTACGGTTGACCAGGGCGGCGTTATTGATCAACAGATCCGGCGGTTCTGCGTCTTTCAGGAGTTGACCGGCCCAGGCGGCTACCTGGCGGTCATCGCCGACGTCCACTACCTGAAACCGGTGTGGCGAACCATACCTCTCCCGTAGCTCGGCGATTCCCTGCGTGTTTCGTCCGCAGCCGAAAACCGTATGGCCGCAACGTATGAATTCGGCAGCCATGGCGCGACCAAGGCCGCGCGTGACTCCGCTGAGGAGGATTGTTCTGTGGCTATTCAAGGTTGCCTCCCTGCACAACAGCCCTGTACGGAACAGGGCTGTTCCGGGTTATATGGCCGGATGCGGCTGGATGTGGCAAAAGGGCGCGAATCAAGGCCGTGATATAATTTGGATTGGAATAGACGTGGAAATAGTGGTTCTTTCTCTGCGATCGTTCAGTTCGCTTTGTGATTCAATTATAAGTTGAGAGTGGCGGAAGGTCTGTGCTTTCAGTGATTGAATTCTCGAAATTTTTAGGTAAGGAATACAGGGATTTTTCATGCAGACGAATCAGGAAAACAGCGCCGTTGGCGTTTCAGACAATAACGCCGCCGCTTTAGGTGCTGCAGTCAGCGCACTGGAGCGCCGTCTGGACATGAGCGTGTCGATGGCGGACATCGACCAGGACGTGCAGCAGCGCCTCAAGCATCTGGCGCGAACCGTGAGAATGGCCGGGTTCCGTCCAGGCAAAGTGCCTTTCAAAATGGTGGAGCAGCAATATGGGCCGCAGGCGCGCTCGGAAGCGATCAGCGCCGCCGTGGATAAGGTTTTTGGCGACAAGGTGCGCGAACAAAAGCTGCGTATTGCCGGCCAGCCGCGCATCGAAGCCAAGGATAGTAACGGCAAGGCCCAGATCGAGTTTTCTGCAGTGTTCGAAGTGTATCCGGAGATCAAGTTGGGGGATGTGTCCGGCCACGAGATTGTGAGACCGGTGCTGACGGTCACGGATGCCGAACTCGACCAGACCATCGAGGTGCTGCGCAAGCAGCGTACTACCTATGTCGAGGTTGCGCGCCCCGGCGTCAGCGGGGATCGCATGGTGATTGATTTCATAGGGCGTCGTGATGGGGAAAAATTTCCGGGCGGCGAAGGTACTGACTTTGCGATGCACCTCGGCGACGGTCAGATGCTTCCTGATTTTGATGCGGCAATTAACGGCATGTCGGCAGGCGAGACGAAAACTTTCGACCTGACTTTTCCGGCTGAGTATCAAGCCAAGGATCTCGCCGGTCAGACAGTGCAGTTCGAGGTGACGGTAAAGCGCGTCGAACAACCGCAGTTGCCCGAACTTGATGCCGAGTTTGCCCAGGCGCTGGGGATTACTGACGGGGATCTCGCCAGGATGCGCGATGAGGTCAGGGAGAATCTTGAGCGGGAGGTGACCAAACGTCTCCAGGTACGCATCAAGAACCAGGTCATGGACACACTGCTGGCGGTAAATCCTGTTACGGCGCCGAAGTCGCTGGTCGAATCAGAGTCGCGGCAGATGGCGGAGGCCGCGCTGCGCGACCTGGAATCACGCGGCATGTCTGCCAGGAATGTGCCGGTGGAACCTTCGTGGTTTACCGAGCAGGCTACGCGCCGCGTCAGCCTGGGCCTGCTGCTGTCGGAAGTGGTCAAGGAAAACCAGTTGTTTGCCAAACCTGAACAGGTGCGCGCGGTAATCGACGATTTCGCGGTGACGTATGAGGATCCGGCAGAAGTGGTGCGCTGGTACTATTCACAGCCGCAACGCATGTCAGAGGCCGAGGCGCTGGTAGTGGAGAATAATGTGGTGGAATGGGTGCTGGCGAACGCCAAGGTGATCGACAAGCCCATCGCCTTTGATGAACTGATGGGCAATGGAGCATGACAATGACGATTAGACAGGGCGGCGGCGAATGGGAACCGAGCATGCTCGGCCTGGTGCCGATGGTGATCGAGACGAGCGGTCGCGGCGAACGCGCCTATGACATCTATTCGCGCCTGTTGCGCGAGCGGGTGGTGTTCCTGATCGGCCCGGTTAATGACGCTTCAGCCAATCTGGTGGTGGCGCAGTTATTGTTTCTGGAATCGGAAAACCCCGACAAGGATATCCATTTCTACATCAACTCGCCGGGCGGTTCGGTATCCGCCGGCTTGTCGATCTACGACACCATGCAGTTCATCAAGCCCGACGTGTCGACTCTGTGCATCGGCCAGGCGGCCAGCATGGGCGCCTTTCTGCTGACTGCCGGCGCCAAGGGCAAACGTTTCTGCCTGCCTAATTCGCGCATCATGATCCATCAGCCTTCGGCTGGCTTTCAGGGGCAGGCCTCGGACATCGAAATCCATGCCAAGGAAATTCTGTTTACCAAGCAGCGACTCAATGAGATGATGGCCAAGCACACCGGCCAGCCCATCGAACGCATCGAGCGCGACTCGGACCGTGACAATTTTCTCTCGGCAACCGAAGCCGTCGAGTATGGCATCATCGACAAGATGCTGGAGAGTCGCACCGAGATTGTTAAAAAAGACGCGAAATAAGATAGTCACGGAGAAACCGAGATGACGGAAAAAAAAGCCGGCCCGGAAAAACTGCTCTACTGCTCCTTCTGCGGCAAAAGTCAGCATGAGGTAAAGAAACTGATCGCCGGCCCGTCAGTGTTTATTTGCGACGAGTGTATTGAACTGTGCAATGACATCGTGCGCGATGAAATGGCGGGTGAACAGGCCATCGGCAAGGGGGGTAAATCCGATTTGCCGACGCCCAAGGAAATCTGCGCAATCCTTGACCAATATGTGATCGGTCAGGAATCCGCCAAGCGTATTCTCGCCGTGGCCGTGTACAACCATTACAAACGCCTCAAGCACCTGGCAAAAAACGAGGGTAGCGACGGTGTCGAACTGGCCAAAAGCAACATCCTGCTGATTGGCCCGACCGGTTCCGGCAAGACCTTGCTTGCGCAAACACTGGCGCGGCTGTTGAATGTTCCTTTCGTGATGGCCGATGCGACCACGCTGACCGAAGCCGGCTATGTCGGTGAGGATGTCGAGAACATTATCCAGAAGCTGTTGCAGAAGTGCGATTACGAGATCGAAAAAGCGCAGCACGGCATCGTGTATATCGACGAGATCGACAAAATTTCGCGCAAGTCGGATAACCCCTCCATCACCCGCGATGTTTCCGGCGAAGGCGTGCAACAGGCGCTGCTCAAGCTGATCGAAGGCACTACCGCCTCCATACCGCCACAGGGCGGTCGCAAACATCCTAACCAGGATTTTGTCCAGGTTGATACCACCAACATCCTGTTTGTCTGCGGCGGCGCTTTTGATGGTCTCGATAAGGTGATCCTCAGCCGTTCCGAGAAAAGCAGCATCGGTTTTGGCGCGGAAGTGAAAAGCCGCGACACCAAGAATATTTCCGAGACGTTGAAGCAGATCGAGCCCGAAGACCTCATCAAGTTCGGTTTGATCCCGGAATTTGTCGGTCGTCTGCCGGTGGTGGCAACACTTCAGGAGCTTGACGAAACGGCGCTGATAGAAATATTGATCGCGCCCAAGAATGCCCTCATAAAGCAGTATCAGAAACTTTTCCAGATGGAAGGCGTCGAACTGGAAGTTCGTCCCGGCGCCCTTCAGGCGATTGCCCGCAAGGCGATCAAACGCAAGGCCGGCGCGCGCGGCCTGCGTTCAATCCTGGAAAATGTGCTGCTGGACATCATGTATGAATTGCCGACCATGGATAACGTCACCAAAGTGGTCATCGACGAGGGTATGGTAGACAGCGCCACGCCGCCGCTGCTGATCTATGCCGACCACCCCAAAGTCGCCAGTTCGAGCTAACACCACATTACACGCGCGGATATTTGGCCGTACAGCGATTGGGGTGATAGCACCGCTGGTCGTGTTTGACGGTGCTTGAATTACCGCGTCCCACCCCCAACTGGGTTACTGATGCACTCACATAAGGATATCGCCATGTCGAGCGAATTGGACCTACCCGCAGAAAAACTGGAACTCCCGCTGTTGCCATTGCGCGATGTGGTGGTCTTCCCCCATATGGTGATTCCGCTGTTCGTCGGGCGGCCAAAGTCAATCAGGGCTTTGGAAACTGCGATGGAGGCCGGCAAGAGCATTTTGCTGGTGGCGCAGAAATCCGCCGCCAAGGATGAACCGGACAGCGAGGATATGTATCGCATCGGCTGCATTGCGAATATCCTGCAAATGCTCAAGCTGCCTGATGGCACAGTCAAGGTGCTGGTCGAGGGCATACAGCGCGCCCGCCTCGAAGGCATCGAAGATCGCGGCAATCTGTTTGTCGCCGGAGTCATTCCGGTGCCGCTGGACGAGGGCGACAACAACGAAGTCGAAGCAATGCGTCGCGCCATCCTGGCGCAGTTCGACCAGTATGTGAAACTGAATAAAAAAATTCCACCTGAAATTCTTACCTCCCTGTCAGGTATTGAAGAGGCTGGCCGGCTGGCCGACACCATCGCCGCGCATCTGCCGCTCAAGCTGGAGCAGAAACAGGAAGTCCTGGAAATATTCGATGTCGCCGCGCGTCTGGAAAAACTGCTCTCCCAGCTTGAGGCTGAACTCGACATTCTCCAGGTCGAAAAGCGTATCCGCGGCCGCGTCAAGCGCCAGATGGAAAAAAGCCAGCGCGAGTACTATCTCAACGAGCAGGTCAAAGCCATCCAGAAAGAACTCGGCGAGGGCGAGGAGGGTGCCGAAATCGACGAGATGGAGAAAAAGATCAAGGACGCCGGCATGCCCAAGGAGGCATTGACCAAGGCCCAGGCTGAAATGAAAAAACTCAAGCTGATGTCGCCGATGTCAGCCGAAGCAACCGTGGTGCGCAACTATATTGACACTCTGGTTGGTTTGCCGTGGAAGAAAAAAAGTCGCACCGGCAAGGATCTCGGGGTGGCCGAAAAAGTGCTCGACAAGGATCATTACGGCCTCGACAAAGTGAAGGAACGCATCGTTGAGTATCTGGCCGTGCAGCAGCGTGTAGACAAGCTCAAGGCGCCGATACTCTGCCTGGTTGGCCCGCCTGGAGTCGGCAAGACTTCACTTGGTCAGTCCATCGCCAAAGCCACCAATCGCAAGTTCGTACGCATGTCGCTGGGCGGTGTGCGTGATGAATCCGAAATTCGCGGCCATCGCCGTACCTACATCGGTTCGATGCCGGGCAAAATACTCCAGAACATGGCCAAGGTTGGCGTCAGGAACCCGCTGTTCCTGCTCGACGAAGTCGACAAGATGGGCCAGGATTTCCGCGGCGATCCCAGCTCTGCCCTGCTGGAAGTGCTGGATCCGGAGCAGAATTCGACCTTTGTCGACCACTACGTCGAAGTCGAGTACGACTTGTCCGATGTAATGTTCGTGGCGACCGCCAATACCCTCAACATTCCGGCGGCGTTACTGGACCGGATGGAAGTGATCCGTCTTTCCGGCTATACCGAGGACGAGAAGGTGAATATCGCCCTGCGTTATCTGCTGCCCAAGCAACTCAAGAACAACGGGATCAAGCGGGATGAGCTGTCGGTGACCGAGGATGCATTGCGCGACATCGTTCGCTACTACACGCGGGAAGCCGGAGTGCGTGCGTTGGAGCGCGACATCTCGAAAGTCTGCCGCAAGGTGGTGAAATCGCTGGTGTTGAAAAAGCGCAGCAGAAAAGTCATCGTCAATGCCAAAAACCTGGATAAATTCCTCGGTGTCCGCCGTTATTCATTCGGCATAGCCGAAAAAGAAAATCAGGTGGGCCAGGTCACCGGTCTAGCCTGGACCGAAGTGGGCGGCGAACTGCTGACCATCGAAGCGGTGGTGGTGCCAGGCAAGGGCAAAACCATGACCACCGGCAAGCTCGGCGAAGTCATGCAGGAGTCGATCCAGGCGGCGCTGACGGTGGTCAGGAAGCGCAGCAAGCAGTTCGGCATCGCCGAAGATTTCTACCAGAAAAGCGATTTGCACATCCATCTGCCCGAGGGCGCCACGCCCAAGGATGGACCGTCTGCCGGCGCCGCCATCACCACTGCCCTGGTATCGGTGCTGACCGGAATTCCGGTGCGCGCCGATGTGGCTATGACAGGCGAAATCACGCTGCGCGGCGAGGTGTTGCCGATCGGCGGCCTCAAGGAGAAGTTGCTCGCGGCGGTGCGCGGCGGGATTCGCACCGCGCTGATTCCTGAAGAGAACGTCAAGGATCTCGCCGAAATACAGGACACTATCAAGAACCGCATCGAAATCATCCCCGTCAAGTGGATCGACAAGGTGCTGGAGCTGGCTTTGGAACGCATGCCAATGCCGGTTGCCGAGGTTGTCGCCGAAGCTGCTCCGCTGGTTGCGCCAACCGATAGCCAAGTGGTTGCGGGTATCCTCACGCACTGAAATTCTATTTTACTATTCGTCCCTGAAGCTGCCTGGAAGTGCAGTGTGCGGTATTTCACACTCCATTGCATTTTCCCGGCATTGCCGCGAAAACCCCTTGACACAAGGTTTTGCGGCTTGTTATAAAACGAGGGCAGGATTTTTCGTAGGTCACGCATCCGCGCAGACGATACATAAAAAATATTTTCCTGTTTCTCAATTTAATCTATTAGGGGGTTTACGTGAATAAATCGGAATTAATCGATCAAATTGCCAAGTCGGCTGATGTATCCAAAGCTGCGGCAGGTCGCGCGCTTGATGCCGCCATTGGTTCGGTCAAGGCTGCACTGAAAAAAGGCCAGATGGTTACTCTGGTTGGTTTTGGTACATTTTATGTTGGCAAGCGCGCAGCGCGCACCGGCCGGAATCCGCGCACCGGCGCAGCAATCAAGATCAAGGCCGCAAAGACGCCGAAGTTCCGTGCTGGTAAGGCATTGAAGGATGCGGTAAACTAATACACTTGCCTCCAGCAGCAGCCGGATATACGGCTGTTCGACTGGCGGGGGTGCTTAGCTCAGATGGTAGAGCGTCTGCCTTACACGCAGAATGTCGGCGGTTCGATCCCGTCAGCACCCACCAGGCAGATACTTCAAGTAATCCGGTAAGTCCTGAAAACCCGCATGGCGCAAGCTTTGCGGGTTTTTTGTTTGCAAAAGTAACGAAGAAGACTGGGCAACCGCCCGAAGTGTGCGACAGTGCGACAGTGCGACCGTCCGACCGTGTGACCAACTATGCTGTGATTAGTTATCCCCGAGCATTCTCGTCAGTTCGCCGCTGTCCGACAGTCGCTTGAGTTCGCTCGCTCCGCCAATCAGCACGCCTTTGACAAAAATCATCGGGAATGTCGGCCATCCCGACCACATCTTGATTGCATTGCGGCGTTTCCAGGTGCTGAAATAACTCCCGTATTCCAGGTATTTATGTTCAATCCCATTGTCATTCAGGATCCTGCGAGCTTTTTTCGGGAACGGATTTTGCGCCATACCAACCACGACTACCTTGTTGCCGGCGATTGCGGTCTTTACTTCACGCAGTATGTCCGCATGATAATTTGCGATGCGTTCACGAATCATGTCGTGAATCTGGGAAGCATTCAAAATGTCGCGGTTCATTGTGTTACCTCATCCTGGCTGGACCGGGAGGCAGTACCCGATTGCGGTGCACAGTACCAGCCAGGGATGTTCCGGCGCAAATACTTATTTGGCAACGCTGTCCAGCATGTCCAGTAACAACGGCGTGGCAATCTTCACTGCTTTTTCCACTTCCGCATTCGGATAGAGCACTTGCATGTATGCCGGATGAAGCATGGAAATTTCTGTTTTTCCCTGCTTCTGGTACACGCCTACATTGCCGCACGGCAGTATGGCGCTGATTTGCAGTCCCAGTGGCCACAATACTTTGCCGACTTCCGGGAGGCAAACTTTCACCAGTGTGACCTCGCCATTCTTGACCTTGCTGGCGCCGACGAACTGCCATTTTTTCTGCTCGGAATAAGCCTTGATGGCATCCACCACTTCATCCGGCTTTTTGGTAGTTGGTTTCACCAGTATCATCCCAGCACCGGGCGCGGGAGTTTGTGCAGAGGTGGCGAAAGTTGTGGTAGTGAGGGCTACACAGATCAGCAGACGCAGAATTGAGTATTTCATCGAAGCGCACCTTTCGTAAAAAAAAGAATCATCGAAATAGCGGCGGCTGGAGGGATGACACAGCCCGCAGCCCACAAAACGGCCTGCCATTTTCTGTCCGACCGGCTACAGGTGTCAAATAAAACGGGCTGTTGTTCTGATTGAAATTTTTTCGGGTACGAACAGAAAAACAAAACGGCCTGCATCGCTGCAAGCCGTTTGAATGTTGGCTCCTCGACCTGGGCTCGAACCAGGGACCTACGGATTAACAGTCCGGCGCTCTACCAACTGAGCTATCGAGGAACAACCAAGCTGCGGATTTTATTCAGTTAGCCTGGTTGCGTCAATAGCAGATGTCCGTAAAACCAGGGTTACACCGACAATCGCGTCATGTTTTCAACAAGGCAGCGATGGCGTCGGCTACATAGTCTATGTTGCGCGAATTGAGCGCAGCCAGGCATATCCTGCCGGTGCTGACTGCATAGATGCCGTACTCGGTTTTCAAGCGTTCAACCTGATCGGCGGACAGGCCGGTATAAGAGAACATGCCGCGTTGCCGGGCAACAAAGGAGAAGTCCTGCTTGACCCCGCACGTCCGCAGTTTGTCGACCAGGCTGGTGCGCATGGCGCGAATCCGCTCGCGCATGCCGGCGAGCTCGTTTTCCCACATCTGGCGCAGTTCCGGATTGGACAGTACGGCGGCGACCACTGCCCCACCGTGAGTCGGCGGGTTGGAGTAATTGGTACGCACCACGCGCTTGATCTGGCTCAGCACGCGTGCGGCCTCGTCCTTGCTGGCGGTGATCAGCGACAGTGCGCCGATGCGTTCGCCATACAGAGAAAAAGATTTTGAGAACGAGCTGGAAACCAGAAAAGACAAGCCGGAATCGGCGAACAGTCTGGCGGCCACTGCATCCGGCTCGATGCCGTCGGCGAAGCCTTGATAAGCCATGTCGACGAAGGCAACCAGGTTGCGGGCGCGCACGGTTTCGATGACTTGTTTCCATTGCGCCTCGGTGAGGTCAGCGCCGGTCGGGTTATGGCAGCAGGCATGCAGCACCACGACGCTGCCCGCCGGTAGTGTCGCCAGCCTGGCCTGCATGGCGCTGAAATTAACCGCATGACTGGCGGCGTCGTAGTATGGGTAGGTGTCGACCGGGAATCCGGCTGACTCGAACAGGGCGCGGTGGTTCTCCCAACTCGGATCGCTGATATACACGGTGGTATCCGGCAGCAAACGCTTGAGATAATCCGCGCCGACTTTAAGTGCGCCGGTGCCGCCCAGGGTTTCAGCGGTGACGATGCGGCCATCGGCAAGCAGCGGTGAAGATGCGCCGAACAGCAGTTTCTGCACCGCCTGGTTGTAGCTGGCCTGACCTTCTATCGGCTGGTAACCGCGCGGCGGCATCGCCTCCAGGCGGGTTTTTTCGGCTGCCTTGACAGCGTCGAGCAGCGGAATTTTGCCGTTGTCATCGTAATAGACGCCGACGCCGAGATTGACCTTGTTGCTCCGGGTGTCGGCATTGTAGCCCTCGGTCAGGCCAAGAATTGGGTCGCGGGGGGCCATCTCGACGGTGGCAAAGAGGGTGGAAGGTGTTGGCGATGTCATGCTGGCTCCGTGGTTGCCGCACTGGACAGTGCAGTGGCGGCAGGGTGACAATGTGCTTCATTTTAACCATGAATTTCAGCCGCAAACACTACCTGTTTGGATTAGTTATTTCTGGCTGAACAAGACACGAGCCCCGCTTGACGGTTAAACTGCCAAGTCACGCAAGCACGATTCTTTATAAAGCCGTGTCCAATATCCTTGATTTTCCCGCCAGCCCGTTCCGCTTGCACCAGCCGTTCCAGCCTGCGGGAGACCAGCCGGAGGCCATCGCCAAACTGCTTGAAGGCATTGCTGACGGCCTGATGTACCAGACCCTGCTGGGTGTCACTGGCTCGGGCAAGACCTACACCATGGCCAATGTGATCGCCCGGAGCGGGCGTCCGGCGCTGGTCATGGCGCCCAACAAGACCCTGGCGGCGCAGTTGTACTCCGAGTTCCGCGAGTTCTTTCCCGAAAATGCGGTGGAGTATTTCGTCTCCTACTACGATTATTACCAGCCCGAGGCTTACGTGCCGTCGCGCGACCTGTTCATCGAGAAGGATTCGAGCATCAACGAGCACATCGAGCAGATGCGCCTGTCGGCCACCAAGGCGCTGCTGGAGCGACGCGATTGCGTGATCGTTGCCTCGGTTTCCGCCATCTACGGGATCGGCGATCCGGTCGATTACCACAGCATGATCCTGCATTTGCATGTCGGCGAAAAGCTGTCGCAGCGCGACATTATCCGCCGCCTCACCGAGATGCAGTATGAGCGCAACGACATCGAATTCAAGCGCGGCGTGTATCGGGTGCGCGGTGAAGTGATCGACGTGTTCCCGGCGGAAAATGCCGAAAATGCCATCCGCATTACGCTGTTCGACGACGACCTGGAATCGCTGATGCTGTTCGACCCGCTCACTGGCCACACCAGGCAGAAGCTTGGCCGGTTTACGGTTTTCCCCGCCAGCCATTACGTTACGCCGCGCGCCACGGTGCTGCAGGCCATTGAGAAGATCAAAGTTGAATTGCGCGAGCGCATCGAGTTCTTCCAGCGCGAGCAGAAGCTGGTCGAGTGCCAGCGCATCGAACAGCGCACCCGTTTTGACCTGGAAATGCTCGACCAACTGGGCTTCTGCAAGGGCATCGAGAATTACTCGCGGCATCTCTCCGGGCGCCAGCCGGGCGAACCGCCGCCGACGCTGATCGACTATCTGCCGCCGCATTCGCTGATGTTCATCGACGAGAGCCATGTCACCATTCCGCAGATCGGCGGCATGTTCAAGGGGGACAGGGCGCGTAAGGAGAACCTGGTCGACTACGGCTTCCGCCTGCCTTCGGCGCTGGACAACCGGCCTCTGCGGTTCGACGAGTTCGAGAAGTTGATGCCGCAGACGACCTTCGTTTCCGCCACGCCTGCGGATTACGAGGAGCGGCATCAGGGGCAGGTGGTGGAGCAGGTGGTGCGTCCCACCGGCCTGGTTGATCCGCTGCTGGAAGTGCGTCCGGCCACCACCCAGGTGGATGACCTGCTCGGCGAAATCAAGTTGCGCTTGGCGCTCAATGAGCGAGTGCTGGTGACCACGCTGACCAAGCGCCTGGCCGAGCAACTCACCGAATTTTTCGCTGATAACGGCATCAAGGTGCGCTATCTGCATTCGGATGTGGAGACCGTGGAGCGCGTTGAAATCATCCGCGATCTGCGCCTGGGTGTGTTCAATGTGCTGGTTGGCATCAACCTGCTGCGTGAGGGGCTGGACATTCCCGAGGTCTCGCTGGTGGCGATCCTTGATGCCGACAAGGAAGGTTTCCTGCGGTCGACCCGCTCCCTGATTCAGACCATAGGCCGCGCCGCGCGCCACATCAACGGCACTGCAATTTTATATGCCGACAAGATCACCGACTCGATGCGTCGCGCCATGGGCGAGACCGAGCGGCGTCGCGCCAAGCAGGTGGCTTTCAACACAGCGCATGACATCGTGCCGAGCGGCGTGAAAAAGCGCATCAAGGACATCATCGACGGCGTCTATGACAGCGAGAGCGCCACCCAGGAGCTCAAGGCGGCGCAGCAACAGGCGCATTACGATGCGATGAGTGAAAAAGATCTGGCCAAGGCCATCAAGCGCCTGGAGAAGGCCATGCAGGAACATGCCCGGAATCTGGAGTTCGAGCAGGCCGCAGCCGCCCGCGATGAGTTGTTCAAGTTGCGTCGCCAAGCTTTCGGGGCGGATCCGCACGAACCGCCTGAAGCGCCAGCGATGCGGTAGTCAGTTGCTATCCGCAGCACTCATCGCGCCCGCCAGGCCGCGCAAAGCGGCATAAGGCGCAGTGATGATGGCGGTGGCAATATCCGCCAGGTAGGGCTGGAATCTGCCTTTCGCCTCGAAGCGTTCACGGAAGCGCGAGCTCAAAAGAAAATCAGTCAGATTCGGCACGATTCCACCGCCGATAAATATGCCGCCTCGAGCGCCGAATGCCAATGCAATATTTCCCGCGAACCCACCGAGGAAGGCAAAGAACAGTTCCATGGTGGTGCGGCATTGAGGATCGCTGCCGCTGGCGCCCAAAGCGCTGATTTGTTCAGACGATAAATCCACCCGCGGCACGCCCTGCACGACACAGACGGCCCGCAGCAGAACAGGCAGGCCGATGCCCGACAACAAGCGTTCAGCGGAGACATGGCTGAATTCGCCACGCGCGGCGCGCAGTATCTCCGCCTCGAAGTCGTCGGCAGCCGCCAGTGTGGCATGACTGCCTTCGCCGGGTATTGCGACCCAACCATTGCGGCAGGGAACCACGCCCGCTACTCCCAGGCCGGTGCCGGGGCCAATGACGGCCATCGGTAGCCCCGCAGCCGGCCTTGCCGCGCCAACCACCTGATAGTCGTTCTCAGCCAATGCGGGTAACGAAAGCGCCAGCGCTTCGAAATCGTTCAGCACCAGCAGTTTTTCCAGTCCCAGTGCGCGCTTTACATCGCTGCGATCAAACGACCAGTGGTTATTGGTAAGCGTAATGGTGTCGCCAAGCACAGCACTGGCGACGGCGAATGCGGCCTGCCGAACCACATCACGGGTGAAAGCGCATTGCTCCAGATAGGCCAGCGCAGCTTCCACAGGGCCGTTAAAATCCGCGCAGCGGAGTGAAATTACATTGGTGACGGTTTGGCGAGCATCAACCAGACCGAAACGGATGTTGGTTCCGCCGATGTCGGCAACCAGCGTGAAATGGGTGAACATGATGGGCATATTAGCAACATCTTCCGAAAAACTCAGAATAGTTTTCGTCTGTACCGGCAACATCTGTCGTTCGCCAACTGCCGAAGCGGTGATGCGAACACTGGCTGAAAATGCGGGCCTGGCGCATCATTTTGAACTTGATTCTGCAGGAACACATGCCTATCACATAGGTAACCCGCCTGACCAGCGCAGCCAGCTTGCCGCTAAGCTGCGCGGTTATGATCTTTCCAGGTTGCGGGCGCGGCAGATCAGTGAAATGGATTTCGTTGACTTCGACCTGATTCTGGCTATGGACCGTGGCAATCTGCAACTGCTGGAGTAGGCTTGTCCAACGGAGCTGAAGCATAAGCTGGGACTGTTTCTCGCCTATGCAGAAGATTGCGGCGAGGCGGAAGTTCCTGATCCCTACTATGGCGACTCCTCAGGTTTCGAGCATGTACTGGATCTGGTCGAAGCTGCGGCTCAAGGCTTGATAGAAAGCACGCGTGACGGAAAGCGTAAATGAAAAGGACGCCGGAGCGTCCTTTTCATGCAGGTCATTTTCACCTTGCGGCAGTTCAGTCTTTCCTGGTTTCCATCATCTGCAGCGGTTCGTCGGGTATCACCAGCGGCGGCTTGGGCTTGCGACCAAGCTGTAGCGGCGGCGCGGCGCCGTCCGCCATTGGGCGAATGCTGTTGCTGGTCTCGATCAGCACCAAGCCTGCCTGCTTCAGTGATGCGCCAAGGTCGACTGGCGGCGCGGCAGGCGGCGCAGAAACTGCCGCCGGAGCAACTGCATTGATTGGCGTCGCATCCATGGTATGGACAGGAGCGGCCGCCTGCGGTGCAGATACACTCGTCTCCTGTGCCGGCATATACAACGGAAGTTGAGTAGCGACTCCGGCAACAGGAAGTGGAGCAGCCGGTTCGACAGATTGCAAGACCGGGACGTCGGCAGGAGCGGGAGTGGATGCCGGCACCGCAGTCTGCGGCATTTCAGCATCGAATGTATGAACCGGGTTTAGAACCGGAGCGCCATTTTGCTCCGCGCCGATTTCTTCGGTGCGCTTTTCACCGCGTTCACTGCGTCCGCCACGGCGGCCTCTGCGCGCGCGTTGTCCTTCCTTGGCAGGAGCAGTGTCGGCGTCTCCCGCAGACACTACTGAGGTATTGGTATCCGCAGCGCTGGCGGTTTGTTCTGAAGGTTGCGGTTTTGGAGCACGCGGCGGGCGCGGCTCGCGTGGCTCACGAGGTTCACGCGGCTCACGGGTTTCTCCGGCTGGACGATCATCGCGTTTTTCGCCACGCGCACGGCGCGGTTCGCGTGGTGCTTCAGCCTTGTCGGCTTGCGGTGCAGCTTCGTTGCGTGGCGGGCGCGCCTCGCTGCGTTCTGCACGCGGGCCGGTTTCGCGCCCCTGACGATTGCGCCCGCCCCGGCGCGCGTCACCACGACCCTCGCCGCGCGGTTCGCGGCGTGGTCGCGCGGTTTTATCTTCAAGCACAACTGGTTCAGCCTTCTTGTTGCCGCCGAACCAAGCGATGATTTTAGCGATGATGCCACCTTCACTCTGAACCACTGGGGCGGTTCTGACGGATGCTTTCGGCTCGACGATGGGCGCCGGTTGGCCGGGTGTGATGCCCTTGACGGCAGCTTCCTGGCGGGCCGGCTTGATTTCGGTCTGCGCAGATGGCGGCGTGTAGGATTCTTCGGTTGGCCCATCGACCATCTGGTAACTGGGCAGAACCACCTCTTCCTGATTCAACTGATCATGCCGCAGGCGCACGATGGTGTGCTGCGGCGTTTCGAGATGGGTGTTGGGAATCAGCACCAGATTGACCTTGTGGCGCATCTCGATCTTGGCGATATCCGCGCGTTTTTCGTTGAGCAGAAAAGTGGCGACATCGACCGGCATCTGGCAGTGCAGGGCGCCGGTATTTTCCTTCATCGCCTCTTCTTCGAGGATGCGCAGGATATGCAACGCCGAGGATTCGGTGGAGCGGGTGTGGCCGGTGCCGTTGCAGCGCGGGCAGGGAATATAGCTGGTCTCGGCCAGGGTCGGACGCAGGCGTTGACGCGACAATTCGAGCAGCCCGAAGCGGCTGATCTTGCCGGTCTGGACGCGGGCGCGGTCGAAGTGCAGCGCGTCGCGCAGGCGGTTTTCGACTTCGCGCTGGTTGCGCGTGCTTTCCATGTCGATGAAGTCAATCACGATCAGGCCACCCAGGTCGCGCAGGCGCAACTGGCGGGCGGTCTCGTCGGCGGCTTCGAGGTTGGTCTTGTAGGCTGTTTCCTCGATGTCGGCGCCCTTGGTGGCGCGACCGGAGTTGACGTCTACCGACACCAGCGCTTCGGTGTGGTCGATCACGATGGCCCCGCCGGAAGGCAGGGTGACCTGGCGCGAGTAGGCCGATTCGATCTGGTGCTCGATCTGGAAGCGCGAGAACAGCGGCACGTCGTCACGGTAACGCTTGACGCGCGAGACGTTGCCCGGCATCACATGCGACATGAACTGGTGAGCCTGCTCGAACACGTCGTCGGTATCGATGAGGATTTCGCCGATTTCCGGATGGAAATAGTCGCGGATGGCGCGGATCACCAGGCTGGATTCCTGGTAAATCAGGAATGCGCCTTTCTGCGAATTGGCGGCGCCTTCGATGGCGCCCCAGAGTTGCAGCAGGTAGTTGAGGTCCCACTGCAATTCTTCGTAGCTGCGTCCGATGCCAGCGGTGCGCGCGATCAGACTGGTGCTGTGCGGCACTTCCAGGCGATCCATGATTTCGCGCAGTTCCTGACGATCTTCGCCCTCGACGCGCCTTGAGACCCCGCCGCCGCGCGGGTTGTTCGGCATCAGCACGAGATAGCGTCCGGCCAGGGAGATGAAAGTGGTTAAGGCTGCGCCTTTGTTGCCACGTTCGTCCTTGTCGACCTGGACGATGATTTCCTGTCCGACATGCAGCGCATCCTGGATACGCGCCTTGCCGGGTTCGATGTCGGATTTGAAATAAGAACGGGAAACTTCCTTGAACGGCAGGAAGCCGTGGCGGTCGGCGCCGTAATCGACAAAGGCGGCCTCAAGACTGGGCTCAAGACGGGTGATGACGGCTTTGTAGATGTTGCTCTTGCGTTGTTCCTTGTTGGCCGATTCGATGTCGAGATCGATCAATTTCTGACCATCGACGATCGCAACGCGGAGTTCCTCGGCCTGCGTCGCATTGAATAGCATGCGTTTCATGTTCGCTCCCGCGCGCACGGCACGGGCAAGACAAACTTCCAGCCCAGTATTACAACTGGGCAGTCGGCAGCGGGTATTGCAGTAACTGGGGCATGGGTGTCTGTTGCCTCGGGCAAACCAATTGTCGTGTTCGTCTTCTTGAAGCTGCTTCGAGACAGCGGCGAACCGTTATCTCGAAGCCCGGCATTCTTGCGGTGCTGGGTGCGCGCAAATCTAGTACTATCGCTGCTTCTGGTGAGCGAAATAACCTTGGGGGTTTGCTGTGCGGGCGGGCGATAATCTCACACCATTCCCCGTGCAATGCCGGACTGGAAGCGTTTGGGCCGGTTAATCTTAACAACGGCGGAAACGTCTGCCGACAACGTCCCTGGCGCGCTGCCGGCGCCTCCTTGGGCGGTCCGGTACGCTTGCCTGGGGACGGCAAACCGAAGCGCAGTATATTGCAAATGAATGACTTAAGCAAAGATTCCGCGACTTGGCTGGAAGTCGGCGAGGAGGCCGCCAGCCAGCGCATCGACAACTTCCTGTTGCGTGCCTGCAAAGGGGTGCCGAAGAGTCATGTCTATCGCATCCTGAGGAGCGGCGAGGTGCGGGTCAACAAGGGCCGGGTGGGGCCGGACTATCGGTTGCAGTTGGGCGATGTGGTGCGCATGCCGCCGATCCGGATTGCTGCAAAGCAGTCCCAGCAGGGACCGGCGTCGATCCCGGCACGCGAATTCGATGTCGTTTTTGAAGACGAAGCCCTGCTGGTGATCGACAAACCGGCTGGCGTGGCGGTGCATGGCGGCAGCGGGGTGAGCTATGGCGTCATCGAACAGTTGCGTCGGCAACGCCCCGAGGCACGCATGCTGGAACTTGCCCATCGGCTAGACCGGGAAACCTCCGGCTTGCTGATCGTCGCCAAGAAACGTTCAGCCTTGACCCGCCTGCACGACGCCTTCCGCGAGGGCGTCATCAACAAGCGCTACCTGGCCCTGGTCAAGGGGCGCTGGTGCAATGTCATGCAGCATGTGCGCCTGCCTCTGCTCAAATATCTGGCAGACAATGGCGAGCGGCGTGTCAGCGTTTCGTCCGAGGGCAAGGAAGCGCACAGCATCGTGCGCCTGATCGCGCGCTGGGAAAATTTTAGTCTGCTCGAAGTTGAACTGAAGACGGGCCGGACGCACCAGATCCGTGTTCATTTGACGCATCTGGGTTTCCCTTTGGCGGGGGACGATAAATATGGCGATTTTTCGCTCAATAAGGACTTGCAAAAAACCGGATTGAAACGCATGTTCCTGCACGCGGCAAAACTGAATTTTTGTCATCCTTTGAGTGCGCAGGAAATTTCTTTGGCGGCGCCGCTGCCAAATGATTTACGCGATTTTCTGGCGATCCTGGAACGTAACGAGAAAAGAGAATATGGAGAAATCGGTGGCGAAGCGTTTTGAATTGATCGTATTCGACTGGGATGGCACCCTGATGGATTCGGCAGCGGCGATTGTTGCGGCAATTCAGCAATCCTGCCGCGATTTGGCAATTACACCGCCGAGTGACGAGCAGGCGCGCCACATCATCGGCCTGGGCTTGCGGGATGCCTTGCGCAGCGTGCTGCCGGGACTCGACCCGGCGCGCTACGGAGAAGTGGCTGAACGCTATCGTCATCACTATCTGCTGCATGACCACGAACTGGCTTTGTTTGAAGGCGCCTATGAATTGATAGAGTCATTGACCAAGGCGGGTTTTCTGCTGGCGGTGGCAACCGGCAAGGGCCGCCACGGGCTGGACCGGGCGCTCGGCAGCAGCGGTTTGCAGCAGCATTTTCGCGCCACGCGCTGCGCCGATGAGTGTCAATCCAAACCGCACCCGCAGATGCTCCTGGAACTCATGGAAGAGTTCGCAGTGGCGCCGGGAAAGACCCTGATGATCGGCGATACCACCCATGACCTGCTGATGGCCAGGAATGCTCACGTTCCGGCCCTGGCGGTCGCCTATGGAGCGCATCCGCGTGCTTTGCTGGAAGCTGAGACACCTCTATGGTGTGCTGAAAACGTAACGGAAATGCATGCATGGCTGATGGCGAACGCCTAGTCTGTTCCAGTGAGGATCTGCTGGAGGGAGGAGACGGCGTGCGCTTTTCCGTCGAATCCCACGGTGTTGCCGAGCCGGCTTTTGTGGTGCGCCACGGCGGCAAGGCGCATGCCTATTTGAACCGTTGCGGGCATGTGTGGGTCGAACTCGACTGGCAGCAAAACAAGTTTTTTGACAGTTCCGGTTTATACTTGATCTGTTCAACGCATGGCGCTCTGTATGCCCCGGCAAGCGGTCGTTGCCTGGGAGGACCTTGCAACGGCAAGGGACTCAAGCCTGTTCCCATCGTCGAGCACGATGGTCATATTTTCCTGAAAGAATAATCACGCATGAATACCTCACAGAACGAACCAAATCAACCAAATTGGGAACGCAGCGCCCTTGAGAAAATTGCCCTGGATGGGATCATCGAACAGCGTCGCCGTCGGCGCTGGGGCATATTTTTCAAATTACTGGCCTTTGCTTACCTGGGCGTAGTGCTGGCCATGATTGCCGACTGGGGCGGGTCTGCCGACAAATTTTCTGAAGGCGGCAAACATACCGCTTTGGTGCAGTTGAATGGCGTAATCCAGTCCAGAGGCGATGCCAGCGCAGAGAACGTGATAACCGCGCTGCAATCGGCTTTCGAAGACAAGGGTACCCAGGGGGTGATTCTGAGCATCAACAGTCCTGGCGGCAGCCCGGTGCAAGCGGGCATCATGAACGACGAGATCGTCCGGTTGCGCAAGCTATACCCGAACATCCCGATATACGTGGTGGTTGAGGATATTTGTGCATCCGGCGGTTACTATGTGGCCGCCGCCGCCGACAAGATTTTTGTCGACAAAGCCAGCATCGTGGGTTCCATCGGGGTACTGATGGATGGCTTCGGCTTCACTGGCGCCATGGAGAAACTGGGTATCGAGCGGCGTTTGTTGACGGCGGGCAAGAACAAGGGCTTTCTGGACCCTTTTTCTCCGCAGGATGAGAATCAAAAAGAGTATGCACAGAAAATGCTCGCTGAAATTCATCAGCAGTTCGTCGATGTCGTGCGCAAAGGCCGTGGCAAGCGCCTCAAGGAAACCCCTGAAATGTTCAGCGGCCTGATGTGGACCGGCGCAAAAAGTATCGACATGGGGCTGGCCGATGACTACGGCTCGGTTGAGTCGGTGGCGCGTGATGTGATCAAGGCGGCGGATATACGCGACTACACGGTCAAGCAGAATTTCGCCGAGAAATTTGCCAGCCGTTTCGGCGCCGACATGGCGGAGGGCGCCGTCAATGCTTTTAACCGTATGGTGCTGCGCTAACCTGGTGCTGCGCGAACTAGGGCAAGGGAAGCCCCTCTGCCCGCAGCATTTCGCACAGCGCAATCAAGGGTAGCCCGATCAGTGCATTGGGATCTTCGCCGCGCAGATATTCAAGCAGCGCGATACCCAAACCCTCCGACTTTGCGCTGCCGGCGCAGTTAAGCGCGTCTTCCTGGTCAAGATAGCGTTCGATTTCCGCATCAGACAGGTTACGAAACCCCACCCTGGTTTGCACCCCGCGCACTTGCGTCCGGCCCGTGGCGGCATTGAGCAGGCACAAGCCGGTATGGAAAATCACTTCTTTTCCGCGCATCGAACGGAGTTGGGATACGGCATTCTGCCGGCTACCGGGCTTGCCGTAACTTTGCTCGCCGCAGTAGGCAACCTGATCGCTGCCGATAATCAAGGCGCCCGGAAAACGTTGCGCGACAGCTTGCGCTTTTGCCAGGGACAGGCGTTCAGCGGTGGCGGCCGGGGTTTCGCCGGGCAGTGCAGTTTCGTCGGTTTCCGGGGCGGCAACCTCGAAAGGCAGTTGCAGGCGCGCCAGCAATTCGCGCCGATATGGCGACGTTGAGGCGAGAACCAGGCGTAATTTTGGAGCAGGGCGGGAGTTTGATCCGAAATCCATGTGTCTTGTTTTGACTGGGAAAGAGAAAAATAATATCATGCACGGTTTGCGTTACGGCTGAGCATGAAGCAACTCGGTGATATTCTCATCAATAGCCTTGAATTTGCACGTGAAGGACGGCATTTAGCCGGGCAAGTTCCCGTGCATGCGCTGAGACGCTTGGGCGGCGCCCTGGCGAACACCGAAGGGACACTGACCTGGACGGTGCATGGCAAGGTCGATATGGGCCGCAAGCCGTTTCTGGTGATCGATGTGGCGGGCGAATTGCAGCTTGAATGCCAGCGTTGCCTGGCGGCCTTGCCGTTTAGCTTGAAGATCACAAGCAGCAATCTGCAACTGGTGCCGCAGGGTGCGGCCTGGCCGGATGAGGCGCTGGAAGACGATAGCGCCGACCCGATTGAGGCTTTGGAAGAGCAGCCGTTGCTGCCTTTGGTTGAGGATGAGGTACTGCTGGCGCTGCCCATCGCGCCACGCCACGCATCCTGTCCGCAGCCGTTATATGACGATGGCAGGGCGGCAGTTTCGCCGTTTGCGATGCTGGCGCAGCTGAAGAAACACTGAACGAATAATCTTATTTTTGAAGGAGCATCAACATGGCTGTCCAGCAAAACAAGAAATCCCCATCCAAGCGCGGCATGCACCGCGCCCACGACTTTCTTTCCGCGCCGCCGCTGGCCGTCGAGCCAACCACCGGCGAGGTGCATCTGCGCCACCACATCAGCCCGAGCGGTTTTTATCGCGGCAAGAAAGTCACCAAGAGCAAAGGCGAATAAAGTCGCTGACGATGGCGGCACGCCTCTGCCGGTCAATTGCGCTTCACCTTTCGCTTTGACCTGCGCTACGCCACGAACTTGACGATGACGGTCACTTTGGCCATCGACTGCATGGGTGGCGACCATGGCCCTTCGGTGACGGTGCCTGCGGCGCTGGATTTTCTGCGTCATGACACAGACTGCGCGGTGATCCTGGTCGGTCGCCAGGAGGATTTGTTGCCGCGAATTACCCGGGCTGCGCAGGAATTCGGCTCCCGGCTGGCGATTCGTCACGCCAGCGAACAGATTGAAATGGATGAGGCTGTGGCGACCGCCCTGCGCGGTAAAAAAGATTCGTCGATGCGTGTCGCCATCGAAATGGTAAAAAACGGAGAAGCGCAGGCAACGCTTTCAGCCGGCAATACCGGCGCCTTGATGGCGATTTCCCGTTTCGTGCTGAAGACCCTGCCCGGCATCGACCGCCCGGCCATCGCTGGCATAGTGCCTACCCACCATGGCCATACCTATATGCTTGATCTTGGCGCGAATGTCGATTGTCAGCCGGAACATTTGCTACAGTTCGCCATCATGGGTTCCATGCTGATTTCAGCGCTGGAACACAAGGAGCGGCCCAGCATCGGCCTGCTGAATAACGGCACAGAGGATATCAAGGGCTGCGAGAGCGTCAAACGCGCCGGCGAACTGCTCAGGGATAGCGACCTGAATTTTTACGGCAACATCGAGGGCGACGATATTTACAAAGGTACGGTGGATCTGGTGGTTTGCGACGGCTTCGTCGGCAACGTCACGCTCAAGGCTTCAGAGGGTGTGGCCCATATGCTGAGCGCCGCCCTGCGCGAGGAATTCAAGCGCAACATATTCACCCGCATCGCAGCGCTGATTGCATTGCCGGTCATCAATGCCTTCAAACACCGCTTCGATCCGCGCCGCTACAATGGCGCCAGCCTGCTCGGCCTGAAGGGCATCGTCGTCAAGAGCCACGGCTCGGCCGATGCACTGGCGTTTCGTTATGCCCTCGAACGCGCTGCCGAAGCCGTGCGTAACAATCTTCCGGAACGCATCGCCGCACGCATGGCGCTACAATCCGCCTCCGCCGCGACATGAGCACGACAGCGATTTTTTCGCGTATTACCGGCACCGGCAGCTATCTGCCTGGCCAGCCCGTGAGCAATGACGATCTGGTAGCGCGCGGAATCGATACCTCCGATCAATGGATCGTCGAGCGCACCGGCATCCGTTTTCGTCATTTCGCCGAGGCGCATGTGACCGCCAGCGACCTGGCGCTGGAAGCCAGCCTCCGGGCGCTTGAGGCGGCTGGCCGGGTGGCCGATGAGATCGACCTGATTATCCTCGCCACCTCCACGCCTGATTTTATTTTTCCCAGCAGCGCCGCTTTGTTGCAAAGCCGCTTGGGAATCAGGACTGGCGCCCCGGCTTTCGACGTGCAAGCGGTCTGCAGCGGCTTTGCGTATGCCTTGACCGTTGCCGATAAATTTATTCGTTCCGGTTCGCACAAGTGCGCCCTGGTGGTGGGCGCGGAAGTGTTCTCGCGCATCCTCGACTGGAATGACCGCGGCACCTGTGTGCTGTTTGGCGATGGTGCGGGTGCGGTGGTGCTCGAAGCCAGCAGCGACCCCGGCATCCTCGCCACGGCGCTGCATGCCGACGGCAGCTACAGCAATCTGCTCTCGGTGCCGGGCCAGGTGAGCTGCGGACAGGTGACCGGCGTGCCTTTTCTACAGATGGACGGCCAGGCGGTATTCAAGGTCGCCGTCAAGGTATTGGCCGAAGTCGCCCATGAAGTACTCGCTGCCGCCGGGATGCAGGCGGAGCAGATCGACTGGCTGATTCCCCATCAGGCCAATATTCGCATCATGAATGCCACGGCAAAGAAACTGGGCTTGCCGGCGGAAAAAATTATCGTCACCGTAGATCGCCACGGCAACACCTCGGCTGCCTCGATACCGTTGGCGCTGGACCATGCGGTACGCGCCGGCACTATCAAACGCGGTGAGGTGCTGCTGTTCGAGGGCGTCGGCGGCGGCTTCACCTGGGGCGCGGCGCTGCTGCGGTTCTGAACCATGAAATTTGCACTTGTGTTTCCCGGCCAGGGTTCCCAGTCACTTGGCATGATGACTGCATATGGCGACAGCCGCGTGATACGCGATACTTTCGCCGAAGCCTCCGAGGCGCTGGGGCGTGACCTTTGGCAACTGGCCTCGGAAGGCCCGGTGGAGGCGCTCAATCAGACCATCAATACGCAGCCGCTGATGCTTACCGCCGGCATTGCCGCCTACCGCCTATGGCTGTCCAAGGGCGGTGCGCAACCGGATATGCTGGCGGGACACAGCCTGGGCGAATACACGGCACTGGTCGCGGCCGGGGCGATCACATTTGGCGACGCAGTACCACTGGTGGAGTTTCGCGCCAGAGCCATGCAGGAAGCCGTGCCAGCGGGTGAAGGCGGTATGGCGGCGATTCTCGGTCTTCCCGCCGCCTCGGTGCAAGCAGTTTGTGCAGAAAGCGCGCAAGGGCAGGTTGTGGAGGCGGTAAATTTCAATACGCCAGAGCAAATTGTGATTGCCGGCCATGCTGCGGCGGTGCAGCGCGCCGCCGACGCCTGCAAGGCGAGAGGCGCCAAGCGCGCCGTGATGCTGGCCGTATCGGCGCCGTTTCATAGCGTGTTGATGCAGGCGGCGGCGGAGAAACTCGGGCAACGTCTGATTGCATTGAGCGTAATCGCACCGGGCATCCCGGTGGTGAATAATGTCGATGTGGCCTGCCTGACCGAACCCGAACAGATCAAGGATGCCCTGGTGCGCCAGGCCGCAGCCCCGGTGCGCTGGGTTGAAACCATGCAGGTAATGGCGGCGCATGGCGTCAGCCGGATTTATGAATGCGGACCGGGCAAGGTACTGGCCGGACTGGTGAAGCGTTGCGCCGATGGAGTGACCGGCGGCGCCATGGCCGATCTGGCCGGTATGGATGCAGCTTTAGCGGCGCTGGCCGCCAACAAGGAATAGGAATCCATCATGCTGTCAGGACAGATTGCACTTGTGACAGGCGCATCGCGCGGCATCGGCCGCGCCATCGCTCTGGAACTGGCAGAACAGGGCGCTACGGTGATCGGCACTGCGACCACCGCCGACGGCGCAGCCGGCATCCAGCAAAGCCTTACGCAAGCAGGCTTCACTGGCTGGGGCGCGGCGCTTGATGTCACCGATGCCGCTGCGTGCACCGCCTTGATCGGGGAGATCGAAAAAAAATACGGCGTGGTTGGCATCCTGGTGAATAACGCCGGGATTACCCGCGACAATCTTTCCATGCGTATGAAAGATGACGAATGGGATGCGGTGATCGACACCAACCTCAAGGCGGTATTCCGCCTTGCCAGGCTGGTGATGCGCGGCATGATGAAAGCGCGGCACGGCCGGATTATTAATATCACCTCGGTAGTGGGCAGTTCGGGCAACCCCGGCCAGGCCAACTACGCCGCCGCCAAGGCCGGGGTCGCCGGCATGACACGGGCATTGGCTCAGGAACTCGGCAGCCGCAATATCACTGTGAACTGTGTCGCGCCAGGATTCATCGACACCGACATGACCAAGCAGCTTCCCGAGGCGCAACGCGAGGTGCTGCTGCAAAAAATCCCACTGGGCCGTCTCGGACAAGCCAGCGAAATTGCCGCCGCAGTGGCTTTTCTGGCGGGGCCACGCGCGGCTTATGTCACCGGTACGACGTTGCATGTTAATGGCGGCATGTACATGAGTTAGAGCCTATCCGTGGATAATCCAGCCCTGCGCCAAGGCCGATTTGAGATGCAGCCCGCGAAGCAAGACGCGCGGCGGTGTCATCACCGTAAGCGGCTTGCGACAAAGGGATGCGCTCAAATCGGCCTTGGCCCGAAGGGTTGCAGCGCATCCGCGC
>JACQAO010000007.1 GCA_016194935.1 Betaproteobacteria bacterium
CGAATGTCATCGCGTGGAATCACCGCGAGTATTTTGTGTTCATCGCGCGAGGTATCGCGGCGAATGGGTTTTGACTCGGGCGTACCCTTGGAGTTAGTCAGGCTGAGCACCACGGGGGTATGCGCATTGTCGGTACGCTTATAGACGATGCCGGTTTCGCCGTTGGCCAGCTTGACGAATGAGCCCGGCGGATAGATGCCGATTTCCTTGATCAGCACGGCGATGAAAGGATTTTCGGTGGCCATGCCGGGATCGGTAAACAGTACGCGCGCCGCCTGCGGGCCGCTCATCGGCTTGCGATGGGTGCGCGGGCTGACCTTGGCGCTGAACACATCGGTGGTGCGCAGCAGCGTGGCTTCTTCACTGACTGCCTTGTGACCTTTCGGATAGCCGCTGCCCAGCGGAGTTTCGTGATGATCCTGCACCGCTTGCAGCCAGATGGCGTCGTTGACCCCGACCCCGCGCAGCATTTCAGCACTGGTGGCCGGATGCGCCTTGATCGCCACATGCTGCTCGGGGGTCAGCGGCCCGGCTTGATCGGTGAGCACCTGCTGTATATCCACGGTCGAAATATTCATCGTCAACGCCGCGCACACCACGCTTCTGCGCCGCTCCTCGTCCCAGCCGAGCCGCAGCGCCACCAGATCGGTGAGTATTGCCGCATGCAGGCAATGCACCAGCGAATAGCGACGCTGGTCGGTGAGCAGAATCATGGCGGCGAGCGCCGCATCCCGGCTGCGATGCGTCAGGAGTTGCGCCAGTTGCGCGAGGACATCGATCTGGATGGGGAAATCTGCGTCCTTGTCGTAGTTGCGCAGCAGTTGCCCCAGCCTGACGATAATGTCGTCCCACAGCCAGAAGGGATCGTACTTGTGGTCCAGCAGACTTTCCACCGAGGTGGCGGCGTTCGCGGCGTTGATGAACAGCCCGCGCTCCATGAGCGTGGCAAGCTGCTTCGGGTTGTTGATCACATAGCCCCGCCGCAACAGAAGTTGCCCGGCTTCGTCATAGATGTCCCAGGACAAGGGGACGCCGCACTCAGCCTGTTTCCTGCTTAATTTTTGCATCGTCATAACGCTTCGCTTCGCCTCCCCTCGCCTCCCATCCTCCGCCCTGCGCCCGGAGGACTTGCCGCCCCCGTATCATGCCATTCACATAAATCTATGCAGGGGGAATTATAGCGCAAGCATCACTGGCTGCCAATGGCCGCCGTATCAGGCTTTGCGCGATGCGATGGTGTGCGTTGCGGGTTGCGCGTTGTGGGCGGGCGGCCACTTGTGATCGGGAATTTATATTAACATGAGCAGAATAAACGATAGCCGGCAATCCGGACTACAGATTGCAGATTACAGACTGATGCCATGTCCCCATGTCCTTGTTCGAGCCAGGCGCCTTGGATTTTCCGCTGATCTCCCTGCAACCGGTGACTGATTCCCAGCATGCCTGGCGGGCGCTGTTGCTGGCCGCCCGGCCTGCCGACAGCCTGGATGCACTGCCGCAGTTGTTCGGCGAGTACGGATTAAGCGAAGCGCTGGGCGATCTGCCCTGCGTGATTCCGCTGGCTGATCCGGCCAGTCTCGCTGGAGATTCCGCCAGGCAATTGCCGGCCGGGCAGATCATCTGGCTCATTCCGGCTGCGCAGTGCGCCGATTCCGCCAGCGCCGGTCTGCAGCGTCTGCGGGGCATGGGTTTCCATCTGATGGCCCAGGGCCTGCCGCCGGCGGGGCGCACACTGTCGGCGGAGGTGTCTGCGCTGGCGATCGATATGTCCATCATGAATGTGAATGGCGCAGCTCCACCGGAAATACTCAGGCGGTTGCAAGGCCCGCATCTGGCGCTCGGGGTAGCCGCACCGGCAGCATTCCAGCAAGCCGCAGTGGCCGGTTGCACCCGCTTTGCCGGAGAATACGCGCTGCATCCTTTGCCGGCACAGCAGCAACAAGGATCGTCGCGGGCGTTGCTGCTGAAGTTGCTGGCGCTGGTGACAAGCGAAGCGGACTCGCATGCCATCGAGATGCTGCTGAAACAGGCGCCGGGGCTTTCCTATCAGCTATTGAAGCTGGTGAATTCGGTGAGCTTTGCGTTGAGCAAGAAAATCGTCAACTTCGGCCATGCCATCACCCTGCTGGGCCGCCGCCAGTTGCAGCGTTGGCTGCAACTGCTGCTGTATGCGCAGCAGAGCGGCGACCAGCGCAATCCGCTGATGGCGCGCGCAGCGCTGCGCGCCAGTTTCGCCGAAGCGCTCAGCAAGGCCAGCGGCGGCGACCGCGAAGAGCAGGAACGCGCTTTCATGGCCGGCATGTTTTCCTTGCTGGACAAGCTGTTTGCCATGCCGCTGGAGGATATCGTGACGCCGCTGAATCTCGCCGAGGATGTGGCGCAGGCCATACTGCAACGCAGCGGCAGGCTTGGCGCCCTGCTGACTATTGTCGAGCAATCCGAGCATGCGCCGGCCCCCGGTTGCGCCGGACAACTGGCGGCGCATGGGCTGACCCCGACCGACTATTGCCGGAGCCTGGTACAAGCTTGCCGCTGGACCATCCAGGTCAACCAGGACGCATAGGCATGTCCGCCGATTCCGAACTGCTCGCAGCCGCCAGCGGCTTGATCGCTGCTGTGCAAAACCTGGAGGGCGAAGCTGACGCTGCGGCGCTGGGGAATATCGCCCGGCTGCTGCTGGAAAGCCCGCAAGGCGGGTACTTTCACGCGGCGGAAAATGATCCTCCGCACGAAATCACGCACGCGGTGACGCAAGGCGGCGCTACCATCGGCCACTACGCGCTGTCCGGTCGTCCCGGCGGTTACGGCCCTGCCGAACGTCAGCAGTTGGCTGCGCTGGCGCAATTGACCGGCGGGCTGTTGCACCTGCATGCTGAAACCCGGCGGCTGACGCGCGAGCTTGATCTGACGGAAACCAGGATCAGCCAGCAGATGCAGATTCTCGACCAGATCCAGGAGTCGGTCGTCACCATGGACCTGGCCGGTTTTGTGACTCACTGGAACAAGGGCGCCGAACGGTTGTTCGGCTATAGCGCGGCGGAAGCGGTCGGCAACAACATCCTGTTTTTGTATGCCGATGAGGAAGAGGAAGGCGATCTGCGGCTGCAGGACACCTTTCGTGAACACGGCGGACACGAGCTGGAAGTTCGCCGTCGCAGAAAATCCGGTGAGACATTCTGGGCCAGCCTGTCCCTGTCGCTGCTGCGCGACGCCAGCGGCGAGCCGAGCGGGCTGATCGGCTACCTGAGCGACATCACCGAGCGCATCGAAGCCGCCGAAAAACAGCGGCTGAATACCCGCATGTTCGAGTACACCGAAGAAGGCATCTACATTGCCGATGCCGACGAGCGCATCATCACGGTGAACCCGGCCTTTTGCAGAATCACCGGCTACACGGCGGAGCAGGTTGCCGGCCAGACGCCGCGCCTGTTTGATTCTGACCGCCATGATGAGAATTTTCACCGTGAGCGCAAGGAAGCCATTCAAATCAGCGGCAGTTGGCACGGCGAAGTATGGGAGCGGCGCAAAAACGGCGAGGAATATCTCAAGTGGACTTCGGTATGCGCGGTAAAAAACGCACAAGGCAAAACCACCCACTACTTTTCGATTTTCAGCGACATCACCGAAAAAAAGCGCAACGAAGAACGCATTAACCATCTTGCTTACTACGATGCGCTGACCGGCCTGCCTAACCGCACGCTGATGCATAAGCTGATCGACCAGGCGATCTTCGAAGCCAGGCGCCAGAAACAGCTCGGGGCGCTGCTGTTCATCGACTTGAACCGTTTCAAGCCGATCAACGACACGCTGGGTCACGCTGTCGGCGACCGCCTGTTGCAGCAGATCGGCCAGCGTTTCCGCAGCGTTTTGCGCGACGCGGATGTGGTGGGACGGATGGGTGGTGACGAATTCGTCGCGGCGTTATTCACCATCTCCAGGCGCGAACATACCGGCCATGTCGCCCAGAAACTGCTGGAGTCGCTGCACGCCCCGGTGCTGCTGGACGGCCACGAACTGCGCGTCGGCGCCAGTATCGGCATCAGTATTTTCCCGGATGACGGCCCGGATACCGCGACCTTGCTGCGCTACGCAGACGTGGCCATGTACCGGGCAAAGCAGGGGCCGCAAGAGGGCTACGCTTTTTACAGCCCGGAGATGAACCAGACTGCGCTTGGCCGGCTGACCATCGAGGCCGATCTGCGCCGCGCCCTGGAGCGCGGCGAACTGCTGCTGCACTACCAGCCCAAAGTGAATATTGCTACGGGCCGCATCATCGGCGCCGAAGCCCTGGTGCGCTGGAACCATCCAGAACGCGGCATGGTGCCGCCGGTCGAGTTTATTCCGGTCGCCGAGGAAACCGGCTTGGTGGTCGACATCGGCGAATGGGTGCTGGAGCAAGCCTGTCGCCAGGCGCGCGTCTGGCAACAGGGCGGCTTGCCGCTGTTGAAGCTGGCCGTGAATATCTCGGCGCGGCAGATCAGCCCCAAACTGCCGCGCAACATCGGCGTATTGCTTGGCCGACACGGCTTGAACCCGGCCTGGCTGGAACTGGAGCTGACCGAGAGCATGCTGATGCACAACACCGAAAGCGTCATTTCGATGATGGATGAACTGCATGACATGGGCATTGCGCTGTCGCTCGACGATTTTGGCACCGGTTTTTCCAGCCTGTCCTATCTTAAGCGTTTCCCCATCGACACGCTGAAAATCGACCGCTCCTTCATCACCGGAATTCCCCACGATGTCGACGACTGCGCCATCGCCGGGGCCATCGTCGGCATGGCCAAGCAACTCCGCTTGAAAGTGATCGCCGAGGGCGTCGAGACTACCGAACAATTCGCTTTTCTGAAAACCCTGGACTGCGACGAGATTCAAGGCTATCTGTACTCGCATCCTTTGCCGGCGGATGAATTCCTGGCGCTGGTGCAGCGCCAGGAATATTAACCGCTGTCACGTTAACGCGGCGCGCATGCGCTCCAGGGCGGATTCCAGCAGCGGGCGCGGGCAGCCGAAATTGAGGCGGATGAAACCGCTCGTGTCGCGTTGACCCCGTGGAGTAAAGTTTGCACCGTCGGACAAGCCAACGCCGGCCTGCTCGAAGAAACGTTGGGGATTTTCGATGCCGCGCATTCGGCATAATTCGCGCGCATCGATCCAGGCCAGATAGGTGGCTTCGACATGATTCATGGTCAGGCCCGGCAACGCCGCAACCCTGGCTTCGAGCAGATCGCGGTTGCTGCGCAGAGTGTCCAGCAGCGCTGTGCGCCAGGCGCCGCCGTGGCGGTAGGCGGCCTCGGTGGCCGCCAGTCCCAGCACATTCACATGCGGTACGATGCCCTGCATCGCCGCCTCAAAATTACGCCGCAGCGCGGCATCGGGAATCACCGCGAAGGCGCAGCCGAGGCCGGGGATATTGAAGGTTTTGGAGGGCGCCATCAAGGTAATGCTGCGCCGGGCGCTCTCCGGCGAGAGCGCGGCAAACGGTCGATGGCGGAGTTGCGGATCGAGCACCAGGCCGCAATGGATTTCATCGGAGCAGACCACCAGGTCGTGACGTTCGGCGAACGCCGCCATCCGGCGCAATTCTTCTTCGCGCCAGACGCGCCCTACCGGGTTGTGCGGGTGGCACAACAGGAACAGCCGGGTATCCGGCTCGACCGCCAACGCCGCTTCGACCGCCGCTTCATCCCATTGCCAGCGGCCATCGACCAGGGTGAGTGGCGCGACCACAGCGCGCCGTTGGGAAAATTGCGGCGCGGAAAAAAACGGCGGATACACCGGCGTGAAGGTGAACACCGCGTCGTTCGGTTTGCCCACCGCGCGGCAGGCGATATTGAGTCCGGTTACCAGGCCCGGCAGCCACACCAGCCAGTCGGCCTCGATCTGCCAACTGTATTCTTCCGCCAGATGTGTTTGCACCGCTTCGACCAGCGACGGCCACGGCTCGCCGTAGCCGAATACGCCGTGGTCGACACGTTTTTGCAGCGCCTCCAGTACCGCCGGCGGCGCGGCGAAATCCATGTCGGCCACCCACAACGGGATCACGTCACGACCAGCGTATTTGTTCCACTTGATCGAGTCGGCGCCGCGCCGGTCGATGATGGTGTCGAAATCCATTGCCCTAACCGAGAAATAGTTTGTACGCCGGATTTTTGCTCTCGTCCCAGCAACGGTAGCCGAGGTTTTTGAGGAAGGCGCGGAATTCCTTCATTTCCCCGGGCGGCACCTGCATCCCGACCAGCACCCGGGCATAGTCGGCGCCGTGGTTGCGGTAGTGGAACAGCGAAATATTCCAGCCGGCGCTCATGCTCTCCAGGAAGCGCATCAATGCGCCGGGGCGTTCCGGAAACTCGAAACGGTACAGCAGCTCATTCAGCACTTGCGGCGCATGGCCGCCGACCATGTGGCGCACATGCAGCTTGGCCATTTCGTCGTCGGTCAGGTCGAGCGTGGGCAGGCCGTGTTTTTGCAGCGCCTGCACCAGCTTCAGCGACTCTGCGCGGTTGCCGACCTGGATGCCGGCAAAGACATGAGCCTCCCGCGCATCGGAAAAACGGTAATTGAATTCGGTGATGTTGCGCGCCCCGATCAGAGCGCAAAATTTCCTGAAACTGCCCGGCTGTTCCGGGACGGTGACGGCCAGCAAGGCTTCGCGCGCTTCGCCGACTTCGGCGCGTTCGGCGACAAAACGCAAGCGGTCGAAATTCATGTTGGCGCCGGAAGCCACCGCCACCAGGGTCTGGTTCCTGAGCTTGTTTCTTTCAGCGTAAAGCTTGGCGCCGGCAATGGCCAGTGCACCCGCCGGTTCGAGGATCGAGCGAGTGTCCTCGAACACATCCTTGATGGCGGCGCAGATGGCGTCGGTATCCACCAGCACGATCTCATCGACATATTCACGGCACAGGCGAAACGTTTCCTGGCCGACCAGTTTCACCGCCGCGCCGTCAGCGAACAGGCCGACGCTGTCCAGCTTGACGCGCTTGCCGGCTTTCAGCGAGCGGTACATGGCATCGGCATCCACGGCCTCGACGCCGATGATTCTGGTGTGCGGGCGCAGACGCTTGATGTAAGCCGCCACGCCGGAGATCAGCCCGCCGCCGCCGACACCGCAGAATACCGCATCAATGGGATCGGCATGTTGACGCAGGATTTCCATGCCGATGGCGCCTTGCCCGGCGATGACATCGGGGTCGTCATAGGGATGCACGAAAGTCAGTTGCTGCTTTTTCTCCAGCAGCAGGGCGTGAGCGTAGGCTTCGTCGTAGGATTCGCCCACCAGCACAACCTCGGCGGCACGGTTGCGCACCGCATCGATCTTGATGCGCGGCGTCGTTACTGGCATCACAATCACCGCCCGGCAACCGAGTTTTTGCGCAGCCAGCGCCACGCCCTGGGCATGGTTGCCGGCCGAGGCGGTGATCACGCCGCGCTTGCGTTGTGCGGCGGAGAGTTGCGCCATCTTGTTGTAAGCGCCGCGTAGCTTGAAGCTGAACACTGCCTGCATGTCCTCGCGTTTCAGCAGAATGCGGTTGCCACAGCGCAGCGAGAGGTTGGCCGCCAGCTCCAGCGGCGTTTCAATCGCCACATCATAGACGCGGGCGTTGAGGATTTTTTCGAGGTAATCGGGAGAGCGGGAAGAACGAGGCGGCATGGCAGGTTCACAGAATCGACAAGAGGCGTAGGGTAGCAGGGGCTTGCGTTAACAGGCAAGCCGCCTTTGAATCTTGTGGGGTATTTCCTCAAATGCTACGGGAAGCGTATTGCTTTAAGTCGTCTGCTGAAATATTGTTTGCCTGCACAAGCTGGTAGTGCTTTTCGTCGACTACCTTGACCCCGCCGTCTTGCACGGTAAGTTCAAACATGGCGATACGGCCTTCGCTCATAAACTGCGCCGACACGGCGCGGCAGATCAGAGTTGGAAACTTCTCGGCACAACACAAAATGTCTTGTTGTGTTTGAACCACACCGTGTTTGTCGCTACCGCCTTTGGCTTGCACCGGCACGACATACTGTCGTCCGTGTCGGTCGATGCCAACGTAGATTTCGTCAATTTCGATTTGTCCGACATTCTTGACTGTGGTGCGTAAATGATTTTGCAAGGAAAACGCTACGATACCCAGGAACACATCAACAAGCCGGTTGTAACGCACTTTCGCAAGCAAGGATTGTTCGTCGGTTAACGCATATGCGGTGATGATCTCGGGTGTGGCGTCAGGAACCTTGATGGTTAACAGTTCCTCGCGCGGCACGATGCGGTTCAATTGCACTTGCTTGAATCGGTAGCGGGCGCGGCCCGCGCCTTCGATGATCCATTCGAGGCCGTTTGCGGCAGTATTTCGGATCACTTCAGGTAACTCGTTGCGATAACGGAACGAGTAGATCACGTCCCCAGTGTTTTTCGGTAACATGATTCCAAGCGACTCGGCGATGGCGACAAACTCGTCCCGGGTAAACTCGAACTCGACCACATCCTTAACATGATGATCGGTGAATACCCGCGCGATAATGGCTTGATAGCGGTTGGGTAGCCGCCCGTTTTTCTCGTCAGGCATACGCCTCTTTCAAAATGTGCTTTGGATTTGTCTTGCGAGTACGTTGCGCGATGGTGTCGCGCGGCACTTGAAAATATCGGGCGGCATCGCCCATGTCGAAAGAGAGCAAGTCGGGTTCTCCGGGTTGCAGCACTATTTCCGGCTTCGAAGGTTTAACCTCCAACGCCTTGGTAATCTGATTCGCCACAGCGCGCGCCAAAAGCGGTGGAACGCTGTTCCCTATTTGTCGAAACCCATGCCATTTGGTCGAATGGAAGCGGAACCAGTCAGGATAAGAATGCAGACGCGCCGCTTCACGCACGGTAATAACGCGCGGGAGAAACGGATGGATCGGGCGTGGTGAGGTGAATGCTCCGCGCGCACTGTCCGTACCGGCGCGCAGGGTATTGCAAAGCCCGTCCGGCGGAAGCTTGCGGAAACGGCTGACAGGTTCTGTCTTGCCATGCCCGGTCGCCAGAAAACGGCTTTGTGAAAGTTCCGTATGCCCGGTTCGAAGACTCGAAGAAAGTAGATCCGGATCGAACTCGCGGCGATAACCGTAGTCCGCAGGATCGGGATCGATACCCCGCAAGCGACGAGCATAAGCCGCTTTGGTCGTCCAGTTGGCGCGAACTGAGTCGACGGTGCTCAACTCACTGAAACAGTCAGCGTCAGGCAAATCTCCGATGGCATCCCATACGCTCGTTCGGCGTTCCACGGAATTAGGATAGTCCGGGATGGCCAAGCCGCGCCGTGCACCCACCAGGAACAAGCGACGGCGGTCCTGCGGTACGCCGAAATCGGCGGCATTGAGCACAAGATAAGGTAGCACTACATCGTAGCCGGCTTCGCTCAGCGCGGCGATCAATTCATCCAGAAATCCGGCATGTTTGCCAAGCGTCAAGCCCTTCACGTTCTCGAAAACACAATACCTGGGCTGTAGCTCTTTCACCAGGCGGACGTAGTGGAATACCAACTGGTTTCGTGGATCGTCGAGAGCGCGTTTGCCGATTAGCGAGAAGCCTTGACAAGGCGCACCACCGCAAACGACATCAATATCGACATTGCCAAGGTTGGCACTGTGGCGAATATCTTCGCCCGTCACATCGGCTACGCTCGCGCAAATCACTTTCGAGTATGGGAAGTTGTATTCGTGAACAGCGCAGTGGATCGGGTCGATCTCGATGGCGGCGGCGATATCGAAGCCCGCTTGTTCGAAACCCAGCGACAACCCGCCTGCTCCCGCGAAGAGATCGATACCGACGGGCCGCTGTTTAATCGTGCTCGATGAATTCATAATATTCAGTTCGGCGCATTGCCATGTCTGTTGTCCTGCCAATCGATTGATATTAGCACCATCCTATCCGTCGGCGGTTTCCATATCAAGGCCACTGCCGCAAGGCGCAAGGTAAGATGCGCGGATGGATTATCTGCTCTCCGCCGACGGCAGCCTGCTCGGTTTGTTCGTCTCCAGCTTTCTCGCCGCCACGCTGTTGCCGGGGGGTTCAGAGGCGGTGCTGTTCGCCGTGGTGCGGCTGCATCCCGAGCAGACCGCCACGGCACTGATGCTGGCGACTGTCGGCAACACGCTGGGCGGCATGAGCACTTACTTGCTGGCGCGCCTGTTGCCGCAAAAGGAACTGCCTGCGCGGCTGGCGGCGGTGAAACGCTACGGCGCCGCCAGCCTGGCGTTGGCCTGGGCGCCGCTGGTGGGCGACGCGCTATGCGCCGCCGCCGGCTGGTTGCGGCTTAACTGGCTGGCCTGCATGCTGTGGATGGCGCTGGGAAAGTTCGCGCGTTATGTTGTAGTCGTGGCCGGGGCCGGGATGTTCTGATTCATTATTCATTACTCCGCATGCAGACCGAACTGCAAAGCGGCGAGCCGGGCATACAGGCCGTCTTCACGACTCAATGTTTCGTGGGTGCCGCTGGCGACGATGCGTCCGTCATCCATCACGATGATCCTGTCTGCCTTACGCACTGTCGCCAGGCGGTGGGCGATCACCAGGGTGGTGCGGCCTTGCACCAGGCGTTCCAGGGCGGTCTGCACCAGCCGTTCGCTCTCCGCGTCGAGCGCGCTGGTGGCTTCGTCGAGCAGCATGACCGGCGGATTTTTCAGGATGGCGCGGGCGATGGCGATGCGCTGGCGCTGCCCGCCCGACAGGCGCACGCCGCGCTCGCCGAGAAAAGTCCGGTAACCCTCCGGCAGGCGTTCGATGAATTCGTCGGCGGCTGCGGCGCGGGCGGCGGCTTTCACTTCTTCATCGCTGGCGCCGGCGCGACCGTAGCGGATGTTCTCCAGGGCGTCGGCGGAAAACAGCACCGTATCCTGCGGCACGATGCCGATGTGCCGCCGCACCTCGCGCGGATCGGCCTGCGCCAGGTCGATGCCGTCGAGACGGATGCGCCCCTGCTGCGGATCGTAGAAGCGCAATAACAACTGGAACAGCGTGCTCTTGCCGGCGCCGGACGGGCCGACCAGCGCGACTGTTTCGCCCGGGCGCACATGCAGCGAGAAATCCGCCAGCGAAGGATGGTCGGGGCGTGAGGGGTAGTGGAAGGTCAGGTGCTCCAGCAGAATCTCGCCGCGCGGCGCTGGCATTGGAAGGGGATGGGGCGGTGCGACGATGTCCGCAGGCGCGGCCAGCAGTTCCATCAGCCGCTCGGTGGCGCCGGCGGCGCGCTGCACGTCGCCCCACACTTCGCTCAGGGCGCCGATGCTGCTGGCTACCATTACCGCATACAGCACGAACTGGCTCAGCAGGCCGGCGCTCATCGCGCCATCCAGCACCGCGTGCGCGCCCAGCCACAGCACCAGCACAATGGCGCCGAATACCATGACGATGATGATGGCGGTGAGCGCGGCGCGGGCGCGAATGCGGCGCAGGGCGGTGAGGAAAGAGGCTTCCACCGAATCGTCGAAGCGCGCCGTCTCCAGTTTTTCCTGGGTGAAGGCTTGTACGGTCGGCACGGCGTTGAGTTTTTCGCCGGCCAGCGCACTCGAGTCGGCCACCCGGTCTTGGCTGGCGCGCGACAGGCGGCGCACCTGGCGGCCAAACAGAATGATCGGCAGCAGCACCGCCAGCAGCATGGCGAGGGTATACGCCGTCAGGCGCGGGCTGGTGATGCCCATCATCACCAGCCCGCCCAGCAGCAACAGCGCGTTGCGCAAGGCCATCGACATGCTGGTGCCGACCACCACCTGGATCAGGGTGGTGTCGGTGGTGAGACGCGACAGCACTTCGCCGGTGCGGGTCACTTCAAAAAACGCCGGACTCATGTCGATGACATGGCGATAGACGGCGCTGCGGATGTCCGCCACCACCCGTTCGCCCAGCCACGACACCAGGTAGAAGCGCGCCGCAGCGAACAGGCCGAGCACCACGGCGACCACGAACAGGAACAGGAAGTAGCGGTCGATATGCGCGGCGTTGGCTTGCGAAAAGCCGAGGTCGATCATCTGCCGCACCGCCACCGGCAATACCAGCGCAGCTGCGGCGGCAACGGCCAGCGCCAGCAAGGCCAGCAGCAGCCTGCCGCGATAAGGCCGCAGGAAAGGCCCCAATTGGGCCAGGGACGCCAGCTTGCGGCTGGGTGTGGCGTTTGTTGACGCGATTACTGTCACTGTGTCGGGAATGGCTGAAAACGGGGTTCGGCGGGCATGCCAAGGCGCAACGAGGAATTGTAGCAGGGTATCGATGCGTCTCAGGCGGTCTCCGGAAGTCATTTCAGGGATTGGATAATCCGCTCAAATACGCTCTACAATCCATGCCGTTAGCCCCGCCGGGTGTCCGGAGTCCGCATGAGCACTTCAGTAATCTCGCATCGCCTGCGCAGACTGCTGGCCGAGTGGTTGTTTCTCGGCATGGCCCTGCTGGCGCTTGGGGGCTTTATCGCTTATTCCCTCTATCAGACGCATCGGCGCATCGGCGCGGACGAAGCTCAGCAATTGACGGCCCAGGCCAAAGTAGTGGACGATAACCTGGGGCGTCAATTGAATGCCGTCAATCTGGCGCTGATCAGCATTCGTGACGAACTGCCTTACTGGCGGGGGAGGCAGGACGGAGAAGAGCGCGCCAATCGCTGGTTGAAGTCGATGAACGACGCCATGCCAGGCGTGCGCAATCTGCTGGTGCTGGACGCTGCCGGGAACGTCATTGCCACGGGCCGGAAAGAAATTTTCGGCAAGAATTTCCGCGACCGCGAATATTTTCAGACAGCTAAACGCGATCCCAATCCCGACCTGCTTTACGTCGGCCCGCCGTTCCGGACCATCCTTGGCGCTTTTGTCATTCCGGTATCGCGCATGGTGGCCGGTAAAGGAGAGCGGTTTAGCGGCATCGTCAACGCCACACTGGATCCGGAGGAATTCAGCGTCCTGCTGGAGTCGGTGCGTTATGCCGGAGACATGAGAGTTGCGCTGATCCACGGCGACGGAAAGTTGTACCTGACCGAGCCTGAGATGAAAGACGCGCTGGGACAAAATCTGGCAAAGCCGGGCTCGCCGTTTACCCGGCATCAGGAGAGCGGGCGGGCAATCAGCCTGCTGACCGGCGACAATTTTGACGGCGCCGGGCAGAGCATGATCGTCCTGCGCACCGTCCAGCCTGCCCAGTTGCTGATGGACAAGCCGCTGGTGGTTGCCATCAGCCGCAACCTGACCGCGCTTTACGCCGGCTGGCGGCGCGAAGTATATGTGCAGAGCAGCATGTTCATATTGCTGGTGCTGATTGCCTCGCCGGGCCTGTATTTTTATCAACGGCGCCAGCGCACCTTTGATCGCCTGATGACAATCTCGCTGGCGCGGCAGAAAGAAAGCGCCGAACGCCTCAAGCTGGCGACCGAAGCCGCCCGCGTCGGTGTGTGGGAATACGAACTGGCAAGCCGCCGGCTGACCTGGGACAAGACCATGCTTGCCATTTACGGCTACGATCCGGCCACGGTTACGCCGACCTATGAGTTATGGGAAAACAGCCTGTTGCCGGAGGATAAAGCCGCAAGCGAGGCGGCGTTGCAGGTGGCGATTCAAACGCGCGGGAGATATGACGAAAATTTCCACATCCGCCGGCGCGACGGTGAGGTGCGCGTTATTCACTCGCGGGCTGAAGTCTATTGCGACGATGCGGGACAGGCAGTGAAGGTAGTCGGCATCAACGAAGATATTACCGAACGCAAACTGGCCGAACAGGATCTGCGCATTGCCGCCACTGCTTTCGAGACGCGGGACGGCATCATGGTCACCGGCCTCGACAGCGTCATCCTGCGGGTTAACCTCGCCTTCACCCGGCTGACCGGCTATGGCGCCGAGGAGGCGGTCGGCAAGACGCCGGCGATACTCAGATCAGGGCGCCAGGATCAGGAATTCTACCGGCAGATGTGGGTGGTACTGTTGAGAGACAGGTACTGGGAGGGAGAGATCTGGAACCGCCGCAAGAACGGCGAGATATTCCCCGAGTGGCTGACCATTTCGGCGGTTCCCGGCCCGGATGGCCGCGTTGCCAATTATGTTGGGATTTTTTCCGACATTACCGAACGCAAGGCTGCCGAAGAAGAAATCCACAACCTGGCTTTCTATGATCCGCTCACCGGCCTGCCCAACCGGCGTCTGCTGCTTGATCGTTTCGGCCAGGCGCTGCTGGCCAGCGTCCGGCGCAAGAATTACGGGGCGGTGCTGTTTCTCGATCTGGACAGGTTCAAGGCGCTCAACGATACGCACGGCCATGAAGTCGGCGACCAGTTGCTGATCGAAGTGGCGCAGCGTCTGCTGACCTGCGTGCGGGCCGAAGACACTGTTGCGCGGCAGGGGGGAGACGAATTTGTGGTGGTGCTGGAAGAGCTCAGCGGGGAAGAGCCGGTCGCCACCGGGCAGGCCATGGAAGTGGCGGAGAAAATTCGCCTGACCCTGGATGCGCCCTACATGCTCCAGGGCCAGCCGCATACAAGCTCGCCCAGTATCGGCGTGTGCCTGTTCAATGGCGCCGGGGAGACGGTCAACGAACTGCTCGCGCGGGCCGACAAGGCCATGTACCAGGCCAAGGCGGCGGGCCGCAACGCGGTGCGCCTGTACGATCCGTCTGCGCCGGCCAGCGGAGAGAGCGAAGACGCCCGGCAACAATCCCGGAAATCGGAGACATGATGTTTACCAAAGCCACTTTCAGCTTTCTCGACGCGCTGGCCGCCAACAACGACCGCACCTGGTTCGAGGCAAACAAGCCGCGTTACGAAACCCTGGTGCGTGAGCCGGCGCTCGAGTTCATCACGGCGATGATCCCGCTGCTGGAAAAATTCGCCCCCAGCTTCCGCGCCGAGCCGCGCAAGATGGGCGGCTCGCTGATGCGGGTGTTCCGCGACACGCGCTTCTCGCGTGACAAAACGCCGTACAAGACCAACATCGGCATCCAGTTCCGCCACGCGCTGGGCAAGGACGTGCATGCGCCGGGGTTCTATTTGCATGTCGCCAGCGACGAGTGCTTTCTGGGCGCCGGCTGCTGGCATCCCGAAGCCGACGCGCTGGGGCGGATCCGCGACCTCATCGCCGCCAAGCCCGAGCGCTGGTTCAGCGTGCGCGATGAGCGGAAGTTTGCGGCGCACTGGACCCTCGCCGGCGACAGCCTGACGCGACCGCCGCGCGGCTACGCAGCCGATCATCCGGCGATTGAGGATTTGAAACGCAAGGACTTCATCGGCTTGGCGCCCTTGTCCCCGGCGGAGATTACCGGGCCGGGACTGGTCAAGCTGGCCGGCGCGCGGTTTGCGTTGGCTGCGCCCATGATAAAATTTTTGTGCGAGGCGCTCGGCGTGCAGTATTGAAGTCCATTTCAACGCTTATCGTCGAGCATATCCAGGGCCACCGCTTCCGCCATCTTGATGCCATCCACCGCCGCCGAGAGAATTCCACCGGCATAACCGGCGCCTTCCCCTGCGGGGTACAGGCCTAGGGTATTGATGCTCTGAAAATCCTCGCCGCGTTTGATGCGCAACGGCGAAGAAGTGCGTGTTTCAACGCCGGTCAGCACCGCGTCATCCAGGGCGAATCCCTTGAGCTTTTTTTCAAAGGCGGGCAGCGCCTCGCGCAGCGCGGCGACGACATAGTCGGGCAGGCAGGCGGACAGGTCTGCCCAGCACACTCCTGGGGTATAGGAAGGCTCCACTGCACCGCACGCAGTGGAAGCTCGACCGGCCAGAAAGTCGCCTACGCGCTGTGCCGGGGCGGCATAACCGCCGCCGCCCGCGGCAAAAGCGCGCGCTTCCCAGTGACGCTGGAAATCCACACCGGCCAGCGGACTGCCGGGATAATCGGCAGGCGTAATGTCGACCACCAGGGCGCTGTTGGCGTTGCGTTCGTTGCGCGAATACTGGCTCATGCCGTTGGTGACCACCCCGCCCGGCTCGGAGGCCGCCGCCACTACCGTGCCGCCGGGACACATGCAGAAACTGTAGACCGCGCGACCGTTGGCGCAGTGATGCACCAGTTGATAATCGGCGGCGCCCAGCAGCGGGTGGCCGGCGCTGGCGCCGAAACGGGCGCGGTCGATCAGCGATTGCGGATGCTCGATGCGCAGGCCGATGGAAAATGGTTTGGCTTCGAGGTACACGCCGCGCTGGTGGAGCATGTGGAAAGTATCACGGGCGCTGTGGCCGGGGGCCAGCACTACATGACG
>JACQAO010000023.1 GCA_016194935.1 Betaproteobacteria bacterium
CGAGTCCGGCACGCTGGCGGTGACGCGCCCGGACGTATCGACCCAGGTGCGCTTCCGCAAACAGGAAGAGATGGAAAACGGCGCAGCCAACTTGCGCGCCGACGGCTTTCAAGGCGAAGTGAAAATCCTCACCTCCTGCCCGTCCTGCCTGCAAGGATTGTCGCGCTACGATGACGACAGCGGCACCACGGCGGACTACATCGTGGTGGAGATGGCCAGGGCGATACTCGGTCCCGACTGGATGGCGGACTACGTGCGGGCGGCGAATGCGGGGGGGATAGAGCGGGTGTTGCTGTGACAGGGTGCTGCGCAATGCTACCTGTGGACCGCACCCACCGCGAGCTGACCGACGACGACCTCGCCAAGGTCGCCGGCACCTACCACGCCTGGCGCGGTGACAACGAGCGCAGCGAAGTTGCGGCGCAGGCTAATATGCAACGAACCCCTCTACCGTTTATGCAGGCAAGCCGCAGCTAAGAATTTCGCATGCGCAAACCATAAATTTGGCGGTGGTGGATGCGAACTCCCGACCCTAAGCGGAAATAGCAACTCGGAAAGCGGTCACTCAGCGGAAGCCCATATAGGAGGGTTAGACCGTACTTGGAGCACTCCCGGACTGACCTTGTACTCGTCGCGCCTCAGCGACAACCTCCTCGAGTGCGAAACCGAACGAGGAGAAAGGGCAGATGGCTAGGGTCTTAGTGGAGCTATACCATGCACTCTGCACGCCGATTACTCCATAAAGCCACTTGTCCGATACCCGCTTGAGCGCGAAGACCGGCCCACCGCTGAAACCGTCTGCGTCTTTGAAGAACGCATCCGAACCATCGAGTGGCTTGGCATAGAATTGGTTTTGCACTTTGTTTCCGGCGAGTTCAGGTTCTTCGGCTGGTACCAAGGGAGCGATGACTACGCGGGCAGTTATGATGGTCACCCCATCGTAGTCAACGGTCTCTGACGGAATCCCCACTAGAGACCAATGATCGCATTCCGTAGTGTGATCGCTCCATGCTTCTTTGCCGATAGCTGTAACTCCTCCCGCCTCAAGCTGCCGGCGGTAGAAATTGCCAACATGGACGGCGGCGTAATCCAATCCCAAGTCCTGGTCTTCAAGCACGAGCCATGTATCTGCATTGAAGTCGTAAGGAACCGCAATGCCCTTGAACCGATCACCAGCCGTCTGATCACCGAAGCGCCAGACGTCGAAAGATGAGCCTGCCGCGAGTGCCTTGAAAATTTTCGGGATGATGTGACCCGCTGTGACGTAGAACCACTCGCCTTGGACGTCGATCATGAATCCAGAGAACACCAGCGTCTTGGGAGGTGCGTCCAAAGGCGGGTACTGAACACAAGAGAGCGTCACGAAGTGTTTGCCGACGGTTCTGGCGACGCGTTGAGTGAGGTCTGTCATCTTGGGGTGCGTGCCATCGACAAGGTAATTCGTGCGACATAACATTCATGCTTAGCCGCCGCATAAGCGGGCGGCTGGTGCGCAGGGTTGGGCGTCATTGGTCGAGCAGAAGGAAATACCAAACTGCACTTAAAACAATGGCGACGTAAGCAGCACCGCAAGTTGTTGCAATCCACCGCCACGCTGCTGGTGCCGCTTCATTTCCATTGCCTGATATGGCCTGTAATTCAAGCTCTCGAAGTTGCTCTACAGATAATGTTTTCTGGTGCATTTTCATCAGCCCGTTGGAAATTTTCATGAAGATGAAATGCCCGATACCAACTATGAAAACCAATGCGAGGGCAGAATAAAAATTGCGAAAAAAAGCAAGATAGAGGGCAACAGCGATTCCGACTGTCTGAACCAAGAGATTTATAGCTGCCAACATTAACTCCTCAGTTACGCCCAACAGTTATTCAGACGCAAAAACGTCCAGATTATTGCTAATAATGCGGACACGGCGGAAGCCCATGTATGCTTATGAATGATTTAGAGGTTATCCGATATGGGTCTCTCTATCAATCAACAATCATACGGGAAGGACGTCAGTGTCCGCTTTGGGAGAAATTTATGGGGATCCAGTTTTGGCCGCAAAGAGCCAAACAACTCAGTACTGCATTTTGCTCGGAACTCCGGTTGTCTGGGTTTCATAGAGGATGCCGAACGAAACAATCTCGTTGACGCGATTCGCCGTAATGTCTAAACTCGTGTTTAAACATTACTCCTGGAGCAAATCATGACGGTGGCCGTTCTCGATATCAAACAATGGGGCAACAATCTGGGGGTGCGTTTGCCCGCAGCCGTCGCCCGCGAAGCGCATCTCAGCGTCGATCAGCGAGTTCGCGTGTCGGTGGAAGGCCGGCAAGTGGTCATCACGCCCGTTGACGATACACCGCTCACCCTGGAGCAGCGGCTTGCGCTTTTCGATCCTGCGCGGCATGGCGGCGAAGCCATGGTCAGCTCTCGTATTGGCGCCGAGCGGTGGTAGCGAAAAAGCCAGCCCCAGCGGCAAAGCACGCTCCTTGGATACCGGATCGTCAGGGCATTATCTGGATCGACTGCAACCCACAAGTCGGTCGGGAAATGCGCGATGTCCATCCGTTCCTGGTGCTCTCGCTACGCATCTTCAACCACAAAACTTCATTGGTCATCGGACTGCCCATGACCACGACAGCCTACAACGCCGACAATCCATTTGCCGTGGCCGTCGGTCCGGCTAAGGGACACAAGGCGGGACAAGTCAGTGCTGCGCTCAGTTATGTGCTTTGCCACCAGCCAAAATCCTTCGATTGGCGTTTGCGTGGCGCCAAACCGCACCCGCTCGGAAAGTTGCCGGATGTTCAGTTTAGGTCGGTATGCGAATGCCTGAACCAGATCGTGCGGCTGGCTTAGCATCGCCCACAGCGGCTACGTATGCGGGGTGGCCTCGGTCAGGCCACCGCCACCCGGTCTTCCAGATGGCAAACGTCGATATCCACCGTCAGCCGGTGGATCGCGACTTCCGGCACCTTGGCTTTGCCGACGCCGGGTTTCAGGCGCACGAAGCCGCCGGCGACCAACTTGCCCAGGGTACGGCTGACGTTCGGCTCGGCGCGGCCTACCATGCGGGCGAGATCGGCAACCGACACCGGTTTGTTGTTCTCGATGGCGGCAAGCAGTTGCCGATTTTCCGGTGTCAGCAAGCGCATCACCGCCCCCACGGAATCAAATGACATCCGACCGGCATCGCTGGGCACCTGACGCCGGCCCTTGGCGACGGCCAGCATTTCCGCCTTGAGTTCCTTCATCGATTGAATTTTGATGCCCATGTCTATTCCTCCTGATCGCTCACAATTTCGAAGGCTACCCCTTGCTCGCTCAAAATGCGCCCGGCCTCCTGGAAAAAATCCTCCAGCAGCTTCTCAACGGAGACGAAGTCGTAGGGCCGCCCCTGGTCGTCCGCTGTCCGGTGCCAGTGATCGGCCTCAAGCTTAGTCTTCACATACCGCCCGCCCCGGTTCGGCACTGGATGGGCATTGTCAAAACCCAGCAGCCGCGTACCGCTGGGTGCATGCAGGGTCAGCGAATACGCGATGCCGTATGGTGTCCTGGCAGACTTTTCGATCAGCCTCACTTCGAATCTCAGCGTGTGTCCGCTGGCAAAATAATGCACCCGGCCATCGTAGGCCAACAGCAGCTCAAGGGCGTATTCCGGCAACTCCATACGTGTATCCTATCAGCAGTCGATAGGATACGCAATTACGGGCAGCGAATGCGGGGGATCGAGCGGGTGTTGTTCTGACTACCATTTGCCATTCGACTAAGCCGGCAAACAACGCCGAACGCCGGGTGAGTCGCAACCTAAACAGCCCTCTTTTCTTCCTGCGCCGCCCTGCCTATCCATTTCGCCAGCATCGCCGCCAGATCCTTCATGCTGATGGGCTTGGTGAGGAAGTCGTCCATCCCGCAGGCGATACAGCGCTGGCGATCATCTTCAAATGCGCCGGCTGTCAAAGCAACTATTGGCTGATGTGGTTGCTGCGTTTCACTCTCCCACTGGCGGATAAGTTGCGTGGCCTGCAGGCCGCCCATCACCGGCATTTGCACGTCCATCAGCACCAGGTCGGGCCGCATGCCCTGGACGATGGCATCGACCGCCTCCTGACCATTTTCGACAATCCTGACTTCGATATTCAGCTTCCTGAGCATGGCATCGATCACTTTACGGTTGGTCAGGTTGTCCTCGGCCACCAGGACACGTCCTGCCAATCCTGGCAATCCAGATGCCGAGCCGATCCTTGGCTTGAGCTCGGCGAGACGCTCGGGCTGGCGGCTTTCTTCGCCTGCCTGCAGGACATCGACGCGAATGCGGAACCAGAAACGCGAACCTACTCCTGCGGTGCTCTCAACGCCAACGTCTCCGCCCATCAATTGGGCCAGCTTGCGGACGATGGACAGCCCCAGCCCCGTCCCTCCGTACTCGCGGGTGGCGGAGCTGTCGGTCTGGGAGAAGGGCTTGAACAGCAGATCATGCTTGTCTTGCGGGATGCCGATGCCGCTGTCGGTGACGGCAAACTCCAGGAGTGCGGTAGCTTCGCTGCTGTCGACTTCGGTGGCGTCTATGCGTACCTGTCCCCGGGAAGTAAATTTGATGGCGTTGCTGACCAGGTTGGACAGCATCTGGCGCAGGCGGACCGGGTCTGTCTTGTAACGCCGGTTTGCCGGGCCATGCCAGACCGATTCGATTGCCAGGCCCTTGGCATGGGCGAGTTCGCCAAAAACGGCGACGGTCTCCGCAACGACCTGTTGAGGATCAAGCACGGCAGGCGTCAGCTCAATCTTGCCGGCTTCAACCTTGGAGAGATCGAGAATGTCGTTCAGCAAGGTTAACAAGGTCTGGCCGGAGCTCAGGATGGTTCTGGCATATTCGTGCTGCTCCTCCGTGCTGAGATTTGGCATCAGGAGCAACTGAGACATGCCGAGAATGCCGTTCATCGGGGTGCGCAGCTCGTGCGACATGGTCGCCAGAAACTGGCTCTTGGCCTGGTTCGCAGCCTCGGCGACATTCTTGGCCTGGAGCAGCGCTTCGCTCGACGCATCCAGTTGGGCGGACTTTTCTTCCAGCTTGACGATCAATTCACGCGAAAGCCGGAATGCCGCGGAAGCTCTTCTTTGGTACTGCTCGGCGGTATTCGCAACCAGCGAGGTATACAGGCAGGCAACATAAAGAAAAACGGCTTTGACCAGCTCCACGGACCAGTGGATGTCGTGCCGCTCAATCTGCTGAAGATACAGCAGCAACAGCAGATAACTGGCGGTGACGATGTGGCTGAAAAGCAAAGCTCTGCGGAAGTTGGTGTGGGTCTGGTCGACCACTCGCAGCAACAGCACCAGGTAGATCCAGCTATTTTCGCCGCCGGTGGCATAGATGGTAAGCGTCCACACCGGCACATCGAGAATCAGGAATACCAGGCCCAGATCGATGCGCCCGGTCTTGCCGTACAGGAAATAGAGGATGGGCCACGAAACAAACGCGTAGGCAATCAGTACCGGGACGACCCAGTCTACCGTATGGCTCCCCGGAATAAACCAGTGGTAAAGAAGCACAGCCAGCGCCAGCAGAAATGATCCAGCCACGCGCAGCGCAGGAATATGCACTGTGTGGTATTTGTGATTTCGCGCCATGCGCTGATGCGCGGCAACCTCCGGGTCCAGGTCAAAGCCGGTGACCTCAGGCTGTTCCATCAGTCCGCTTCCATCGACATCAAACTGGCGTTGCCGCCGGCGGCGGTGGTGTCTACCGTGAGGGTGCGTTCGCTGGCGAAGCGGAGCAGGTAGTGCGGCCCACCGGATTTCGGGCCGGTGCCTGACAGACCCGCGCCACCGAAAGGCTGGACACCGACGACGGCGCCGATGATGTTGCGGTTGACGTAGATATTGCCGACCTGCAGACGCGCGACGATGCGCGCCACGGTCTCGTCGATGCGGCTGTGGATGCCGAGGGTCAGGCCGTAGCCGGTGGCGGCGATCTGCTCGCAGACGGCATCAAGCTGCCCGGATTGCCAGCGGATGACATGCAGGATGGGGCCGAAGACTTCACGCTCGAGACGCGACAAACTGTCGATCTCGACGGCGCGCGGTGCGAAGTAAATGCCCTGGGCCAGGGTGTCGGCGGCGATGGCGCAGGTGTGAAGCAGGGTGGATGACTTGGTTGACTCTTTGCCGAGCGCGGCCAGTTTTTCGATATGGGCTTCGAGCAGTGCACGGGCGTTCTCGTCGATCACCGGGCCAACGTCGCTGCGGATGTCGCCGGGGTCGCCGATGTGCAGTTCGGCCATCGCACCCTTGAGCATTGCTATCACTTTGTCGGCGATATCCGCTTGCACGAACAACACGCGCAACGCCGAACAGCGCAGGCCTGCGGAGTTGAAGGCAGAGGCAATCACATCGCGGACGAGTTGTTCCGGCAATGCCGAAGAGTCGGCGATGAGGGCGTTCTGTCCGCCGGTTTCGGCGATCAGCGGAATGATCGCTCCGTCTTTTTCCGCCAGCGTCCGGGCGATGCTCTTCGCCACTTCGGTCGAGCCGGTGAAAGCCACGCCGGCGCAGTGCGGATCGGCCACCAGGGCCGCGCCGATGCGGCCATCGCCAGGCAGGAAATGCAGTACTTCGCCAGGAATCCCCGCTTCATGCAACACGCGGATGGCGAGCATGGCGGTGAGCGGCGTCTGCTCCGCCGGCTTGGCGACGACGCTGTTGCCGGCGGCCAGGGCGGCGGCGATCTGGCCGGTGAAAATGGCCAGCGGAAAATTCCACGGGCTGATGCAGACAAACACCCCGCGCCCGCCGAGATGCAATTCGTTGCGTTCGCCGGTGGGGCCGGGCAGCACTTGCGGCGCGGCAAATCCGGCGCGCGCCTGGGCGGCGTAATAGCGGCAAAAATCGATCGCTTCGCGTACTTCGGCGACGGCATCGGCTTGCGTGCGGCCTCCTTCGCGGACGATCAGCGCAACGAACTCCATCAGCCGCTGCTGCATGAGATCGGCGCTGCCATCCAGCAAAGCGGCGCGGTGATCGGCAGGGGTGGCGTCCCAGCCGCGCCAGGCAGCGTGGGCGGCGGCCATTGCGGCGGCGGCATTGGCAGCGGATGCAGTGACTACGCTGCCGGTGACGTCGCGGCGATTGGCCGGTGAGCAGAGGGTTTGAGCGGGGCCACTCAATTCCCTGCCATCAATCAGCGGCGTCGCACGATAGGTGACCCGACGGCTGGCTTCAATGGCGGCGGCCAGCAGGTCCAGCGTGGCTTGATCGGACAGGTCGAGACCCTTGCTGTTGAGACGCTGCTCGCCGGCGGCGCGATAGAGTTCGCGCGGCAGGGGGATGCGCGGATGCGGCTTGGCACGCAGGGCGGCGGCGCTTTCGGCCGGGTCTGCAAGCAGGCTGTCGAGCGGCAGAGCGGCATCAGCGATGCGGTTGACGAAGGAGGTGTTGGCGCCGTTTTCCAGCAAGCGGCGCACCAGGTAGGCGAGCAGGTCTTCGTGGCTGCCGACCGGCGCATACACCCGGCACGGACGGTTCCATTTATTCGGGCCGACCACTTCGTCGTATAGCTCCTCGCCCATGCCATGCAGACGTTGATACTCCCAGTCCTCATTGCTACCTGCGGCGCTGGCGATCTCGGCGATGGCGGCCAGGGTGTGGGCATTGTGGGTGGCGAAAGCAGGATAGAAAACAGCGGGGTCGGCGAACAGGCGGCGGGCGCAGGCGAGATAGGAAACATCCGTCGCCAGCTTGCGCGTGAACACCGGGTAAGTCGACAGACCGCGCTCCTGCGCAAGCTTCACTTCGGCGTCCCAGTAGGCGCCCTTGACCAGGCGCACCATCAGGCGGCGCGGCTTATCCGGCGCGCGCCGGGCGAGTTCGGCGAGCCAGTCCAGGGTCGGCAGGGCGCGCTTCTGGTAGGCCTGCACGGCGAGGCCCAGGCCGTTCCAGCCGGCCAGCTCGGGATCGAGGGCGAGCGCTTCGATGATGTCAAGCGAGAGTTCCAGGCGGTCGGCTTCCTCGGCGTCGATGGTAAAACCAATCTCCGCAGCCTTGGCCTGGAGCGCCAGAGTCTTGACGACGGGCAACAGTTCCCGCATGACGCGCGCGCGCTGCGCCACTTCATAGCGCGGGTGCAAGGCCGACAGCTTGACCGAGATCGAGGGCGCGGCAAGCGCCGGTCGATCTGCATGTTCCGGCCTGCCGGCCTCGTTGCCGATGGCGGTAATAGCGGCGGCGTAGGACTCGAAGTAGCGCCGCGCGTCATGCATCGTCCGCGCCGATTCGCCCAGCATGTCGTAGGTATGGCGATAGCCCCGGCTTTCGGCGCCGCGCGCGCGTTGCAGAGCCTCGGTCATGCTGCGGCCCATGACGAACTGCTGGCCGAGAATACGCATCGCCGCCAGCATCGCCTGGCGGATCACGGGTTCGCCGGTACGCGCCAGCAGGCGTTTGAAGGTGCCGGCCAGATCGCGGTCCGCATTATCGAGATTGACCAAGCGGCCCGTCAGCATCAGCGCCCAGGTCGAGGCGTTGACGAACAGGCTGTGCGAGCTGCCGAGACGCTGATCCCACGCGGCGCTGCCGATCTTGTCCTTGATCAGCAGGTCGGCGGTGTGTGCGTCGGGGATGCGCAGCAGCGCCTCCGCCAGGCACATCAGGACGATGCCCTCGCGCGAGGAAAGATCGTAGGTGCTGAGAAAGGCGTCGATGCCGCCACTCTCGCTGCGCCGTTCGCGCACGGCCTGCACCAGCGGTCTGGCGCGCTCGGCAATACGGGCGCGCTCATCGTGCGAAAAACGGGCGCGCTCTACGAGTTCCTCAAGCAGTTGAGTTTCGTCGCGCCGGTAGTGGTCGCGGATCGCAGCGCGCAGGCTGGTGCTGGTGGTCGCCGGGCCGGTTGCCATAATCAGACGCATCCGCCGGAACCGGCTGTTTGCTTGCCGGACATGGCCGCAGTATTAATCGGCAGGGTTGTACTTCTTCAGGAAGGCTTCCACCGCGCTGTAGAAGCGATAGCGGTTTTCCTCCTTGAGGAAGCCGTGGCCCTCGCTTGACAACACCATCCACTCATAGGTCTTGCCGTGCTCTTTGAGGGCGTCGCGCATTTCCTGGCCGTGTATCAGCGGAACCCGGCGATCCTCGCTGCCATAAGCCAGCAGTACCGGCGCCTTGATTGACGCCACCTGCTTGATCGGCGAAGTCGCAGCGAACTGCGCCTGCATGGTATCCGGGTCGCCAACCTGTTTCTTCATGCCGTACCTGGCCCACAGCGAATCGGCAAAGTCAGATGAGTTGTAACTGAACATCAAACCAATATCGGTAACGCCGACGTAATTGATGCCGCAACGATATTCATCCGGATCTTTGGCCAGGCCCATCATGGTGGCGTAGCCGCCATAGCTGGCGCCCATGATGCACACCCTGCCCGGATTCACCGTGCCTTGCTTGACCAGATAGCTCACGCCATCAGATAAATCATCCTGCATGGCCAGGCCCCAGGTGCGCCAACCTGCCGTGAAGTGCTTCCAGCCAAAACCGGTGGAGCCGCGATATTCCGGTTGCAGCACGGCATAGCCCCGGCTGGCGAGAAACTGCACTTCCGGATTGAAGCCCCACTCATCGCGCATATAGGGTCCGCCGTGCACCAGTACGATCAAGGGCAACTGCGTAGCCGGACGACCGGCGGGCAACGTCAGGTAGGCCGGAATTTTCAAGCCGTCCCGCGCCGCATAGCTGATGACCTGAGTGGGCGACATCCGCTCGGGTTTGAGCCAGGGCCGGCTGGCAATCAACTCTTCCAAACGGCCTTTCTCCATGTCGAGCAGGAAGTAACGACCAGGGTCGGTATCCGACGAGGAATACACCAGCACGCGCTTCCTGGCGTCGCCGCTGATCTGGTTTATTTTTCCGGGCAGGGCTTTGTCGACGGTCGCCTGGGCGCGCGCCCAGGCCGCATCCATCCAGTAAAACTCCGGCTTCATGCCCTCGGCGCGTATGCCCACCATGCGATGCCCGCGCCTGGTAAAGACCAGCCCGCCATCCAGGTCTGCCCCGCCGTGAGCCAGCACCCTCTCGCCCAAAGTCTGTTTGGCGAAATCAAAAACGTAAATTGCGCTGTGGTCGCTATCCCGCCAGGAGCTGACGTACAGCGTCTTGCCGTCTTCATCGAAGGCCAGCGGAGTAAAGGCTCGCTTGGCGGCGTCGAACTCGCCGATTTTTTGCCATTTCGCGCCGGGCTGCTCACGATGCAGAACCGTTACCGTCTTGCCGTCTTCCGATGTTGCCGAAACCACCCGCAATTGCTGTTTTCCGTCGAACACAAAATCACCGGAATTGCGCGGCGTTCCTTCGGTCAGGGTTTCGGTGATCCTGCCGGTACGGGTGTTCAGGCGAAAAGCGTTTTTCTGCGGGTCTCCGCGCTGTCCATAGCTTAATTCGCCGCCCTCGGCGACGATGTCGTCGCTGCCATCCTGATATGAAGTGACGTAATTCATCCACTTCACCACCATCACCAGGGCCGCCGAGCGCGCTTGCTTGCGTTGGGCCGGCACCAACTCCCTGAAACCCTCGCCATCCGCATCAACGGCGTACAAACCACTGCCGGGCTGCTCGCCCAGCTCCGCTTCCAGGTCGATGATATTGAATACCAGGCGCTTATCGTTCACCCAGTGGAACTGGGCCACATCGGCATCGTTGAAGCCGGCCACGGGCTTGATGTCGCGTTTGTCAATATCCATCACCACCAGGCGCCGGCGACCGGCGACCGATGCCGTAAAGGCCAGCAGCTTGCCATCGGGCGACAGGGATGCATTGCCGGAAGCCGGATGTTTGAAAAATTGATCCACCGGCACAGGCTGCGGCGCCTCGGCTCGCGCTGCGGACGCTCCAAACAAACAAAAACCCAGGACCAAAGCAGCAATGCTGGCCGCTTTCGTCATTGACGATACTGCGTCAAACGTCGATGTTGCGGGCTTGCAGCGCATTTTTTTCGATGAAGGCGCGGCGCGGTTCAACGTCGTCGCCCATGAGGGTGGTGAAAATTTCGTCGGCGCTGATGGCGTCGTCGATCTGCACCCTGAGCAGGCGGCGCACTGCGGGGTCCATGGTGGTTTCCCAAAGCTGCTGCGGGTTCATTTCGCCCAATCCCTTGTAGCGCTGTTTGGTCAGGCCGCGCTCAACTTCGCTGAGCAGCCAGCTGATGGCGTCGGCAAAGCTCGTCACGGCCTGGGATTTCTCGCCACGGCGGATCACGGCGGCGCTGGCGTTTTTGTCGATCAGGCCGGCGATCAACGCCGAGGTGCGACGTATCTGCTGATAGTCGCCGGAGTGCAAAAACTCTTCGTCCAGATAGCCGCTGCGCAGATTGCCGTGGCGCATGCGCTCGATGGAAAGCTGCCAGCGCTCGGTCTTGTCGTCGTAGCGCGGCACGATGCGGATATCCGCCGGCAGCAGCGGCGTCAGGCGGGCGACGCTGGCGTGGGCGCCATGCTCACTGCTTATGTCCAGCTCGATGTCGTTGGCGAGCAGTGCGTGCAATACCTCGCCGTCGATAAAATCGCCGACGCGCTTGATTACCGCCTCCGACAGCAGGTAGGTGCGCGCCAGTTCGCCCAGCGCCTCCCCTTCCAGCGGCGGAACACCGGCGCCGGGCGTCAGGGAAGCGCCGTCCAGCGCCAGCGTCAGCAGGTGCTGGTTGAGCGCGTGATCATCCTTGATGTACAGCTCACTCTTGCCATGCTTGATTTTGTAGAGCGGCGGTTGGGCGATATAGATGTGGCCGCGCTCCACCAGTTCGCTCATCTGCCGGTAGAAGAAGGTCAGCAGCAGGGTGCGGATGTGGGCGCCATCGACGTCGGCGTCGGTCATGATGATGATGCGGTGGTAGCGCAGCTTGGCGATGTCGAAGTCTTCGACGCCGATGCTGGTGCCAAGGGCGGTCACCAGGGTGACGATCTGTTCGCTGGAAATCAGTTTGTCGAAGCGCGCCTTTTCGACGTTGAGCACCTTGCCGCGCAGCGGCAGGATCGCCTGGAACTTGCGGTCGCGGCCCTGCTTGGCGGAGCCGCCGGCGGAGTCGCCCTCGACGATATACAGCTCGCACAGCGCCGGATCCTTCTCCTGGCAATCGGCCAATTTGCCTGGCAGGCCGATGTTGTCCAGCACCCCCTTGCGCCGCGTCAACTCGCGCGCCTTGCGCGCCGCCTCCCTGGCGCGTGCGGCGTCGATAATCTTGCCGGTGATGATCTTGGCGTCGACAGGCTTCTCAAGCAGAAACTCAGCCAGCTTCTGCGCCACCACTTCCTCCACCACCGGACGCACCTCAGAGGACACCAGTTTTTCTTTGGTCTGTGAGGAAAATTTTGGTTCCGGCACCTTGACCGACAACACGCAGGCGAGACCCTCGCGCATATCATCGCCGGTGGTCTCGACTTTGGCTTTCTTGGCCAGTTCATTCTCGTCGATGTATTTATTGATGACCCGCGTCATGGCCGCGCGCAAGCCGGTGAGGTGGCTGCCGCCGTCCTTCTGCGGGATGTTGTTGGTGAAGCACAGCACCTGTTCGGCGTAAGAATCATTCCATTGCATTGCCACTTCAACCGTCATGCCGTCCTTGCTGCCTACGGCGTTAAAAACATTGCCATGCAGCACGGTTTTTGAACGGTTGATGTACTCGACAAAACCTCTGACGCCGCCGGAAAAAGCAAAATCCTCTTCCTTGGAATTGCGTTGATCAACCAGCTTTATTTTTACTCCGTTGTTGAGGAAAGACAGTTCGCGTAACCGTTTTGCGATGATGTCGTAGTGGAATTCGATGTTGCCGAAAGTCGCCGGGTCGGCAAGGAAATGCACCTCGGTGCCGCGTTTTTCGGTGCTGCCAATAATTTTGAGCGGCTCGACCGGCACACCACCGCGGAATTCCATGTGGTGTTTTTTTCCGTCGCGGCGGACAGTCAGGCGCAACCAGTCAGACAGTGCATTCACCACCGACACGCCGACGCCGTGGAGACCGCCGGAAACCTTGTAGGAGTTGGAGTCAAACTTGCCGCCGGCATGCAGCTCTGTCATCACAATTTCGGCGGCGGAACGTTTCTCCTCGTCATCCTCCTTGATATCCACGGGTATGCCGCGTCCGTTGTCGGTGACTGAAATGGAGTTATCGGTATGGATGGTGATGACAATCTCATCACACCAGCCGGCCAACGCTTCGTCGATGGCGTTGTCGACCACCTCGAACACCATGTGATGCAGCCCGGTGCCGTCGGATGTGTCGCCGATGTACATGCCGGGGCGCTTCCTGACGGCCTCGAGACCCTTGAGTATCCTGATGCTGCTGGAATCGTAACTGCTGTCCTGCTGGCCCTTGTTCTGGCCGTTATCTGGTTGCGCTTGCGTCATCAAACTACTCCAAAGGTACTGCGATGTTTCGAATGCCGCGTGATTAAATCCGCATCGGCATCACGACATACTTGAAATTCTGGTTGTCGGCCAACTGGAATAATGCACTGCTGTTGGCGTCGCCAAGATGGCATTCAATTTCTTCGTTGCTGACATTATTAAGCACGTCCAGCAGATAGTTGACATTGAAGCCAATATCGATGGTTTCGCCGTTGAAATCAATTTCAATTTCTTCCTGGGCTTCTTCGCGTTCGGTATTGTTGCCGATGATTTTCAAACTACCTGTGGAAAACACCAGGCGCACTCCGGGAGTTTTTTCGTTGGTCAAAATCTTGGCGCGCTGCAATGACTGCAACAAACCCTGGCGCGACAGCTTGACCAGTTGGGCGTGGCCTTTCGGTATGACTCTTTCATAATCCGGGAATTTCCCGTCAATCAGTTTGGAGATGAATTCGATCGCCCCAAAACGAAACTGCGCCTGCGTCGGAGTGAGTACAATTTCCAGCGCATCATCGTTGTCGGCAAGCTGGCGGGAAAGCTCGAGTACGGTTTTGCGCGGCAAAATCACCTCTATCGACGGCAGTTGTTCGCCCAGTGTTTCGCTGGCGTATGCCAGGCGATGACCGTCAGTAGCAACTACACAGATTTCATTACCCTTGACCACCAGCAGCAGGCCGTTGAGGTAGTAGCGAATATCCTGTTGCGCCATCGCGTACTGCACCAGTGCAAGCAGGCGCTTGAACTGTTTCTGCCCCAGCGAGAGGCTGGTTTGATTGCCTTCGCTTTGCGCCATGCGGGGAAAGTCTTCCGCCGGCAGGGTTTGCAGATTAAAGCGGCTGCGCCCTGCCTTAACCTGTAGACGCTTGTCGTCGAGCGTTAAATTTACTTCTGCATCTTCCGGCAGTGCGCGCAAGATGTCTTGCAGCTTGCGTGCAGCCACAGTCAAAGCCGCTTTTTCACCCACCGCCGCCGCCGCACTGGTCTTGATCTGAATTTCTATGTCAGTTGCCAGTAGCGTCAAGCGTGCGCCATCTTTTTCCATCAGGACGTTGGAGAGGATAGGCAGGGTGTGGCGTTTTTCGACAATGCCGCAAACCGATTGCAGCGGTTCGAGAATCTGATTACGAGAGCCTTTGAATAAGAGCATATTTAAACACCTTATAAAGAATATGCACCCACGGAAACTGTGGAAAACACATTAAAATTTAATTATTTCAAATAATTGCTCATTGTATAAAGCTCTGGAAAACCCCTCGCGCAGCCTGTGGAACAATGTGCGTTGTTTATTGTATCTGGTGAATTGCCGCGTTTATTCACAATTCATCCCACGCTTTTACAGAAACAGTACATTGCTATCGCCTTAGCTTTTGAGTGACTGCATTAACACATGCACATCATTGCCGAGCTGTGCATCTTTGGCGCGCAGGTCCGTGATTGTACGGCAGGCATGGAGTACGGTGGTGTGATCGCGTCCGCCAAAAGCTTCGCCAATTTCCGGCAAGCTATGGTGGGTAAGGTCGCGCGCCAGCCACATGGCGATTTGACGCGGCCTGGCGATGGCGCGGGTGCGTTTTTTCGAATGCATCTCGGCAACCTTGAGTTTGTAATAGTCGGCTACCGTTTTCTGGATTAACTCAAGCGTAAGCAGACGATTGGTGGCGCCGAAAATATCCTTCAGGGCGTCTTTGGCCAGATCCATGCTTACTTCACGTCCGTGAAAACGGGCGTAGGCGAGCACTTTATTCAGCGCTCCCTCCAGCTCGCGTACATTGGTGCGCAGGTTTTTTGCGATCAGGAAAGCGACGTCGTCACCGAGTGAAATTTTTGCGACTTCGGCTTTTTTCTTCAGGATGGCTACCCGCATCTCCGGTTCCGGCGGCTCGATCTGCACCGTCAGCCCCCAGTCAAAACGCGACACCAGGCGCTCCTCCAGGCCGGTGACGTCTTTCGGATAGGTATCGGAAGTAATGACGATCTGTTTCTTGGCTTCGACCAGGGCATTGAAGGCGTAAAAAAATTCTTCCTGGGTGCGGTTTTTATTGTTAAAGAACTGAATGTCGTCGATCAGCAGCAGATCCAGTGTGCGGTAATAGCGTTTGAAAACGTCGAAGGCTTTTTGCTGGTAGGCGCGCACCACGTCGGCAAAATAATCTTCGGCATGAACATAGCGGATCACCATGTTCGGATTATGACGCCATACTTCATTGCCCAGCGCGTGTATCAGGTGGGTTTTACCCAGGCCGACGCCGCCGTAGACAAACAAAGGGTTGTAGGAGGTGCCAGGATTGAGCGCTACCTGCTGCGCCGCCGCGCGCGCCAGGTCATTGGCGCGACCGGTGACCAGGGTGTCGAACGTAAATGCGGGATTGAGCCGGGTTTTTTCATAGGCGCTATCTTCAACACGCGATCTGGGTGCGGTTGCGCCCGCTGCTGCAGCCGAACTCACCGGAGGCTGCTGTGCAACTGCGGGGGCCGGGCCGGGCGTCGTCGTGTTTTCACGCAGAGCGAGACAGATGCTGACCGGCTCCGGAAAAAACTGCTGACTCAAGGTTTGTATCTGCTCCAGATAGCGTTCACGCACCCATTGCAGGACAAATCTGTTGGGCGCTATCAGGCGTAACCGGGTGGGGGACATGCCGGCGGATGACGCACAATCACCCCCTTCATCCTCCAGGCGCAAGGTCTTTATCCAGGTGTTGTATTGCTGTGCAGGCAGTTCTTTTTCGAACCGATTCAGACAGGCAGACCAGAATTCGCTCATCGTGCTCAGGAACCCGTCGGGTAGTTTTAATACATTGATATTATTATTTATTTTAGTTCTGACGCAGACCTTCTCCCGAGGCCGCGCCGAACCACTGGGAGGGCATTCTAATGGTTTTTTAAAAAGTTATCCACAGGCCTGATAAAAAATACTACTTGACAGAATTGACCTGAAAAGCTGTAATCGCGGGTTCTTTTTTCTAGGATAATCGCCATGAAACGCACTTATCAGCCTTCGGTTGTGCGCCGCAAGCGCACCCACGGCTTTCTGGTACGTATGCGTACTCGCGGTGGCCGTGCCGTGATTCGCGCGCGTCGCGCCAAGGGGCGTAGTCGCCTGGGTGTTTAAACCTTGACCTTGCGCCTGACCGGGACGGGGGCGTTACGGACACTGTAGATATGGACTTCGGTTTTCGCGGCGAACACAGGCTGCACGCCGCCATGGAATTTTCTTCGGTGTTCGCTGCCCGCCGTGTGTTGCGCGGCGCGCATTTCAACCTGCACTATCATTCCAGTCCCGCGAAGCCAGGAGTCGCCTCGGCAGGGGGCCGCCTTGGGCTGGTGATTGCAAAAAAACTGGCGCGCCGGGCGGTACAGCGCAATCTCCTGAAGCGCCTGGCGCGCGAAGCGTTCCGGCATGCGCGACACGAATTACCGCACTACGATCTGGTATTGCGCCTCTCCAAACCAGCCGGACACAGCCTGGACAGTGAAGCACGGCGGGCCTGGCGCGCTGATGTCGAGCAATTGCTGGCGCGCCTGCCGCGATGAAGTTGCTGCCGATTTCTCCGCTGGTGGGTCTAATCCGCGTGTATCAATATGCAATCAGCCCGCTACTTGGATCCAGGTGCCGTTTTCACCCAAGTTGTTCGGAATACGCCATCGAGGCGTTGCGACGTCACGGCGCATGGGCGGGCCTGTGGATGGCGCTGCGGCGTGTGTTGCGATGCAATCCGTGGCATCCGGGCGGATTCGACCCGGTTCCCTGACCCTCAGGGATTCGGCTTACAAACGAATCGGCTGAACACCTTATAATTGCCTGCTAATTGCCACTAATTGCCCGCTTTGACGCCCTGAACCAAGAAAGTATCGATGGACAATCAACGTTTGATTCTGCTGCTGGTGTTCTCCTTTTCCCTGGTCATGCTTTGGGAGGCCTGGCAGAAACAGGAGCTGCCGAGAACTGCGCCGCTGGCTGTGGCAACCCAGGGCGCAGCGGCTACGCCGTCCGCCGCCGCCATCCCGGTACCTACGACTGAGCCGGGTGCGACAAATCCCGCCGCCGCACCGTTACCTGCTGCGGTGACAGCCCCGGCAGCGGCCACGCCGGCCATGCTGGTGGTCAACACCGATCTTTTCGTGGCCCGGATATCCGCCCAGGGCGGGGATCTGGTGCACCTGGAGCTTACCCAGCAGCGTGCTACCGAGGACAAGACCAGGAATTTCGTGCTTTTCGACAACGGGACGCAGCATTTCTATGAGGCGCAGAGCGGCCTGACCGGCGAGGGGCAGGTCAATCACAAAAGCATTTACCAGCTTCCGGCCAGCGAATATCGTCTCAAGGATGGTCAGGACACCCTCGAGGTGCGCCTGGCGGCCCCGGTATCCGCCAATGGTTTGAGGGTGGAGAAAATCTATACTTTCCACCGCGGCAGTTATGAGATTGGCATTTCTCATCAGATCGTTAATCAAGGCGCGCTTCCGGTCAGCCTGCACGCCTATTTCCAGATCGCCCGTGACAGCAAGCCGCCGGAAGGCAATCCACACATGGTCAGCACCTTTACCGGGCCGGCGGTGTACACCGAACAGGAGAAATACCAGAAGATCAGTTTTGAGGACATTGCCAAGGGCAAGGACAAGCACGCGACCAAAGCAGATAACGGTTGGATTGCCATGGTTCAGCATTATTTTGTCGCGGCTCTGCTGCCGCCCGACAAGGTCGAGCGTGAATTTTTTACCCGCAAGATTGGTGACGATCTCTACAGTGCCGGCGTGATCCTGCCGGTGGGGACGATTGCGCCGGGGGCCACCGGCAAGATCGGCGTGCAGCTGTATGCCGGCCCGCAGGAGCAGGACAAGCTGGCGAAGATTGCGCCCGGCTTGAACCTGGTGGTGGATTACGGCTGGCTGACGGTGGTGGCTGCGCCTTTGTTCTGGGTGCTGGAGTTGTTGCACAAGCTGGTTGGCAACTGGGGTTGGTCGATCATTTTACTGACCGTGCTGCTGAAGCTGATTTTCTTCCCGCTCTCAGCCGCCAGCTTCAAGTCCATGGCGAAAATGAAGCTGGTCACGCCCAAGATGACCAAGCTCAAGGAAACTTACGGCGACGACAAGACGCGCCTGCAGCAGGAAATGATGGAGCTGTACAAGCGCGAAAAAATCAATCCGTTTGGCAGTTGCCTGCCTATGCTGGTGCAGATTCCCGTGTTCATTTCGCTGTACTGGGTGCTGCTCGGCACCGCCGAGATGCGTTATGCGCCCTGGTTGGGATGGATTCAGGACTTGTCGGCCAAAGACCCCTATTACATCCTGCCGCTGCTGATGGGTGCGACCATGTTGATGCAGACCAGGCTGAACCCGACGCCGCCGGATCCGATCCAGGCCAAGGTGATGACTTTCATGCCTATCGTGTTTACCGGCATGTTCCTGTTTTCTCCGGCGGGGCTGGTGCTTTACTGGACGGTCAATAATCTGCTGTCGATAGCCCAGCAGTGGCAGATCAACCGAATGATCGAGGGTGGCAAAAAGACTTAGCGGGTTTGGCGACACCATTGCCGCCATTGCCACCGCCCCGGGGCGGGGCGGCATCGGCGTGGTGCGCGTCTCGGGGGCGGCGCTGAGGGGCCTGGCCGAGGCGCTCGGCGGCACACAATCGCTACAACCGCGTCTGGCCAGTCTGACGACCTTTCGTGCAGCCGATCAGCAGCCGCTGGACCAGGGTCTGCTGGTTTATTTTCCAGCTCCGCATTCTTTCACCGGCGAAGACGTCCTCGAACTCCACGGCCATGGCGGGCCGGTGGTGCTGCAAATGCTGTTGCAGCGTTGCCTGGAACTTGGCGCCCGGCTGGCGGAGCCAGGCGAATTTACCCGCCGCGCCTATCTCAACGGCAAGCTGGATCTGGCCCAGGCTGAAGCGGTTGCCGATCTGATCGACGCCTCCACAGCCCAGGCGGCGCGCTCGGCATTGCGTTCGCTGTCCGGAGAGTTTTCCCTGGCAGTGCATGGCCTGGTGGCGCGTCTGGTCGAATTGCGCATGCTGATCGAGGCGACCCTCGACTTCCCGGATGAGGAGATCGAGGCGGACCGGATACTCCGTGACCAGCATGCGGCCAGCCGTCTGCTGCGAATGCGTGACGACCTTGCCAGTTTGCGCACCCGCGCCCGGCAGGGCAGCCTGTTGCGCAGCGGCCTGCAGGTGGTGCTGGCCGGCCCGCCCAATGTCGGTAAGTCCTCGTTGCTGAACCGCCTGGCCGGCGAGGAGCGGGCCATTGTCACGGATATCCCCGGCACCACCCGCGATGCGGTGCGTGAAACCATCCAGATCGAAGGCATCCCTTTGCATATCATCGACACAGCCGGCTTGCGCGAAACCGGGGATAGCGTGGAAAAGCTCGGCATCGAAAGAAGCTGGCGCGAGATTGAGCGCGCCGACGTGCTGCTGCAGATGGTTGATGCCGCTGTCGGCATGACTGCCGCAGATCACGCAATCGCAGCGCGGCTGCCGTCTGGCGTCGAACGCCTGATTGTGCACAACAAGTGCGATCTTGCCGGCCTCGCCGCCGGGCGCCATGAAGAGAGTGGCCAGGCGCACTTACTGCTGTCGGCCTTGACTGGCGCCGGGATAGATCTGCTGCATGACGAGCTGCTGCGTGTCGCGGGCTGGCAGGGGCATGGCGAGGACGTAATCCTGGCGCGCGAGCGGCATTTGCACGCGCTCGATGCCGCCGGGCGCCACCTTGACCAGGCTGCGACGGAACTGGAACGCAGCGAGCTGTGCGCCGAAGAGCTGCGTCTGGCGCAGGATGCATTGAGCAGTATCGCCGGCGAGTTCACGGCAGACGATTTGCTGGGTGAAATTTTTTCGCGCTTCTGCATCGGCAAGTAAATGATCCCTGGCATCGATCTGTTATTCCTTGCCGGCGCAGCGTTTCTCGCCGGACTGGTCGATGCCGTGGTCGGCGGGGGCGGGCTGGTCATGATTCCGGCCTTGTTCATGGCGTTGCCGCAGGCACCGGTGGCAACGATTTTCGGCACCAATAAGTTCGCCGCCATCTTCGGCACTGCCAGCGCTGCCGCCCGTTATGCGCGGAACATCCGGGTACCCTGGCGGACCGTCTTGCCGGCTGCGCTGGCGGCCTTCATATTTTCTTTTTTCGGCGCGATGTCGGTGGCGTTGCTGCCCAAAGAGTGGTTGCGGCCACTGGTATTGCTGTTGTTGCTGGCGGTGGCCGGGTACACCCTGGTTCACAAGGATTTCGGCAGCATCGACCGGAATCGCCAGCACGGTACTGCGGATATGCTGTGGGCGCTGCTGTTGGGTGCGGTGATCGGTTTTTATGACGGGTTTTTCGGCCCCGGTACCGGCAGCTTCCTGATTTTTCTGTTCGTCCGCTTTTTCGGCATGGATTTCCTGCGCGCCTCCAGCGCCGCCAAAGTTGTCAATGTCGGCACCAACGGCGCAGCATTGATTTTCTTCAGCATGACCGGGCATGTGTTGTGGGCAGTGGCGGCGTTGATGGCGGTGTGCAACGTTGCCGGCGCGCTGCTCGGCACGCGCCTGGCCTTGCGTCACGGCAGCGGTTTCGTGCGCTGGATGTTCCTGGCGGTGGCGGCGGTGTTGATCGCCAAGTTCGGTTACGATACTTTTGCCTGAACCTGGCCGGTAAAACCAGGCTCAGGCTACGCAGTTTTGTTTCACGTGAAACAAGTTAAACGAGTAAAGCAAGCCAAACAAGCCGGAGAGGCGTCCGGCAGGCATCGGTTTCACGTGAAACAATCCAGGTAATTCTGTAATTCAGTTTTCCCGGCGAGGGGCGTATGATTGCGCCTCTTTTCCGCTGGCCGGTTCAAATGTTATTTCCTGCGCGCTTCGATGTCATTGTGATTGGCGGCGGCCATGCCGGCACCGAGGCGGCGCTTGCGGCAGCGCGGGCCGGGGCGAAGACCCTGCTGTTGACGCACAATATTGAAACCCTGGGGCAGATGTCGTGCAACCCCTCCATCGGCGGGATCGGCAAGGGCCATCTGGTCAAGGAGGTCGATGCGTTGGGCGGCGCCATGGCGGCTGCCACCGACGAAGCCGGCATCCAGTTCCGCATCCTCAATTCCAGCAAAGGCCCTGCCGTGCGGGCTACCCGCGCCCAGGCCGACCGCCTGCTCTACAAAGCGGCCATCCGCCAGCGGCTGGAGAACCAGTCCAACCTGACCTTGTTCCAGCAGGCGGTAGACGATCTGAGCTTGACGGGGGATCGCGTGACCGGCGTAGTCACCCAGCTCGGCATTCGTTTCGAGGCGCCAACGGTGGTGCTGACTGCGGGGACCTTTCTCGGCGGCCTGGTGCATGTCGGCTTGTCCAATTATCAGGCAGGTCGTGCCGGCGATCCGCCCGCCGCTACCCTGTCGCAGCGCCTGCGCGAATTGAAGCTGCCGGTGGGCCGCCTCAAGACCGGCACCCCGCCGCGCCTGGATGGCCGCAGCATCGATTATTCAGTGTTGCAAATTCAGCCCGGCGATGATCCTGTTCCCGTGTTTTCCTACCTGGGCCGGCGCGAACAGCATCCCCGCCAGGCGCCATGCTGGATTACCCACACTAATCCGGACACCCACGAGATCATCCGCAAAGGCCTGGATCGTTCGCCCATGTTCACCGGGGTGATCGAGGGCGTGGGGCCGCGCTACTGTCCTTCCATTGAGGACAAGATCCATCGTTTCGCTGGCAAGGACAGCCACCAGATTTTCCTTGAGCCGGAAGGCTTGACCACCCATGAGATTTATCCGCAAGGCATTTCCACCAGCCTGCCCTTCGATGTCCAGTTGGCCCTGGTGCGCAGCATGCGCGGACTGGAGGGCGCGCATATCCTGCGCCCTGGTTACGCCATCGAATACGATTACTTTGATCCGCGCAACCTCAAGTCCTCGTTCGAGACCAAGTCCATCGCCGGCTTGTTCTTCGCCGGCCAGATCAACGGCACCACCGGCTACGAGGAAGCCGCTGCGCAGGGCTTGCTGGCCGGCATCAACGCCGCCTTGCAAGTGCAGGGCCGGGAAGCCTGGTGTCCGCGCCGCGACCAAGCCTATCTCGGGGTGTTGGTGGATGACCTGATTACCCGAGGCGTTTCAGAGCCTTACCGGATGTTCACCAGCCGCGCCGAGTACCGCCTGAGTTTGCGCGAGGACAATGCCGACCTGCGCCTGACTGAAATTGGCCGCGAATTGGGACTGGTCGATGATGTCCGCTGGGAGGCGTTTAACCGCAAGCGGGACGCCATCGCCGCTGAGACCGAGCGGTTGAAAACCACCTGGGTGAATCCAAAAATTGTCGCTGAGGCCGACGCGCTGCGCGTCCTCGGCCAGCCGCTGGAGCGCGAGTATCGTCTGTTTGATTTGCTGCGGCGACCCCAGGTGACTTATGCCGCGCTGGCGACCCTGACGGGTGAGCAAAATTCGGCCGGGGAAGTCATCACTGACCCGCAGGTCGTTGAGCAAGTTGAAATTCAGGCGAAGTACCAGGGTTACATCGAGCGTCAGCAGGAAGAAGTGGTCAAGAGCCAGTCCAGCGAAATGCTGCCTCTGCCCGCCGATCTCGACTACGCAGCAGTGCATGGCTTGTCGACCGAGGTGAGACAGAAACTTGCGCAACTTCGACCGGAAACCCTGGGTCAGGCTACGCGCATTCAAGGCGTTACCCCGGCGGCGATTTCATTGCTGCTGGTGCATTTGAAGCGTCATTCGCTGCGCGAGAAACGCCGGGCATGAGCGAGGGCCCGCGCGAACTGCTGCATCGCGGTACCGTCACGCTTAACCTCGATTTGCCGGCGGGCGTCGAAAAAAAATTGCACGCCTACCTGGCCCTGCTGGCCAAGTGGAACCGCAGCTATAACCTCACTGCGGTGCGCGATGAAGCGGCGATGGTAGCCCAGCACCTGCTGGATTCGCTGGCCGTGCTGCCGTATTTGCAGGCAGATGCGGTGGAGATAACTTCCCTCGCCGATGTGGGCAGCGGCGGCGGCTTGCCGGGTATTCCACTGGCGATTGCCCGGCCGCAACTGGCGGTGGCCCTGGTCGAGGCCAGCCACAAGAAAGCCAGCTTTCTGCAACAGGCGAAAATTGAGCTGGGACTCGAAAATGTAAGCGTTCACTGTACCCGAGTGGAAGACATGGCAATGGCGGCACGTTTTGAGGCGGTGATTTCCCGGGCCTTTTCCAGTCTCGTCGAGTTTGTCCGGCAGTCTGCTCACCTGCTTGCGCCGGGCGGGCGCTTGCTGGCAATGAAGGGGGTCCATCCGCAGCAGGAGATCGCGCAATTGCCGGGGGGTTGGCGGGTGGTTCAAAGTATTCCGCTGGTCGTGCCAGGACTGGCGGCGGAGCGGCATCTGATCGTTATCGAAAGGACATGAGGGAAACACCATGCATATTTTTGCCATAGCCAACCAGAAAGGCGGGGTTGGCAAGACCACTACCACGGTGAACCTGGCAGCGGCTCTGGCCGCCAGCGGCCAGCGCACCCTGCTGGTGGATCTCGATCCGCAGGGCAACGCCACCATGGGCAGCGGCGTGGACAAGCGGGCGCTGGAAAAAACCGTATATCAGGTACTGCTCGGCCTCGCCAGCTTGGCTGAAGTGTGTACTAGCTCGCCTTCCGGCAAGTTCGACGTGTTGCCGGCCAACCGCGACCTGGCCGGCGCTGAAGTCGAAATGGTCGAGCTGGAGCGGCGTGAGATGCGCCTGAAAGAGGCGCTCGCCGGGCATGTCGAAGATTATGATTTCGTCCTGATCGATTGCCCGCCCTCGCTTTCGCTGCTGACATTGAACGGCCTGTGCGCCGCGCACGGCGTGGTGATCCCGATGCAGTGCGAGTATTACGCGCTGGAAGGCTTGTCTGATCTGGTGAATACCATCAAAAAGGTGCACGCCAACCTCAACCGCGACCTGAAGATCATCGGCCTGCTGCGGGTGATGTTCGATACCCGCGCGACGCTGGGCCACCAGGTTTCGGCGGAACTGGAGCAGCATTTTGGCGACAAGGTGTTCAAGACCATCGTGCCGCGTAATGTCCGGCTTGCCGAGGCGCCCAGCTACGGCATTCCCGGGGTGTTGTTCGACAAGGCCGCCAAGGGCGCGATAGCCTATCTGGCTTTCGCCGGCGAGTTGATCGAGCGCGTCAAAACCATGTAACTGGAGAGAAAAACAATGAATCCCCCAAAACCGAAAGGTCTGGGCCGTGGCCTGGGCGCATTGCTGGACGCCAATAGCGGCCCCGAGACGACACGCCAGGACACGCTGAAAGTCAGCGCGCTGCAACCCGGCAAGTACCAGCCGCGTACCCGCATGGACCAGGATTCCCTGAACGAGCTGGCGGCTTCGATCAAGGTACAGGGTGTGATGCAGCCGATACTGGTGCGTCCGGTGAGCGCGGGCAAGTACGAAATCATTGCTGGCGAACGCCGTTGGCGGGCGGCGCAACTGGCTGGATTGCAGGAGGTGCCGGCCTTGGTGCGGGACATCCCGGACGAAGCGGCGCTGGCCATGTCGCTGATCGAAAATATTCAGCGCGAAAACCTCAATCCGCTGGAGGAAGCCGCCGGCCTGCAACGGTTGATTGATGAATTCTCCATGACCCATCAACAGGCCGCCCACGCCGTCGGCCGTTCGCGCCCGGCGGCCAGCAACCTGCTGCGCCTGCTGCACCTGGCCAAGCCGGTGCAGGAATGCCTGTTCTCCGGCGATCTTGACATGGGCCATGCCCGCGCCCTGCTGCCCCTCACCAAGGCCGACCAGGCGCGGCTGGCGGCATTGGTGGTGCATAAAGGCTTGTCGGTGCGCGAGACGGAAAAACTGGTGCAGCGGGAATTGAATCCGCCTGCGAAGAAGGCCACCACTCACAAGGCCGACCGTGATCTGCTGCGTCTCGAAGAAGAACTCGCAGACAAAATTGGCGCACCGATCAAGCTGGTCGCCAACAAGCAAGGGATTGGCAGCCTGACGATCCGTTTCAGCAGCCTGGAACAACTCGATGGAATACTCGAAAGGCTGCGCTGAACGGAATTACGCCGCGAATTTTGATTGACTCATATCAGGATAGGAAAATATAATAATCGGCTGTGTGCCTTTGGTTAAACCTGTCGCGGCAATGGTATGTGTCGGGGAGGAGGGTAGGGAAGGCATGAGCAGTATTACGAGACCCGGTATTGAGAGACCGCTACGCATTGCATTGGGCTGGCAGCTTGTCCTGACAATGCTGCTGGCCGCTGTGTGCGGCTGGGTGGCCGGCATGAACGGGGCAATTTCTGCAATCCTGGGCGGCGCGGTGGCTATGGCGGGCGGGCTGGCTTTTTCCGTGTTGGCGTCGCCACGCAACACCGGGCGACAGTCGGCTGGAGATGCCTGGGACGGGCTGACCCGAATGCTCAAGGCTGAGGCGGCGAAAGTAGGCATCATCATTATTTTGTTGTGGCTGGTATTGGCGACTTACAAAAAAATTATGGTGCTTGGGTTTATCGGAACATTTATTCTCGCCGTGATTATTTTTTCGATGGCAATTTTTATTCGCAATCCCGTGTCGCTTGAGACAGGCGAGAACCATGTCGACTGAAGCCCTTACCCCAACTTCCTATATCCATCACCACTTGAGCTTTCTGACCAGACAGGTCGGCGACGGCGGGTTCTGGGTACTGAATGTCGACTCCCTGCTGACTGCAATATTTTTAGGCGTGATCGGTTTTGGTTTTCTCTGGTGGGTGGTGCGCGGCGCGACCGCCGGGGTGCCGAACAAGCGCCAGGCTTTCGTCGAGCTGGCGATAGAGTTTGTGGACGACCAGGCCAAGGCGATTTTTCACGGCGAACGCCACAAGTTCGTTGCGCCGCTGGCATTGACGGTTTTTGTCTGGGTGCTGTTGATGAACGCCATGGATTTTCTGCCGATCGACATCATGGAGCTGTTCTACCGATATGTGCTGGGCCAGCATAACTGGCGCGGCGTCCCCACCGCTGACATCAACACCACCTTCGCCCTGGCGCTGTCGGTGTGGATTCTGATGATCTATTTCAGCATCAAGGTGAAGGGCCTGGGCGGCTGGATCCACGAATTGTTTTGCACTCCGTTCGGTTCCAACCCGCTGCTGTGGATTTTCAACCTGCTGTTCAATCTGGTCGAGTACATTTCCAAGCCGCTGTCGCACGCCTTGCGCCTGTACGGCAACATGTATGCGGGTGAAATCATTTTCATGCTGTTGGGCATGTGGGCCGCCACCGGAGTCACCGGAGTCATTTTCGGCGCGATTCTGGGCGTTGGCTGGTCCATCTTCCATATCCTGATCGTTGCCCTGCAAGCATTCATATTCATGATGCTGACCATCGTCTATATCTCGATGGCGCACGAAAGCCATTAATTTTTTCGCATCTATCGTCTCTTAACTACCACTACCCGCAAGTTCGAAAGGAACGCAAATGGACAAACTTCAATATCTGGCAATGATCCAGGCCTATACCGGCATCGGCATTGGTCTCATCATCGGCCTGGGTGCTGCCGGCGCATGTATCGGCGTGGGCATCATGTGCTCGCGCTTCCTGGAAGCCGCCGCCCGTCAGCCGGAGCTGATGAATGCCCTGCAGGCCAAGGTGTTCCTGCTGCTCGGCCTGATCGACGCTTCCTTCATCATCGGCGTCGGACTGGCCATGCTGTTTGCGTTCGGCAACCCCCTGCTCGCCGTCATTCAGTAAGCGGCGATTCATGACTGATTCCGGCCAGTGAGAGCAACATGAATATCAATTTGACCCTGATCTCCCAGGCGATTGCATTCGCGGTTTTCATCGGGTTCACGGCGAAGTTTGTCTGGCCGCAGATGCTGACGGCGATTACCGAGCGCCAGAAAAAAATCGAGGAAGGCCTGGCCGCTGCGGAACGCAGCAAGCATGACCTGGAGCTGGCGCAGCATCGCTCGACCGACACCCTGCGTGAAGCCCGCGAAAAATCCACCGAGATGATCGGCGGCGCGGAGCGTCAGGCGGCGCACATCATTGAGGATGCGCGTGCCGAAGCGGTGCGCATCGTCAACCAGGCGCGTATTGCCGCAGAAGGCGAGGCCGAGGTGGCTGCACAGCGCGCCAGGGAAAGTCTGCGCGACCAGGTGGCGCAACTTGCAGTAGCCGGCGCCGAGAAAATTTTGCGCCGCGAAGTGAATCCCCAGGTGCACGCCGAGCTGCTGGCCAGCCTCAAGTCGGAGCTTTGACAAGTCATGGCTGAGAACGTCACCCTTGCCCGGCCCTATGCCGAGGCCGCGTATCAACTGGCGCTGGAGAGCAATGCGCTGGCCGGCTGGGCCGAGGCATTGGGACGCATGCAGGCTGTGGCCGTTAATCCAGACATGCGTCTGTGCATCGACAACCCGCGTCTGCCAGAGTCGGATTTGATTCAGATGTTTCTCGATGCCGTTGATGGCAACCTTACCGCCGATCAGAAAAATTTCACCCGCGTGCTGGTGGCTAATCAGCGCCTGGGCGTCATGTCCGAGATTCACGAGCTGTTTCTGGAGCAGAAGCATGCGCACGAAGGCGTCAAGGACGCGCAGATCACTTCAGCTTTTCCGCTGGATGCGGCAGGCCTGGCGCAACTCGTGGCCGATCTCGAACAACGCTTAAAGTGCAAGATACAGGCGACCGTCAGCGTCGACCCGGAACTCATCGGCGGCGCCCGCATCGCCATCGGCGACCAGGTGATCGACGCTTCGATCCGCGGCAAGCTTGCCGCAATGAATATGGCGCTACAGAACTAGGAGTTTTCCCAAATGAACCTCAACCCTTCCGAAATCAGCGACCTGATCAAGAGCCGCATCCAGAAGCTGGATCTTGCCGCGACCTCGCGTACCGAAGGTACCGTGGTATCGGTGTCCGACGGCATCTGCCGGGTGCATGGCCTGGCCGACGTGATGCAGGGCGAAATGCTGGAGTTTCCCGGCAACACTTTCGGTCTCGCCTTGAACCTCGAGCGCGACTCGGTCGGCGTGGTGATCATGGGCGAGTACGAACACATCTCCGAAGGCGATACGGTCAAGTGCACCGGGCGCATTCTGGAAGTGCCGATTGGTCACGAGCTGCTGGGCCGGGTGGTCAATGCCCTGGGCGAACCGATCGACGGCAAAGGCGCAATCAAGGCCAAGCTCTCCGACAAGATCGAGAAAGTCGCCCCCGGCGTAATCTGGCGCAAGTCGGTATCGCAGCCGCTGCAAACCGGCCTGAAATCCATCGATGCGATGGTGCCGATTGGCCGCGGCCAGCGCGAGCTGATCATCGGCGACCGGCAGACCGGCAAGACCGCAGTGGCCGTCGACGCCATCATCAACCAGAAGGGCGAGAATGTTTTCTGCATCTACGTAGCCATCGGGCAAAAAGCCTCGACCGTTGCCAACGTGGTACGCAAGCTGACTGAAGCCGGCGCGATGGAATACACCATCATCGTCGCCGCCACCGCTTCCGAATCCGCCGCCATGCAGTTTCTTGCGCCCTACTCCGGCTGCACCATGGGCGAGTATTTCCGCGACCGCGGCATGGATGCCCTGATTATTTATGACGACCTGACCAAACAGGCCTGGGCCTACCGCCAGGTGTCGCTGCTGCTGCGTCGTCCGCCGGGCCGCGAGGCTTATCCGGGCGATGTGTTCTATTTGCACAGTCGTCTGCTGGAGCGCGCCGCGCGCGTATCCGAAGCCTGGGTGGAGAAGTTCACCAATGGCGAAGTTAAAGGCAAGACCGGTTCCCTTACCGCGCTACCGGTCATCGAGACGCAGGCCGGCGACGTCACCGCCTTCGTTCCCACCAACGTGATTTCGATTACCGACGGACAGATATTTCTGGAGTCGGACCTGTTCAACGCCGGTATCCGTCCCGCCATCAACGCAGGTATTTCGGTGTCGCGCGTCGGCGGCGCAGCGCAGTGCAAGGTCATCAAGAAACTCGGCGGCGGCGTACGCATGGCGTTGGCGCAATACCGCGAGCTGGCGGCGTTCGCACAGTTCGCCTCCGACCTGGACGAAGCTACCCGCAAACAGCTTGAACGCGGTCGGCTGGTGACGGAATTGATGAAGCAGGCGCAATACGCGCCGATGAAAGTATCCGAAATGGCGGTGACTCTGTTCACCGTCACCAAAGGTTATTACGACGACATCGATGTCAAGCGCGCCCTGTCTTTCGAGGCGGGGCTGATGGGTTACCTCAAGCAAGGCCATGCCGATCTGCTGGGCAAGATCGAAACCAGCAAGGACCTCGACGCCGACAGCGAAAAAGCCCTGACGGCGGCAATCGAGAGCTTCAAGAAGACTTGGGCCTGATGCCGGGCGAGCAGAACTAAGGGAACTGAGCATGGCGAGCGGCAAGGAAATTCGCACCAAGATCCTGAGCGTGCAGAACACGCGCAAGATCACCAAGGCCATGGAAATGGTGGCGGCCTCGAAAATGCGCAAGGCGCAGGAGCGCATGAAGGCGGCGCGCCCCTATGGCGAAAAAATTCGCAGCATGGCCGCCGACCTGTCGCAGGCGCACTCCGAATACAAGCACCCCTTCCTTGCCAGGATCGACAAGGTAGAACGCGCTGGCTTGATTGTCGTGACGACCGACAAGGGACTGTGTGGCGGACTCAACACCAACGTCTTGAGGCTGGCGCTGGGACGCATGAAAGAATGGGATGCGGCAGGCGTCAAAAATATCAGCGTCACCTGCCTGGGCAACAAGGGGCTGGGCTTCATGCAGCGCATGGGCGCCAAGGTGGTCTCCAAGATCACCGGCATGGGCGACACGCCGCACCTGGAAAAACTGATCGGCCCGGTCAAAGTATTGCTGGATGCGTTTTCGGCGGGTGAGCTGGATGTGATTTTCATTGCCTACACCCGCTTCGTGAATACCATGAAACAGGAGCCGGTACTGGAGCAATTGCTGCCCTTGAATAGCGAGCAGTTGCGCGAAGAGAAATCGAACAGTTGGGATTATCTCTACGAGCCGGATGCGAAACTGGTGGTCGATGAATTGCTGCTGCGTTATGTCGAAGCACTGGTGTATCAGTCGGTGGCGGAGAACATGGCTTCGGAACAATCGGCCCGGATGGTGGCGATGAAAGCCGCCTCGGACAACGCCGGCACCGTCATCAAGGATTTGCAGATGATCTACAACAAGACACGACAGGCGGCGATTACCAAGGAAATCGCCGAAATCGTCAGCGGCGCGGCGGCGGTTTAGCCCGGCGTCAAGCGTAGCTGACCAACGAATTATTGAGTTATTTGGGGAATGACGATGAGTCAAGGTGAAATCGTTCAGTGCATCGGCGCGGTAGTGGACGTTCAATTCAAGCGCGATCAGATGCCCAGGGTGTATGACGCACTGGTCATGCAAGGCACGGAGTTGACGCTGGAAGTGCAGCAGCAGTTGGGCGACGGCGTGGTGCGCACCATCGCCCTGGGTTCTTCCGACGGCCTGCGCCGAGGCGTGATGGTGGAGAACACCGGCAAGCCGATTTCAGTGCCGGTCGGCACTGCAACTTTGGGTCGCATCATGGACGTGCTGGGCCGCCCGATCGACGAGGCCGGCCCGATCGGCACCGACGTGCGCCGCTCGATCCACCAGAAAGCGCCCAAGTTCGACGAGCTTTCCTCAACCAACGAGCTGCTCGAAACCGGCATCAAGGTGATCGACCTGATCTGTCCTTTTGCCAAGGGCGGCAAGGTCGGCCTGTTCGGCGGCGCCGGCGTGGGCAAGACGGTCAACATGATGGAACTGATCCGCAACATCGCCATCGAGCACAGCGGCTATTCGGTGTTCGCTGGCGTGGGCGAGCGCACCCGCGAGGGCAACGACTTCTACCACGAGATGAAGGATTCCAACGTCATTGACAAGGTGTCGCTGGTGTATGGCCAGATGAACGAACCACCCGGCAACCGCCTGCGCGTGGCGCTGACCGGCCTGACCATGGCCGAAGCCTTCCGCGACGAAGGCCGCGACGTACTGTTCTTCGTCGACAACATCTACCGCTTCACCCTGGCCGGCACCGAAGTCTCGGCGCTCTTGGGACGCATGCCTTCGGCAGTGGGTTACCAGCCGACGTTGGCGGAGGAAATGGGCCGCCTGCAGGAGCGCATCACCTCGACCAAGGTCGGCTCGATCACCTCCATCCAGGCCGTGTATGTGCCGGCAGACGATCTGACCGACCCGTCTCCCGCCACCACCTTCGGCCACCTCGACGCTACCGTGGTGCTGTCGCGCGACATCGCTTCGCTGGGCATCTATCCGGCGGTAGACCCGCTCGATTCCACCTCGCGCCAGATCGACCCAAACGTCATCGGCCAGGAGCATTACGACACCGCCCGTGGCGTGCAGCAGACCTTGCAGCGTTACAAGGAATTACGCGACATCATCGCCATTCTCGGCATGGACGAGCTGGCCCCGGAAGACAAGCTGCTGGTGTACCGCGCCCGCAAAATTCAACGCTTCCTGTCCCAGCCCTTCTTCGTCGCTGAAGTGTTCACCGGCTCGCCGGGCAAGTACGTATCGCTCAAGGAAACCATCCGCGGCTTCAAGATGATCATCAACGGCGAATGCGATCATCTGCCGGAACAGGCGTTCTACATGGTCGGCACTATCGACGAGGCTTTCGAGAAAGCCAAGACGATACAATAAGGAAGCAATCAAATGGCAATGACCATCCACGTCGACGTCGTCAGTGCGGAAGAGGCTATCTTCTCGGGCCTGGCGGAGTTTGTCGTGCTGCCCGGCGAGGCTGGCGAGCTGGGCATACTGCCCGGCCACATGCCGCTGATGACGCGCATCAAGCCGGGTACCGTGCGGGTCAAGCTGCCGCACCAGGAAGCTGAAGAATTATTCTTCGTTGCCGGCGGCTTGCTGGAAGTTCTGCCCAACAAGGTGACGGTACTCGCCGACACCGCAATTCGCGGCAAGGACCTGGACGAAGCCAAGGCCATAGACGCTAAAAAGAAAGCCGAAGAAGCAATGGCTACGCGCAGTTCCGAGCTGGATTACGCGCGCGCCCAGGCCGAGCTGGCCGAAGCAATTGCGCAACTCTCCGCCATCCAGAAACTGCGCAAGCGTTCGCATTAAGCATTGTTGGGCGTCATCCGCTGAGGTCTGGCGCGTCTTGCCGAGGGCATTGCAACGACCGTTCCCTTCGATAGATCGAAACCTACTGTCACAGATGTGTTCCGCCTGTGTCTAACAGGGTATGGCAAGAAACCTCAACCCGTTTGCGGACATCGCTGCAGGTGAAGAGCGGGACCAGGAGCTCGTCCGGTTGGCCAAGGGAGGCAGCCAGGCCGCTCTCGAAGAACTGGTCCTGCGCCATCAGGCGTGGATCTACAATCTTGCGCTGCGAATGGCGCACCACCCGGAGGACGCTAGAGACGCCACACAAGAGGTCTTGATAAAACTGTTGACGAGACTCTCGACATTTGAGGGACGTAGCAGTCTTCGCACCTGGCTTTACCGCATCGCCATCAACCACCTCTTGAATGTAAAGCGCAGCCGCGCCGAATCGAGGGAGATTACGTTCGCACAGTATGGACAGAACCTCGACGACATGCCAGACGCGGAACTGGATCTGCCGGATCTACAGGCGGTTCCGGTTGACGAGCAACTCATCATCGCGGAGGCGCGAATCGGCTGTACCTCCGGCATGTTGCTGTGCCTGGATCGGGGGCAGCGATTGATTTTCATCCTCGGCAGTATTTTCGGCGTTAGTGACGCCGTCGGTGCGGAGCTGCTGGAACTAAGCCGGGACAACTTTCGGCAGAAACTCGCTCGCGCCCGCCGCGACCTGCGGAATTTCATGGAGGACAAGTGCGGGCTGATCAACACCGCCAACCCCTGCCGCTGCGCCAAAAAGACGCGGGGATTCATCGCGGCGGGACACATCGATCCCGGCAACTTGAGGTTTGCCAGGGAGTGCGTGACGTACGTACGCGATGTTTCGAAACGTGTCGGCGCCGAGATAACGGGACTGGATGAGGCATACGCCGAGGTCTATCGAGATCACCCGTTTCAGGATTCGCCGGACTTCGTAACCGCTCTGGGGGAGTTGGTGAGCCGACCGGAGTTCCGATCAACGTTGGAACTCGACTGAACGAGGTCGGCGGTTTCGGAACTTGCAAAGGAGGTTCTCCCCATGAGTAACAATCGACGATGGATGGCGATTTCAGCAGTGACCGGGCTCGCCTTCTTCCTTATCGCGAATCTCACCGACTTCTTCGTAGGATTGAATGTTGTTTCCGGTCTGTTCCAAATCGCGATCAATATCTTTGTCTTCGTGACATGGTTGCGCGGGTATCGCGCCAGTCATGGTCGTGAGCGATTCCTGGCGTTCTTTGGGGTTATTGCGCCCCCTATCCTGGCAGGCATTACACTCTACCGCGTGATCATCCCTTTCTTCGCCCGCATTTTCTAGCCTCTGTTCGGGAGTGTGACGCCCAACAATACCGGCTGCTTTTTTCGTCAACCGCTGTTGCCTGATGACGTCAAAACTAGGCGTATCATAGCCAATTTTTGCGAGGCGGCGCCTCGCAGTTGAGAACTTCACGGAGAAAGATGATGCTCACAATCCCCCGCCGCAAGCTCGCCCTTGGGTTGTTGTCTCTGGCGCTGACTGCCTGCGGCGATGGCGCCGACAAGCAAGCTGGCGCTATGGGCGGCGGCCCGCCGCCGCCCGAAGTCGATGTGGTGACTGCCGCCGCCGGCAGCGTTACGCTGACCCAGGATTTGCCGGGGCGCTTGCAGGCGGTACGCACGGCACAGGTCAGGGCGCGTGTCGAGGGCATCGTCGAAAAGCGCCTGTTCGAAGAGGGCAGTGATGTGAAAGCGGGTACCCCGTTATTCCAGATCGACGACCGCAACTACCGGGCGAGCGCGTCGGCAGCGCAGGCGGATGCGGACATTGCCCGGCTGACGGTCGAGCGCTATCGGACCCTGCTGGCGGTCAAGGCCGTCAGCCAGCAGGAATTCGATCTTGCACTGGCCAAGCAGAAGCAGGCGGAAGCCGCGTTGAGCCGCGCGCAAATCGACCTGGAAAACACCCGGGTGCCGGCGCCGATTTCAGGACACATTGGCCGCGCCCTGGTGACCGAGGGCGCGCTGGTCGGCAAGAGCGAGCCGACGCAGATGGCGACGATAGAACAGATCGACCCGATTTACGCCAACTTTACCCAGTCCAATACCGATCTGTTGCGCCTGCGGCAGGGAATGAAAGCCGGCAAACTCAAGCGCGCCGAACAAGGCCGGGTCGAGCTGGTGCAGGAGGATGGCAGCCTCTATCCGCTGCCCGGTAAATTGTTATTCACCGACCTGGCCGTCGATCCGAGTACCGGTTCGGTGTCGTTGCGCGCAGAGTTTCCCAACCCGAAACACGAATTACTGCCCGGCCAGTTTGTTGGCATCCGCTACCCCCAGGCGCAGGCCAGTAATGTCATCAAACTTCCCCAGCGCGCAATACAGGCAGGGCCGCAGGGCCAGTATGTGCTTACTGTAGATGCCCAGGACAAGGTCGTTCCACTGCCTGTCAAAACTGCCGGCATGGACGGGGGAGACTGGATGATTGCGGAAGGACTCAAGGGCGACGAGAAGGTCATCGTCAACGGCTTGCAAAAGGTGCGGCCAGGTTCGGTGGTCAAGCCCAAGCCCTGGGTACCTGCGTCTGCCCAGCCCGAAAAAAACCAATAAGGCCGCGCCATGCTCGCTAAATTTTTCATAGACCGGCCGATTTTTGCCTGGGTGATTGCGCTGGTGATCCTGCTCGCCGGCGGCCTGGCGGTGCGCAAGTTGCCGGTATCTTCCTACCCGGCGGTGGCGCCGCCGGCCCTGGCCATCAATGCCAGCTATCCGGGGGCGTCGGCCCAGGTGGTCGAGGAAACCGTCACTGCCCTGATCGAGCAGGAGATGAACGGGATCGAGCACTTGCAGTACATGGATTCGTCGAGCGAGCAGGATCGCGCCACCATCACCCTGACTTTCGAGGCCGGCACCGACCTGGATGTAGCCTCGGTCGACACGCAGAACCGCATCAAACGTGTTGAGGCGCGCCTGCCGGAGGATGTGCGGCGGCTCGGCGTCGGCGTCACCAAGGCGGCGCGCAACTACCTGATGTTCATTGCGCTGTATTCGCCGGACAAGAGTTTCGACTACGTGGCGCTGGGCAACTATATGGCGTCCAACGTGCTGGAGAATATCCGCCGGGTACCCGGCGTCGGCGAGGCCATCCTGTTTGGCACCGAGTATTCGATGCGCCTGTGGCTCAAGCCCGACCGGCTGCAATCCTACGGCCTCACGCCGGGCGACGTCACCAAGGCGGTACGCGCTCAGAATGCCCAGATCGCTACCGGCGAACTCGGCCAACTGCCGGCGGCAGCCGGCCAGCAACTCGACGCCGTGATCGTCACCCGGGGCCGCTTGTCCACCCCGGAGGAATTCGGCAATGTCATTGTTCGCGCCAATGCAGACGGTTCCACGGTGCGCGTCAAGGATGTCGCGCGGGTCGAGCTGGGCGCGCAGGATTATTCGATCTCCGCACGTCTCGATGGCCAGCCCGCCGCCGCCATCGCCGTGCGCCTGGCGCCTGGCGCCAACGCGCTCGACACCGCCAAGGCGGTCAAGGACAAGTTCGCCGAGCTGGCAAAGAGTTTTCCCAAGGGCGTGGCGTGGCTGGTGCCATACGACACTTCGCGCTTCGTCGACATCTCGATCAGGGAGGTGGTGATCACGCTGGCGGAGGCGATGTTGCTGGTGTTCCTGGTGATGTATCTGTTCCTGGAAAACCTGCGCGCCACCTTCATCCCCGCCATCGTCGTGCCGGTGGCGCTGACCGGCGCGATGGTCGGGCTGTATCTGCTGGGTTATTCAATCAATGTGCTGACCCTGTTTGCCATGGTGCTGGCCATCGGCATCGTGGTGGATGACGCCATCGTGGTGGTGGAAAACGTCGAACGCATCATGAGTGAAGAAGGCCTGTCGCCGCGCGATGCGACCAGAAAGGCGATGGACCAGATTTTCGGCGCGATCATTGCGATTACCCTGGTGCTGTCCGCCGTGTTCGTGCCGATGGCGTTCTTCGGCGGCTCGGTCGGCGCCATCTACCGCCAGTTCGCCGTGACCCTGGTGTTGACCATGATGTTCTCGGCGCTGATGGCCCTGACGTTGACGCCGGCGTTGTGCGCAACTTTGCTGAAGCACGTTCCCGCCGGGGAGGTGCTGCCGAGCAAAGGGTTGTTCGGCGCTTTCAATCGCTTCTTCGCCCGCACCACGCACCGCTACCAGTCGGGTGTGGCGAAGGCGCTCAAGAAAACCGGGTTTTATCTGGCGCTGTACGCCGTCATCCTGGTTGCGGCAGGCTGGTTGTTGACCAAACTGCCCAGCAGTTTCCTGCCCGAAGAAGACCAGGGCTACCTGATCAGCCTGATTCAGTTGCCGCCCGGCGCAACCCAGCAACGCACGCTGGAAGTGCTTTCCCAGGCGGAGCAGTTTTACACCAAGCAGGCGGAGGTGGCGCACGTCATCGGCGTCGCCGGTTTTTCCTTCTTCGGGCGCGGCCAGAATGCCGCCATCGTCTTTGTGCGCCTGAAAGAGTGGAATGAGCGTCCCGGCCCCGAGCACAGCGTCATGAACCTGGTGCGGCGCGCCAACATGGCGCTGTTCGGCATCAAGCAGGCGATGATTTTTGCCATCAATGCGCCGCCGATTCCGGAGTTGGCGGCAGTCGGCGGGTTCGACTTCCGCCTGGAAGATCGCAGCGGCCAGGGACGCGACAAGCTGCTGGAAGCGCGCAACATGATGCTGGGCATGGCCGGCAAGAATCCTGTGCTGGCGGGAGTGCGACCGGAAGGCCAGGAGGCCGGGCCGCAACTGCTGCTGGACATAGACCGTCCCAAGGCGCGTGCGCTGGGGATCGATCTCGCCGATCTCAACGAGACTTTGCAGTCGACGCTGGGGGTGGCCTACATCAACGATTTCGTCCGCAATGGCCGGATTCTCCGGGTGCAGATGCAGGCCGAGCCGAGTGTACGCACGCGGCCCGAAGAGATTTTGCGGCTGCCGGTGAGAAATGCCCGCAGCGAAATGATCCCGCTGTCTGAAATCGCCACGCCGCACTGGATCGTCGGCTCGCCCAAGCTGGATCGCTACAATGGCTTGCCATCAATGAAAATATCTGGCGGCCCGGCGCCTGGACACAGTACAGGCGAAGCGCTGCAGGCAATGGAAAACATGGCGGCGCAATTGCCGCCGGGCTTCGGCTTCGAGTGGTCAGGCACTTCTTTTGAGGAAGTGCTTTCCGGTAGTCAGGCAGGATATCTGTTTGCCCTCTCGCTCATCGTGGTGTTTCTCTGCCTGGCGGCGCTCTACGAAAGCTGGGCTATCCCGTTCGCGGTATTGCTGGTGGTGCCGCTGGGTATCTTCGGCGCCCTGGTCGCCGTGCATTTGCGCGGCTTGCCCAATGACGTGTATTTCAAGGTCGGCCTGATCGCCATCATCGGCCTGTCGTCGAAGAACGCCATTCTCATCATCGAGTTTGCCCGCCACTTGCAGGAGCGCGGCATGCCGCTGATCGACGCCACCCTGGAGGCCTGCCGGCTGCGCTTCCGGCCGATCCTGATGACTTCCATCGCCTTCATTTTCGGCGTCCTGCCGCTTGCCATCAGCACCGGTGCCGGCGCCAACAGCCGCCACGCCATCGGCACCGGCGTGATGGGCGGCATGATCGCCGCGACTTTATTGGCGGTGTTCCTGGTGCCGGTGTTTTTCGTGGTGGTGAGGCGCATCTTCCCAGGCCATGCCCGGTGCCAGGAGGATTCACATGAGTAAGCGATTGCTCACCCTGATGTCCATGATCGCCGCGTTATCCGGCTGCGCCATGGGCCCGGACTATGTGCGACCGGCAGCGCCGGTACCGGCGGATTGGGGGGCGGCGACGCGCGGAGAATCCGCATCCGCCGCACCGGGCGCCACATCTAGCGTCACGCCAGGCACTGCGGCAGTGCCGCAGGATTGGCGCAAATTTTTTCCCGACCCGCGCTTGCAGGCCTTGATAGGTCTGGCGCTGGAGCATAACCGCGACCTGCGCATTGCCACCGCGCGCATCGCCGAGGCGCGCGCGCTTTACGGCATCCAGGGCGCTGAGCGCTGGCCGAATGTCGACTTGTCCGCCGGACGCAGCGCCAGTCTGACGCCGACCGACCTGAGTCCCACCGGGCGTCAGTTGAATACGCAGCGCTACGATGTCAACGCCAGCGTCGTTTCCTACGAACTGGATTTTTGGGGTCGCGTGCGCCGCCTGAACGAAGCCGCGCTGGCCAGCTATTTATCCAGCGAAGCGGCACAGCGCGCCTTTCGCCTGTCGCTGATTGCAGATGTGGCGAATGCTTATTTCAGTCAACTCGAGCTGGATCAGCGCGTGCACCTGGCGCAGGCAGTGGTCGACAACCGCAGCGCAGCGCGCAAGCTGATGCAGCAGCGGCGTAGCGTCGGGATTGCCAGCGACCTGGATTTTTTGCAAGCGGATAGCGCGTTCGAGACGGCGCGCGCCGATCTCGCCAGCCTGGAACGCAGCCGCGCTGCGGCTGCCAACCAGTTGCAACTGCTGGTGGGCAAGCAGTCGGCAGAGCTGATAAGCGGGCTGCCGCCGGGCCGCAGCCTGGACCAGCAAGGGTTGACATTCCATCCGCCATCCGGGCTGAGTTCGGAAATACTGCTGCGCCGCCCCGATGTTTTGTCCGCCGAGCAAAAACTGGTTGCCGCCAACGCCAATATCGGCGCCGCCCGCGCCGCCTTCCTGCCGCGTATTACGCTGACCGGCGCGCTGGGAACAGCCAGCCGCAGTCTCACCGGATTGTTCGAGAGCGGCAGCGGCGCCTGGAGTTTCCAGCCGGTGCTGCGCCTGCCCTTGTTCGATGCTGGACGCACTCAGGCGAATGTCGATCTGACCGAAGCGCGCCAGCATATCGCTGTCGCCGAATACGAGAAGACCATCCAGCAATCCTTCCGCGAAGTGGCCGACCTGCTCGCAGCCAATGCGCAGCTCACCGAACAGCAGACTGCACAAGAGCGCTCGCAGCAGATTCAGACGGAACGCCTGCGTTTGACCGAAGCACGCTACCAGGCAGGCGTAGCTGCGTATCTGGAGGTACTCGATGTTCGGCGCGATCTCGATGTAGCGCAGCAGAATGTGCTGCAAACCCGCCGTCTGCTGCTATCCACGCTCGCCCAGTTGTATAAGGCGCTGGGCGGGTAGTGGGTCGTGGATCCGTGGATCCGTGGATTCAGTGCAGCGATTGCCGCCTCAGTCTTGAGTTTCGCCGTGTAGTTCCTGCTGTCCGATTTCCCGGAGCCGGTTAATGTGCAAACGAGTGTACGCTGGCGAGACGTCCGCCGATGTTTGTCTCCGCTGTTTTCAGATCATAAGAAGCTTGCAGATTGAGCCAGTATTGCGGCGACTGGCCGAAGGCGCGACCGAACAGCAACGCCAGTTCTGCCGTTACCGGACGGGCGCTCTTGACGATATGCGAAACCCTCATGGGCGACACTCCGATGGCTCGGGCGAACTCAGCTTGCGAGATGCCCATTTCTACCAGGATTTCGCCCAGGAATTCACCAGGATGAATTGCAGGTAACCCATTCTTGACCATGTTAATTTTTCCTCAGTGGTAGTCGACTATTTCAACGTCGTAAGCATCGCCATTCTCAAAGCGGAAACATACGCGCCACTGATCGTTAATGCGGATAGACCACTGCCCTGCACGATCACGCGCCAGCGCTTCCAGTCTATTGGACGGCGGGAGCCGCAAATCCTCGATGCTCACTGCACCATTGATCTGTACTAATCGCATCGCTGCACGTTTGATAACCTCAGGCGGCAGTCGGCGCGATTTGCCTGTGGTAAAGAAGCGTTCCGTTTCGGTGGATGCAAATGTTTGAATCACCATCGAAATAGTAAACAAATTGTTTATTTATGTCAAGCAACCCAACAGCAACCCAATCTGCCCGGTAAAGCCCAGCCAAGCCCTTGTAGCCGCCCATCGCAGCGAACCGCCTATCCCTCCCTTACTTGCCGCGTTTTTTCCCGCGCGCCAGGGCGGGAAATCCCGTGATGCCCTGCAAATATTTTTCGCCCAGCAACTTGCTTTCTTCGCGCAGGAAATCGAGAAAAGCCAGCGCCACCACTGTCGGCTGCTTCTCTTTGGGGTAGGCCACGTACCAGTGACGGCGTATCGGGAAGCCTTCGACATCGAGAAAAGCCAGCTCATCACTGCTGCGCTCCAACGCGAGGGTATGCGCCGACAGCACGGCAATGCCCAGCCCGCCGACCACGGCCTGCTTGGTGGCTTCGTTGCTGCCGAGTTCCATCCTGACTTTGAGTTTCAGTCCGCGCTCGCCGAAAAAACGCTCGGTGGCGAGGCGGGTGCCGGAGCCCGGCTCGCGCATCAGAAACGGCTCCTGCGCCAGGCGCGCGAGCGGAATGTTTTTCTTTCCGGCTAAAGGGTGGCTGCGTGCGGCCAGCACCACCAGCGGATTTTCCAGGAAAGGTTCAAGCACCACCTCCAGGTGTTCCGGTGGTTGCCCAAGCACGTATAGATCGTCTTCGTTGTCAATCATGCTCTGTAACACCCGTTCTCGATTGTGCACCTTGAGAGACACGTCGATGCCGGGATAGCGCTTGCAGAACGGCCCGAGCAGGCGCGGCACGAAATACTTGGCGGTGGTGATGACCGCCAGGCTCAATTTGCCGGCCTTCACTCCCTGCATGTCCGACACCAGCATCTCGAAGCGCGACAGGCCCTCGAAAATACCCTGGCAGACCTTGAGCAGCTCGCGTCCGGCTTCGGTCAGGAACAAGCGTTTGCCGATCTGTTCCAACAGCGGCAAGCCGGCGATGGCGGACAGTTGTTTGATCTGGATGGATACCGTAGGCTGGGACAAGTGCAGCTCTTCGGCGGCGCGGGTGAAGCTGAGGTTACGCGCCACCGATTCGAAAACCTTGAGCTGGCGTAAAGTGGCATGCCTCATGGTCGTTTCTCGAAAATATTGATATAGATAATTATCTATGATTAGTCGTCATAAATACAATTATTATTTATGCACCAACGTGGCTATAGTGCCGACTCGCTCTACGGGTCCTCGATCTTTCGCATCACTCAACTTTTAAAACTGGAGACGATCAAATGGCTTCTGAAACAATCAAGGAAGGTAAGGAACGCTACAAATCCGGCGTCATTCCCTACAAGAAAATGGGCTACTGGGAGCCCGATTACAAGATCAAGGATACTGACGTGCTGGCGATGTTCCGCATGACTCCGCAGGCGGGCGTGGAGCCGGAAGAGTGCGCGGCGGCAGTGGCCGGCGAGTCCTCCACTGCGACCTGGACGGTGGTATGGACTGACCGCCTGACCGCCTGCGAAATGTATCGCGCCAAGGCTTACCGCGTTGACCCCGTCCCCAACACGGGTCCAGGCACAAAGACCGAACAGCAATATTTTGCTTACATCGCATACGAGCTCGATCTGTTTGAGGGCGGCTCGATCGCCAACCTGACTGCATCGATCATCGGCAACGTGTTCGGCATGAAAGCGGTGAAGGCCTTGCGTCTGGAAGATATGCGTATTCCGATTGCGTATCTCAAGACTTTCCAGGGTCCGGCGACCGGCGTAATCGTTGAGCGCGAACGCATGGACAAGTTTGGCCGTCCGTTGCTGGGCGCCACCACCAAACCCAAGCTGGGTCTGTCCGGTCGTAACTATGGCCGCGTGGTCTACGAAGCGCTCAAGGGCGGCCTGGACTTCATGAAAGACGACGAGAACATCAACTCCCAGCCCTTCATGCATTGGCGCGACCGCTACCTGTATTGCATGGATGCCGTGAATAAGGCATCTGCTGCAACCGGCGAAGTCAAAGGTCACTACATGAACGTGACTGCCGGCACCGTGGAAGAAATGATTGCGCGCGCCGA
>JACQAO010000031.1 GCA_016194935.1 Betaproteobacteria bacterium
GCGAGGATCGCCCCGGCGCAGAGTACGGCAAACGCGGTGAGAAAGGAAAAGGAGAGCGGGCGCACCAGGATGACGTGGCCGAACCATTCGCCGCGCTTGGCGGCCATAACCTCGGGACGAAACAGCGCCGACTTCCCCATTTGCCTTCCCATCCTCCCAGAAAGTGTCGCTAATGAGATCGTACTGGATGCATTTCCACTGTAGCTCGGGGGGGGGGGGATGTCAACTACCTACCATGATACAAACATCGCAGACCTGATCGCTGGAGCAAATACCATACTACCAGCTTAGCGCGACCGAAAAGTCGGCATCTCAAGGGTATCCCCTACGGAGCGCGCTGACGGGATGGCCTGTCAATCTGTCATGGCTCCGCCACGATATGACAGACCATTTGGCGATCAGTCACCTGGCGCAAGAGGGGTACTTCACTGCGGCAGGGTTCTTCGGCGAACGGGCAGTGCGTGTGGAAGGCGCAGGCGGACTGACGGGTTCACGGCTTGTCGTAGCGCGCCAGTATTTCCCTGGCCAGCGCAGCCTCCGGCAGTAGTTGCATGCCGCCAAGCCAGAGCGATTTTGGACGCCCATTTGCGCCAAACTCCAAGCGCGCCGGCTCGCCGTGGTTAGCAAATCCGCCCGCCAGCATGATGCGGCCATGTGCGGCGCCATGCCGGCGCGGCCCGGTCAGTTCGATTTCGCTCGCATCGAACATGGGGTTGGACAGGCCCGGGCTGGCTACCAGCACGCGGTCTGCCGTCGGCAGCAGGTCAATGGCGCCCCATAATCCCCACCAGCGCCCGCTCCACGCCGCAGTGCGGCGCGATGGCGCACCGTGCTTGGCGCAGGCTTGCAGGATGTGCAGTGCGCCGTCAACCAGGGTGTGCGATATGCCATCGGCGGCGTTGGTCAACACGGAAATTGCGACCTGTTGCGACGGCACGCATACCGAGCGCGTGATGACACCCGGGAATCCACCCGTATGACCGAACCACTCCCAGCCACCCGCCATGCCCGATAGGGTGCCGGAGACTGTGCCGAGACCGTACCAGCGCTCAACGCTGCTGTAGGCATCCTTCCACTGGCGGCGCACCATCTCGCGTCGACTGGCGACCGACAACACGCTCACCTTCGCCTCTGGCGCCAGGCTGCCCATGAATCGCGCCAGGTCGGCGGCGGTGCTGACAAAGCCGGTGGCGGCAGCCAGCGCGTTGGTCGGCTGGTTGGCCGGAATTACCAGCCGGCGTCCAAGCGGCAGCTTGGATGTGTGTCCGCGCGCATGCGGCGTATTGCGGCCCAGCATCGGTGCATCAGGCACGGTTTCCAGCAAGCCTGAGGCGAGAACGATTTCGCGCATGACCCAGCTTGTGTAGGGTTCGCCGGTGATGGCCTGGATTGCCAGGCCAAGCAGGCCGTAACCGTGGTTTGAATATTTGAAGCGCGTGCCGGGCGCAAGCGTCGGCCCGGCAGCCAGGTCGGCGCGTAATTCGGCCTCGTTCAGAAACGGTCGCCGCTCGGCCCACTGGCTGGCGTCTGCGCCATCGCGCACCAGACCGGCGCTGTGCGACAACAGTTGACCGATGACGCGGCGTCATCGCAATCCCCCGCGCGCTATCGGCGTGGCCGAACGCGGCCTCGAGCGCGAGGCGACCATTGTGTGTTACGGCCAGCGTACAGCCGGGCTGCTCAGAGAGCCGCATCTGGTGTTCAACCCAGCGCGGCAGGTAGGCCAGGGCCGCCGTGATCCAGCGTTCCATTGCCATAGCCCTCAGGCGAACCAGCCGTTGCGCTGCGCGTGCTGCTGTTGCATATGCACCTCCAAGCCGCTGGAATCAATGAATGGGAATTCAACGCACGCGAGTATCCTGGACTGGTTAACCGCTGTCAATGTCGAAACCCAGATGCTTTTTGAGTGCGCGTTGGTATTCCTGCCCGTCGAATGGGTAAAATTCCTCTCGCCCGGCTTTTTACTGGAGCAACGTCAAGTGTCAAAAAATACATCTACTGCTATTTCCCGCCATGACTACACTGCTCCGGCTTATTGGGTAGACACCGTAGAAATGGGGTTTGACCTGGACCCTGCGGCGACCCGCGTGTCAACGCGCATGACCATGCGGCGTAATCCGGCTTCAGCCAGCCATGATATAGAGCTGTATGGCGAAGACGTCAAGCTGGTGGCGTTGCGCATGAACGGAAAACCGCTCGGCAAACTTGCTCAAGGCGGCTATACGATTGAAGCAGGCAAGTTGCGCATTGCCAATGCGCCGGACAAAGTCACTCTGGAAATCGAAACGCTGCTTCAGCCGGAAAAAAATACCTCGCTGATGGGCTTGTATGTATCCAACGGTAATTTTTTTACCCAGTGCGAGGCGGAAGGTTTCCGCAAGATCACTTATTTCCCGGATCGTCCGGATGTGATGGCGAAGTACGCCGTGATGTTGCGCGGCGACAAGAAGAAATATCCCGTGTTGCTGTCCAACGGCAACCTGGTCGAACAAGGCGATCTGGACAAGGGCCGCCACTATGCCAAATGGGAAGACCCGTTCAAAAAACCTTGCTATCTGTTTGCGCTGGTTGCAGGCAAGCTGGTGTGCCAGGAAGAGATGTTCAAACTGTGCTCAGGTCGCAAAGTGTTGTTGCAGGTGTGGGTTGAGCCGGGCAATCTTGACAAGACCGAGCATGCGCTGGAGTCGCTCAAGCACAGCATCCGCTGGGATGAGGAACGCTACGGGCTGGAGCTTGATCTTGAGCGGTTCATGATCGTCGCGGTAAGCGATTTCAATATGGGCGCGATGGAAAACAAGGGGCTGAATATTTTCAATACCAAATGCGTGCTGGCCAATCCCCACATCGCCACCGATGCCGATTACGCGAATATTGAGGCTATTGTGGGCCATGAGTATTTCCACAACTGGACCGGCAACCGCGTGACCTGCCGCGACTGGTTCCAGTTGTCATTGAAAGAAGGGCTCACTGTGTTCCGCGATCAGGAGTTTTCCGCCGACATGGTCGGCACAGCGAGCGGACGTGCAGTAAAGCGCATTGAGGATGTGCGCATGTTGCGCCAGGTGCAGTTTTCCGAAGACGCCGGGCCGATGGCGCATCCGGTACGGCCAGACAGCTATGTTGAAATCAGCAATTTCTACACCGCCACCGTTTACGAAAAAGGCGCCGAAGTGGTGCGCATGTACCAGACCCTGTTGAGCCGCGAAGGTTTCCGCAAAGGCATGGACCTGTATTTTGCGCGGCATGACGGACAGGCGGTTTCCTGCGACGATTTCCGCGCTGCGATGGCTGACAGTAGCGGCCGCGACCTGTCGCAGTTTGAACGCTGGTACAGCCAGTCCGGCACGCCCAAGGTACAGGTGCAGAGCAAATACAACGCTGCAAACCAGACTTATGAACTGAAGCTGACGCAGACCTGTCGTCCTACACCGGGGCAAGATGCCAAGTTGCCCTTCCATATTCCGTTTGCCGTCGGTTTACTTGACGCGCAAGGTAAGGACATGGCTTTGCATTTGCAGGGAGCGGGCCTTTCAAGCGTTGTCCCCACAAGTTGTGTGCTGGAACTGACGGAAGCAAAACAGACCTTCCACTTCACTCAGGTTACCGAAAAACCGACCCCCTCTTTGCTGCGCAATTTCTCTGCGCCGGTGGAGCTGGAATACAGCTATACGGATGATGAGCTGGCACATCTGATGGCGCATGACAGCGACCCATTTAATCGCTGGGAAGCAGGGCAGCGCCTGGCTACTCAGCGGTTGCTAAACTTGATCCAGCAAATTCAAGTCGGCGAAAAGCTGTCTTTGGACGATCTGTTCATTAACGCATTACGCACTACGCTCAATGATTCATCGCTGGATCCGGCGTTCCGTGAAGTGGTGCTGACCTTACCTTCAGAGCTGATGCTGGCGGAGCAATGCAAGGTCATCGACCCGCAGGCTATCCATGTGGCGCGAAAATTCATGCGCAACAAGTTGTCCGAAAAACTCAGGGAAGATTTTATTGCGGCATATCGGAGCAATCTTACCCCAGGAAAATACCATCCGGATGCGGGATCGGCAGGCAAGCGCGGCTTAAAAAACCTGTGCCTGTCTTATCTGCTGGAACGGGCAGATCAAAGCACGCTGCAACTTGCCCACTCCCAAATCGACGCTGCCGACAATATGGCGGATCGCCTTGCCGCTTTGATGGCGTTGCTTAATACCAGCAGCGGCAGTTCTGAGCAAGCGCTAAACCGTTTCTACCAGGCCTTCGAAAATGAGGCGCTGGTCATCGACAAATGGTTCAGTCTGCAAGCGGTCACTGAACACACTGACGTAAAAGCTGTGCGCAAACTGACGACTCATCCTGCCTTTACGCTGAAGAATCCCAACCGGGCCCGCAGCCTGATTTTTAGTTTTTGCAACGGTAATCCATCCCGGTTCCACGCGCCGGATGGCGGCGGCTACGCCTTTTGGGCCGAACAGGTGATTGCGCTCAACGCCATCAACCCGCAAGTCGCCGCTCGCCTGGTACGTACGCTGGATCACTGGAAAAAGTACTTGCCCGCTTTGCAGAAACAAATGCAGGCAGCGTTACAAGATGTGGCGAAATCAAAAGGCTTGTCCAAAGATGTGCACGAACTGGTGGCTAAGGCGCTGGCTTGACGAGGTTCAATGACTCGGCAAATGTTGGGGCGCAGCGATGTTTGGTCGCCTGCTCATACGCATAGGCGAGCCGGATCAGCGTCGGTTCGCTCCATGCCGCGCCGACAAACGATATGGCCACCGGCAATCCGAACACCTGCCCCGCCGGCACGGTGATATGCGGATATCCCGCCACCGCAGCCGGCGAGGTAAAACCGCCGCCGCCGGCGTCGCCTTTGATGAAGTCTGTCAGCCATGCGGGGCCGCCGGTCGGCGCAAGCAAGGCGTCCAGCCGATGCTCCCGCAATACCTGGTCGATACCCTCCGTGCGCGAGTAGCGGTGATTTTTTTCCAGGGCATCCAGGTATTCATTGCTGGCCAGCCCGTCTTTCGCCACAGCCTGCAAAAAATATTCCTGCCCGAAGAATGGCATTTCGCGCTTAGCGTTGTTTTCGTTGAAGTCGACAATGTCTTGCAGTGTCTTGATGGATGAACCGGGCGCGAATTCCGCGAGATAAGCTTCCATGTCGGCTTTCAGTTCGTAGAGCAGCACCTCGAGCTCGGTCTGTCCGTACTTGTCCGCATTCGGCAGATCAACCGGATCGACCAGAATCGCTCCTTTCGCTTTGAGTACTTTTAACGCCTCTTCCGCCACAGCGGACGCCAGATCGTTGGATTCGCCGAAATGGCTGCGTACCACGCCAATGCGCGCGCCCTTTAAACCTTCAGCATCGAGAAATTTGGCGTAGTCGTGGATATTGCCGGAGCTGTGCACTGTCGCCGCATCGCGCGCATCGACGCCCGCCAGTGCCGTCAGCAACAGCGCCGCATCGGCTACGCTGCGGGTCATCGGTCCGGCAGTATCCTGCGAGTGTGCGATGGGAATGACGCCATTGCGGCTGATCAGTCCCAGCGTCGGCTTGATGCCGACCAGTCCGTTGATCGACGCCGGCGAGGTGATCGAGCCATCGGTCTCGGTGCCTACCGCCAGCGTGACGAGGCTCGCGGCAACCGCCGCCGCCGATCCCGAGCTTGAACCACCGGTGTTGCGATCCAGCGCGTAGGGGTTGCGTGTCAGACCGCCGCGCGCACTCCAGCCGCTGGTGGATCGCGTTGAGCGCATGTTCGCCCACTCGGAGAGATTGGTCTTGCCAAGGATGACGGCGCCCGCCGCGCGTAGTTTGGTGACCAGGAAGGCGTCGCGTGGCGGCTTCACGCCCAGTAACGCCAAAGAACCCGCAGTAGTCTGCATTTTGTCAGCCGTGGCGATATTGTCCTTGATCAGCACGGGGATCCCGTGCAGCGGACCTCTGGCTCCCGTGGTTTTGCGCTCCTTGTCCAGCGCTGCGGCAATCGCAACAGCGTCCGGATTCAGTTCGATGATGGAATTGATGCGCGGCCCGGCCTGATCGACGGAGCGGATGCGCGCCAGGTAGGCTTTGACCAGTTGTTGCGAGCTCACTTTGCCGGACTGCATCGCCGCCTGAAGATCCGCCACTCCTGTTTCCACAATGTTGAACATACCCTGTCTGTCGGGAGTTGCGGTCATGGAGCATTCACCGATTATGTCCGAGGCCAATAGTCGGTGCCGATCCCTTCGCCCAGATCGGCTTCGACCAGGCGGCGGCGCACTTCCAGCAAACGCTGGATCAAGCGCGGCTCATGGCGTGCGTAAGCTTCGGCATCGGCGCTGCGGTTCACCACTACCCCGAGCAATTCGGTAATCGCATTGCCGATGGAATTCTGGCTGATGGTGACGATCAGCTTGCCCTGGTCATTGCGGTAAATGAGTTGCTTGAAGGCCGGCTGCCAGCGGATCGCGTTGGCGTATTTGGCGTCGATGATGCAATGCTCGCGCACCTTCTTCGCGGTCTTCATGAAATCATTGTTGAACAGCAGCACACTCTCCACTTGCGCCGGAAAATACACATCGTCGAGGATAGGTGCATTCCGGCTCGACACCTGCGAGAAGAAGCTGCGGTAGAAATCGATGAAGCCCTTGAGGATTTCGTCGTACTCTTTCCAGAAACGCACGTCCTTGAGCGCCGCCGCGCCGCCCTGTATCTCCCAACTCGGCAATCCCTGCGGGTAGCCGGTCAACTCGATGCGGGCCTCGGCCTCGCTGGCGGGCCGGAGGATTTCCAGGTGCAGCGCCTGGTCGAAAAACTCCCGATACACCTCGCGCATATAAGCCTGGAACAGGCTGTGCTGGCCACCGTCGGTGAGGTTGGGGTTGTTCGGGTCAGCCAGTTTGGCGCTGCGCAGTTCATCCTTGGGAAAAATGATGAAGTGGTTGTGCAGCATGCGAATGCTCGGAACTCCCGGCGAAGTCAGCGGCCAGGTGGCGTCCAGGCTCGCCTCGCCGGCCAGGATCAGCGCCTCGTCCGGATTTGGGTACAGCTCCAGCATGTAGTCGATGATGATCTGGTTCATGCGGTTCCATACATGGATCACGTTGGCCGGCACCTGGGTGCGCCGCACCGGCCTGCCCAAGGGATTGAGGACTGCCTGCGAAGTGTTGTAGATGATCGAGGTGTCGAAGGCGGTGCTGTGTCCCAGTGCCTTGCGATACAGCAACAGGTTTTCCGGATTCATCAGCAAGCCGTTGTTGTGCACCAGATCGTTGAGATTCTCCGTGCTGTTGAAGAACTCGTTATGCTTCATCCCCTCCGGCACCGTCAGGGGAATGGGCCGGTACGGAGTGAGGATTTCGCGCGGACCTGAGGGTATGGATTTGGTCATGACGTGCTTTGAGGAATGGAATTGAATCAGCGGCGATAGACAATGCGGTAGATCGCCCCGGCGTGGTCGTCGGAAACCAGCAGCGAGCCGTCGGGCAGCACCAGCACGTCGGCGGGCCGGCCCCAGGCAGTTTCGCCCTGTAGCCAGCCAGTGGCGAAGGGCTGGTAAGCCACTGCTTTGCCATCCGGCAACTTCACCAGCGAGACACGGTAGCCGATCTTCTTTGAGCGGTTCCACGAGCCATGCTCGGCGATGAAGATCTGCTGGCGGTATTCCGCCGGGAACATGCTCCCGGTGTAGAAGCGCATGCCCAGCGCAGCAACGTGCGGCCCGAGCTTCTGCGCCGGCGGGACGAACTCGCTGCAATTGTGTTGCGCTCCAAACTCCGGGTCGGGCAGGTCGCCGCCGTGACAGTAGGGATAGCCGAAATTCATTCCGGCGCGCGGCGCACGATTCAGTTCGTCGGGCGGCAGCTCGTCGCCGAGCAGGTCGCGGCCATTGTCGGTGAACCATAATTCGCCGCTGCCCGGCTGCCAGTCGAAGCCGACGCTGTTGCGCACGCCGCGCGCATACACTTCGACGCTGCCCGCGTCGGCGCCTTTGCTCACGTCCATTCTGAGAATATTGGCATAACGCTCGGCATCCGGCGCGCAGATGTTGCAAGGCGCCCCGACCGGCACATACAGCTTGCCGTCCGGGCCGAAGGCGATGAATTTCCAGCCGTGATGTGTTTCCGTCGGCAGCTTGTCGGTGACTGCAACAGGCGCAGGCGGATGCTCCAGGCGCCGTTCGATGTCGTCGTAGCGCAGGATGCGGCTGACGGCGGAAACATACAGGCTGCCGTCGCGGTAGGCCACCCCGACGGGAAGTTGCAGCCCATCGGCGATCCGGATGATTTGCGTTGCACGGTAATTTTCATCGTAGCGCACTGCATGCACCTTGCCCGCGCGCATCGAGCCGACGAACAGCGTACCGCCGCTGCTCCCATGCCGCCCCAGGGTCATCTGCCTGGCGTTGTCGACCCGCGCCCAGAGCTCGATGGCGAAGCCTGGCGGTAGCTTGATGAGCTCGAGCGGCAGTGGCTCGGCAGCAGTGGCGGGGAAAACCAGGAGCAGGGCAAGGCAAGCCGCAGCCATATGTCCGACCAGTTTTATGCGACCCATGGCGATTCCCTGCGCATAGCGGGCTGGAGTGCAGGATTCCATATGCTTGTCAGCGAGCGGATCACGCAGGCAGCGACGAAGCCGGCGTCGCCACCGATTGGCTTCTGCTGGCCATTCTCGGCTGCATATGCTCTTCTGCCCATTTCGTCAAAGCCAGCAAGACTGGCTCCAGAGTTTTACCCAGGTCGGTGATCGAGTACTCCACCTTGGGCGGAACCTGCGCATAGACCTTGCGCGCGATCAGGCCGTCGCTTTCCAGTTCGCGTAACTGGTTGGTCAGCATTCGCTGGGTCAGGTTGGGTACGAGACGGCGAAGCTCGTTGAAGCGCCGGGTTTCTTCCAGCACCCGAAACAGAAGGATGGATTTCCATTTGCCGCCGATGATGTCCAGGGTCGCCTCCACCGGGCAATGGGTATAGGCCGTGTGCCGTTGTTTTCGCATTTCGATCTCCAACAGTATCAAATAGGGAACTATGGGCGCTGTTTGTGCGTACTGTTCAAGGTAAATTGTATTGCATATAGTGCGGCGGCGGTATCGAAGCATCCTCCCATGACGGGAAAGTTTGATGGCATTTACCGCAGGCGGCCCACGGAACCGGTAATTCTTAACCGGTCGATTCGAAGGTCGGTTTTAAGGAATCCTATCGGTGCGATATTGCACTTAACACTCGGAGTTGATTACATGAAAATTACTTTCTCTGTTGTTCTTGCCACGGCCTTGTACGTCAACCTATGCAGCGCAGCGGATGTATCGGTCAGCATTCCCGTGACTGCATTGAAATATGAGCAAGCCGCCTTCGGTCCTCTCAAATCCGCACAGGCATATGGAGATAGAAACAACGGTGCGCATGGCTCTTTTGTAAAACTGCCGGCCGGATTCAATAGTCCGCCACATACTCATACCAATGATTATCTTGATTAGCCCCCAACCTCAGCCAGTCTAATCATATGCTCAGGTCGCGGGCGGGTAAGTACTGCAGCACGGACGAGTCGGATCAGGATGGACTTGAGATCGAAGCGACGATTGAAACGGTACTGCACCTCGGCCAGA
>JACQAO010000030.1 GCA_016194935.1 Betaproteobacteria bacterium
GCGCCGGCTGACGAACAGCGCGGTTTCGCCGGGCGCCGCCAGCTCGTTGCGCCGCGCCAGCCAGTTATGTACGGCGGCGAGCGCCTTGCCGCCCACCGGCACGCTGCGCGTCTTGCCGCGCTTGCCGGTGACCGTGACTTCTGCGGCGGCAAGGTCCAGCCCTTGATCCCGGTCAAGCGAGACCAGTTCCGCCAGGCGCAGGCCCGAAGAATAAAACAGTTCGAACATCGCCTGGTCGCGCAACTCGAGCAGATTGAGAGACAACTCGCCGGGCGTGACGCCTTCCAGTAGCGCGCCGGCCTGGTCGACCGAGAGCGCCTTGGGCAAGTCGCGGCTGCGTTTGGGCGGACGCACGCCCTGGCAGGGATTCAGCGGCAGTTGCCGGTTGCGGCACAGCCAGCGGTAGAAACTGCGCCAGGCCGACAGGCTGCGGGCGATGGAGCGCGGCGAACGGCCGCGGCTATGCAATTGCATGGCATAACGACGAATATCCAGCGTAGTCAATGCGGCCAGCGCGGTGAAAGAGTTCGCCGCGCTGAGTTGCCGCAACATTGCCAGGTCGCGCCGGTAAGCGGACAGGGTATGCGGGCTGGCGCGCCGTTCATGGGCCTGGGCGGCGAGAAAGAATTCCATGACGGTGCGGGCGGTTTCGCCGTGCGCTGCGACCGCCGGGTCCATGATTATTCCAGTGTGCGCAACAGAGCGGCGGCGGCGATATCGCCGAAGCGCGTGAGGAACATGGTACCCATCTGCGGGTAGAAGCGATGCGCCTCTTCGCTGCCGAGCGCCAGCAGCCCGATGGTTTCGTTGCCGCGCCTGAGCGGCGTCAGCGCCAGCGAGCGTATGTCGCTGCCGAGCCAGGCGAGCGCGTCGAGGTGGGTATTCGGGCCGCAATAGGGATGCTGGAGTTCATTGACCAGAGTGATGGTCGCCTGATCCGCAGACGAAAATTCCGGCATCGGCGCTGCTACCCCCCACAATCGCAGCGCTACATGCGGCACGGCGAAAGCGCCGCCGAGGTGCGAATACAGCACTCGCGTCACACTGGAAAAATCCCTGGCCGCGATCAGCGCCACCGCCAGGTGATGCACTTTCTCGGAGATGGCGTCGTTTTCCTCGCCGTAGCGGATCAACTCGGCCAGCTTGGCCTCGATCAGCTTGTTGCGCTCGCGCAAGGCGCCGAGCTGGCGCTCGGTGATGGAGATGGCGCGGCCGCCGTGCGGGTCGGGAATGCTCACTTGCGACAGCAAGTCGGCGTAATGGTCGAAGAATTCCGGGTGATTCTTCAGGTAGCTGGCGACTTCATTGGCGTCCATGGCGGCTTCGGCTTTCAAGTGGTTTTTCTAATCGGGTAATTCGGCGGGTAAGTCGGTTTCGCCGGTGAATACGGTGGTCGCCGGTCCGGTCATTATGACGGAACTAGCGCCGCCGTTCCAGGCGATGTGGAGATCGCCGCCAGGCATGCTGACGCGCACGGGAGTGTCCAGCAGTCCCCGCTTGATTCCGGCAACCACGGCGGCGCAGGCGCCGGTACCGCAGGCCAGGGTTTCGCCGACGCCACGCTCGTACACGCGCAGGCGGATGGCGTGGCGATCCAGCACCTGCATGAAGCCGGCATTGACGCGGCGGGGGAAGCGGGGATGCGCCTCGATCAACGGCCCGTAGTGCGCCACCGGCGCAGCGTCGATGGCATCGACCACCTGTACCGCATGCGGGTTGCCCATCGACACGGCGGTGATCTCGAACAGCCGGTCGTCCACCTGCAAGGCTTGCACCGTGGCGCCGCTGTCGCTGACGAAGGGAATTTCGGCAGGTGCGAACACCGGCACGCCCATATCGACGCTGACTTCGCCATTGATCTCCAGACGCGGAGCGATCACGCCTGACTTGGTGGCAACGCGAATCTCATGCTTGTCGCTGAGACCCTGCGCATGCACGAAACGCACGAAGCAGCGCGCGCCGTTGCCGCACTGCTCGACCTCGCCGCCGTCGGCGTTGAAAATCCGGTAGGCGAAATCGACATCCGGTTGCGGCGATTTTTCGACCAGCAGGACCTGGTCGCAGCCGACGCCGCAGTGGCGATCAGCCAGCCAGCGCGCCTGGGCGGGCGTCAGCGCGACATCCTGGCGTACGGCGTCGATGACGACGAAGTCATTGCCGAGGCCATGCATCTTGGTGAAGCGGATTTTCATAGCTGTCGTGTTGCGCCGGCCTATTGGAGGTAATCCGTAAGGTTGCGCCAGCGCCCATCAACTACCTGCGCAATCCGGACGCGGCGGTTGGCAAGATGGTCGGTGGGCGTGATGACGAAATCCGGATTGCCGAAGAAATCGCGCGTGGTGTGGGTGTGCTCCAGCGCGGCGGAAACTTTGGCGGTGGTCGGGTTGGGGCCGGCTTGCCGCAACGCCTGGATGAAAATATCGGCGCCGGCGTAGGCCATCACATCCCAGGTATTCGGTTCGACCCCGTAGAGCCGGGTGTAGCGGCTTATCCATTCGGCCAGGCGTTTGTTGGCGCCTTCCGCATAGGGATGCGGCGAGAGCACGACGCCATACAGGCCATCCATCACCTTGCCGCCTAACTGCGGCACCTGGGCTGTGTAGCCGGAAGCGGTGACCAGCATCGGCGCCTGCCAGCCGTTGCGGCGCGCCTCGCTGTAGGCGCCGATGGTCTCGCGCACCACCGTGGCAAGCACCACGAAGTCGCAATCGGCGGCGCGCAAGCGGGCGATCTGCGAAGAAAAATCGGTGGCGCCGCGTTTGTAGCCGGCTTTTTCGCAGAGCGGCAGTTTCAGTTCGGCCAGCGCCGCATCCAGGCCGCGCAATACCTCATGGCCCATTTCATCATCCTGATAGAGAATCCCGACGCGCTTGTAGCCGTTGGCCCTGACCAGATGCACAATCGCCGGCGGCACCGACACCGCGTAGGACGGACTCATGGCGAACTTGAGCGGGTGTACCGGTGCGTACACTTCTTTCAGCGGCGCGGCGGGGAACAGATGCAGGATTCCGGCGTCGAGGAACAGCGGCATAGTGCTCATCACCACCGGCGAGCCGAGGTTGTGGATCACGGCGAAAACGTGGTCGCGCTGGATAAATTTTTGCGCAGCGAGGATGGCCCGCTTCGGATCGTAGCCGGTGTCCTCGATCACCAGGCGCAGCTTGCGGCCATGGATCCCGCCCTGGGCGTTTTCTTCGTCGAAACGCATCTGCGTGCCGTTGCGAAAATGCACGCCGAGTGCAGCGATGGGGCCGGACAAGTCTTGCAGGCTGCCGACCACGATTTCCTTGCTGGTGACGCCGCTGGCGGCTTGGCCGGCTGGTACCGTCAGCGGGTATAGCGTGAGAAGAAAAAGCAGGCGGATTAGCAGGGGCATGGCGGCTTGGGCTTCTTTGAGTCAGCGAGTTCCGAATTATACGTGACGAAAAAACGGCGCCCGCAGGCGCCGTTGGAAACGCAACTTGGAATTATCCGTATCAGTTGTCCAGGTAGTCGGTGAGCGCCACCCAGCGACCGTTCTGGATCTGTCCCATGCGTGAGCGATTATTGCCCAGATGGTTGGTCTTGCTGAACTTGAACTCCGGGCTGCCGAACATGTCGCGCGGGAAGCTGGTGGTCTCGAAGGCATTCGCCAGACTTTCCGTGGTCAGGTTAGTGCCGGCCTTCTGCGCCGCGCGGTAGAACATGTCCATCACGGCGTAGGCATAGGCTGAAAACAGGCCCGGGTCTTCGTTGAACTTGGCCTTGTAGCGCGCCCCCCATTCACGCACATTCTTCGATGGATCGTCCATGTAAGGCACGCCCGTCTGGAAAGTGGCGTAGAGCCCGTCCATGGCCTTGCCGCCGAGCTTGTGGATCAGGTCGGTATAGGCGGCGGAGGACCCCAGGAAGATCGGATCCCAACCCATTTTTTTGGCGGTGCCGATGGTGCCGATAGTTTCGCGGATGATGGTGCCCAGGATCACGGCATCGCAACCGGAACTCTTCATCTTCGCCACCTGGGCGGAGAAGTCGGTGGCGCCGCGCTTGAAGGTGGTTTTTTCGACGATCTCCTGGTGCATGTCTTTCAGCCCCTGCTCAGCGCCGCGAAACACTTCCAGGCCAAACTCGTCGTCCTGGTAGATGGCGCAGAATTTCTTCGCGCCGCGTTCTTTCTCCATCCACTTCACACCGGTGCGCATCTGGTCATAATAGGGTGCGGCAAAAGAGAACTTGAGCTTGCTGAGTGGCTCGTACATTTCCCGCGCCGCAGTCAGCGGGAACAGATTCGGTACGTTTTTCTCGGCCAGCGGCTGAAAGCTGGCCATCGCCACCGGCGTGCCGAGGGTGCCGACCATCGCAAAGATATGGTCCTGCTGCACCAGTTTTTGCGCGGCCAGCAGGCCTTTTTTCGGATCGTAGCCGCTATCCTCGATAATCAACTTGATTTTGCGGCCATTGATGCCGCCGGCCTCGTTGATTTCGTCCGCCCGCATTTGCAGACCGTTCTTCAACTGTTTGCCGAAACCGGCAATAGGTCCGGAAAGGTCTTGCAACGAGCCCAGCACAATCTCGTCCTTGGTGACCCCTTGTTCGGCGTGCGCCGCCGTGCCGACGCACAGGGCGGCTATGGCGGCCGCTAAAGCTGTGAGTCCCGTCCACTTCCTAGTTTGATGGATCATCTTATCTCCTCCGTTTTTATGACGACTATGGAAGGAGCATCATCGCCAAGTTTCGGCAGCCCGTCAAGCAGTGCCTGGCGGGTCTGTTGCGCCATGCGGCAAATTTATTTTTTCATGCCGACAGGCAGGTCGTCAAATGCGACGGACTGGCTGATGAAGAAAATGCATTCGTTGGAGGAAATGCATTTCGTAATATGAGGTTCCCCGCCTTTCTGCGACCAGTAGGAACCCGGAGGCAACGGCACATCTACGCTACCCGGCGTCCCATTTACACCCACCCCGGAGATGACCACCCCCCAGTATTCGCCCGTATGCGTGTGTATATCGCTGACAAATCCGGCCGGCATTTTGATTAAGGTGCCGTGCGCGCCGTGCTGTAGATCGCCGTGACCAGGCGCCGCCCGCAATGTGCCAACGCCGCTGTCTTTGCCTATGCCGGTGTCGAAATATTTGAGCTGTGTTACCGGGACGTTTACCGACGGGCCGCCTGTCATGTCATCCTGCGATGCCGCAGATGCTGTCAGAGAAACGCTCAATGCCGCAGTTGCGATGAGTAACTGGATTTTGCTGGTTTTCATTTTCTGTATTCCTTAAAGTTAAAATTTGCCAAGAACCTTCACTATCGTTTCATCTGCTCAACGCTGTCCGGCGCGAACAGCCTCATCCCGCGCTTTGGCCAGACCGGCAGCCGGATCGCTGGTGAGCAGGGTCGGCTGGTAGCGCACCGTGGCGGTATCCGTGATGCCGATAAAACGCAGCCAGTCGTTGAAATAAGTCGAATGAAAATCGGTGCCAAACGCCGGAGGAACACCGGGTGAATAAACACCGCTGGTATAGACGGTCGTGGCGCGCTTGCCTTGCAGCACCCCCGAGTAGCCTTTCACCGGATCGAAGCCGAACATCAAACCCGGCTGGGTCATGATGTCGATGTAGAGTTTGAGCCGGTACGGAATACCGCCATTCCACATGGGTACGGTAAACAGGTAGTCGTCCGCACTGGCAAAGCGCTGGGTGATGGCGACGATCTGATCCCATGCAGTCTTGCGTGCGCCGTCCAGCGTGCCTTCGCCGAAGAAGGACATCTTGGCGGCGGCGCTGTCGCCGTTGAACTCGGGAAAATTTTCCTGCCACAGATCGATTTCGTCGATCTCGGCTTGCGGGTTCCGGGTGCGGTAGGCGGTAATGAAAGCCTCGGCGACGCGTGCCGAGGTGGACTTCTCGCCACGGGGCGAGCCTTTTACATATAACAGTTTCATGGTGGTTTCCTCGTTGGGTTTTAAACAGTGAAGTTGGCGCCGCTCTTGAGATTGCTTTGGGTTTTACTATCGAACATCCCTGATTCCTTTACCTATTAATTGGTAGATAACTGAGCTAAAAAAAACGAGGTCAGCCCTTCCTCGACAAACCTGACAACAATAGCGACAGAGTCTTGTAAAACGCTTCACGATCACCCGTGGCGCGGGCCACCAGCAAAGCGCCCTGTAACGACGACAGCAGCATGCGCGCATGTTCCGCGGCCGTGCCGGCCAGCACAAATACGCGCTGCGAATATCCCACCGCGAGAATCTCGGTCAACCACTCGACATTACGGGCGAAGAAACGCTTGAGACCAGGCAGCACGGCCGGGTCCAGCGTAAGCGCCTCAGACGCCAGCATGCCGCACAAACACATGCGCTCGGACTCAAGCATGCCGCTCATTATGGAAAAATAGGCCGTCAGCTTTGCGTCGGCCGGCATGTCCAGTCCGCCGATGCGTGCAAGCTCATTATCCAGTTGTCTCGTGTAGTCTTCCACCAGCGCCAGGCCAAGATCGGTCTTGGTGGGGAAATAATGATGCAGGCTGGCCTTGCGTATGCCGACTTCATCGGCAATATCCGCATAGCTGAAACCATTGAAGCCGCGCTGTTGCACCAGCCGTTGCGCGCTCGAAAGAATTTGTTCACGCATTTCCATGGGGCGATATTATTCTACCTAGTAGTCGGTTGTCAAGCGGAATTTCACGGCTGCCTAACCTTCAGCGTTTCAGTTTCGCGGCAAGGTAATTCCTTAGCATCTCCCGGCATTCCGGGTCGCCCAACGCCGCCAGCAAATCGTCTGCGTCGCCCGCCGCGTCGACCGGCGAGAGCAAGCGTTCGGCGGCGGCATTGACCTGGCGCTTAGTGACGGCCAGCAGGCGTCCGGCTTTGGCGGCCAGGCTGGCGCCCCAGGTTTGCGCCGCAGCAGCAAGATCAACGGCGGGGACGCAACGATTCACCAGGCGCAGGGATCGCGCCTCGACGGCGGAGAATTCGCGGCAGTCAAGCACCAGCTCGCGGGTCATCGCCGGGCCGATTTCCCGCACCAGGCGGGGAATGCCGCCCCACGCCAGGGGGATGCCCAGGTCGATCTCGGGGATCGAGAATACCGCGTCGTCGGCGGCCAGGCGCAGATCGCAGGCCGCCGCGATCAGCACCCCGCCGCCCACGCAGCGCCCGTGGATGGCGGCGATGGTCAGAGCGCGCATGGCGGCGAGCTGCTCTATCATGACCCGACCCAGGTCGGCATCTTCGCGTCCGGGCGGTCTGCTGTTCGCGCCGCCAAAAAAATTCAAGTCGAAGCCGGCGCAAAAGGCGCGGCCTGCGCCGGAGACGATCACCACGCGGATTTCCGGCTGGCTGTCGAACCAGCGTGCGGCCTGCGCCAGTTGGTGCAGCATCGCCGGAGTTAGGGCGTTGAGCCTCTCAGGCCGGTGCAGCGTCAGGCGGCCCAGCGGCCCTTCTGCTGCGACACGCAGGGTCTCGAACTCAGGCTGCGCCATTGACTAGGCTTCCCGGTACATCGCGTCGATCAGATCGGCGTATTTCTGATGCACGAATTTCCGTTTCAGTTTCATGGTCGGCGTGAGTTCTTCGTCTTCCGCGCCAAGCTTGTTTTCAAGCAGACGGAATTTCTTCACTTGCTCGACGCGGGCGAACTGCTGGTTAACTTTCGCCAGCTCGTCCACCACCAGTTTCTGGATTTCCGGCGCGCGGCACAGGCTGGTGTAATTGGAGAAAGGAATATCGTTGTCCTGGGCAAATTTTTCGACATTGTCCTGGTCGATCATGATGAGGCAGACCAGGTAGGGCCGCTTGTCGCCGATCACCACTGCGTCGGTGATGTAGGGCGAAAACTTGAGCTGGTTCTCGATCTCCGAAGGCGTGATGTTCTTGCCGCCGGAAGTGATAATGATGTCCTTCATGCGGTCGGAAATCTTGAAATAGCCGTCGCCATCCATGTGACCGACATCGCCGGTATGCAGCCAGCCTTGTGCGTCGATGGTCTCGGCGGTTTTTTCCGGCTGGTTGAGATATCCCATGAAAACATTTCCGCCGCGGATCAGCAGCTCGCCTTCGGGTGAGACGGAGACCTCGTTAAAATTGACCGCTTTGCCGATCATGCCGGGTTTGATGCGATCTCGCGGCATCAAGGTGCCGACGCCGCAGGACTCGGTCTGGCCCCAGCCTTCGACGATGGTTACCCCCAGCGCCATATACCAGCGCAACAGATCGGGCGAGATTGGCGCCGCCCCGGTGATAAGCAGCTTGCTGCGATGGATGCCAATCACTTTTCTGACATTGTTCAGCACCAGCAATCGCGCCAGCCAGTGCAGAAACCGCAGGCCGCCGCCCACCGGTTGGCCGGCTTCCTGTGTTGCGACAATGCGCATGCCGATGCCGATTGCCGTACGGTACGCGAGTTTTTCCAGTGCCGTGGCTTCGGTGAGGGCGATGGTTACGCCGGAATAAAATTTCTCCCAGATGCGCGGCACGGCGAGAAACACCGTCGGAGAAATTTCGCGCACGTTCTCCGGGATGGTTTCAGGGTTCTCCACGAAGTTGAGGCGGGTGCCGGTGTACAGCCCGACGTAACCGCCCAGCAGGCGTTCCGCCACATGGCACAGCGGCAGGAAACACATGCGCTCGTCTTCATCGTTCTGCACGAAATCGAGGTTGATGCCGCGCACGGTGTACATAACGTTGTAGTGGGAAAGCATGGCGCCCTTGGGCTTGCCGGTGGTGCCGGAGGTATAGATGAGGATGGCCAGCTCGTTGGCCCGACGGGCGTCAATGCGCGCCTGCCATTCCGCCGTTGCAGCGACGGCGCCGAGCCGGGCGATACGCTCGCGCCCCAGTGCGCACAGGCGATCAAAGCTGAGCACTTGTGGGTCGTCAAGTTCGCGCAGGCCTTTCATGTCCCAGACGATGATCTTGCGCAGATTCGGCAGGCGCGCGCGGATTTCCAGCGCCTTGTCGAGTTGCTCTTCGTCTTCGACAAACAGGTAGACCGAATTGGAATCCTGCATCAGGTACTCGACCTGGCTTGCTGCGTCGGTGGGATAGATGCCCGAGCTGACGCCGCCCGCACAGAGCACGCCGAGATCGGAAATCATCCACTCCTGGCGCGTGTTGCCCAGCACGGATGTGATCTCGCCGGGGGCGAAGCCGAGTTCGATCAAGCCCATCCCCACTTCCTGGACGATGCTTGCCAGTTCCGACCAGCTCAACGATTGCCACAGACCATAGGATTTCTGCCGGAAGATGACTTTGTCGCCGCGTCGCTGCGCCGCGTTCCAGAACATCTGGGCGATGGTTTCTCCGGGAATATCGTTGCTTGCGTTCATCGCCAGTTCTTCTTTTTCTTCCAGCGCCGCGTGCCGCGCACGCCGCTGTCCTTGACGCCAAGATAAAACTCCTTGATGTCGTCTTTCTCGCGCAATACGGCGCAAGTGTCTTCCATGACGATGCGGCCAACCTCCAGCACATAGCCATAGTCGGCATACTTGAGCGCCACCATGGCGTTCTGTTCGACCACCAGCAGGGTCACGCCGTGCTCGCGGTTGATGCGGACGATGATCTCGAATATCTCTTTGGTCAGCTTGGGCGACAGGCCCAGGCTGGGTTCGTCGAGCAGCATCACGCTGGGTTTGGCAAGCAGCGCGCGGCTGATCGCCAGCATCTGCTGCTGGCCGCCCGAGAGCTGACCAGCCGGCTGCCGGGCGCGCTCGCGCAGAATCGGGAAATAGTTGAACACCAATTCGATGTCCTGCTCGACCGCCGCCTTATCGGATGCCGGACGGGTGTAGGCGCCCATCAGCAGGTTTTCGTTCACTGTCAGAAATGGAAATATCTCCCGGCCTTCGGGAACCTGCACCAGCCCCAGGTGCACGATTTTGGCCGGGTCCAGCTTTTGTATTGGTTGTCCGCGATACAACACCGAGCCTTTCTGCGGGTCGATGATGCCGGAGATGGTCTTGAGTATGGTCGACTTGCCCGCGCCGTTCGAGCCGAGCACCGTGACGATGCTGCCCTGTTTGACGCTCAGCGAAATTCCGCGGATCGCCTTGACCGGGCCGTAGGAAGACTCGACGTTGTTGAGTTGGAGTATCGCTTCACTCATCATCGGCGCCACCCAGATAAGCCTCGATCACGCCCGGATGCGCCTGGACTTCGGCGGCGGTGCCGAGCGCCAGCACTTCGCCCTGATTCAGCGCCAGGACGCGATCCGAGACGCGCGAAACAAGACCCATATCATGCTCGACCATGATCACGGTGATGCCGAGATCGTTCTTGATGTCGTCGATCCAGTAACCCATCTCCTCGGTTTCCTCGACGTTGAGGCCGGACGAGGGTTCGTCGAGCAGCAGCAGTTTCGGTCGCATCGCCAGCGCGCGTCCCAGTTCCACCACCTTGCGCACGCCGTAGGGCAGGCTGACGACCAGGCTGTCGCGGTAATGCTGCAAGTCGAGAAACTCGATTACTTCTTCTGCGTGGCGGCGGAATTGCAATTCGGTACGGCGCACCCGTGGCGTAAACAAAAGGTCTTGCCACCACGATGAGTGACGCTGGCAGTGGCGTCCCACCAGCAGGTTCTGCAACACCGTGGCATGCTCGAACAGCTCGATGTTCTGGAAGGTGCGGGCGATGCCGAGCCGGGCGATTTCATACGGCGCCAGATGGGAAACCGCCTCGCCTTCGAAAATCACCCGGCCTGCGGAGGGTTTGTAGAGGCTGCTGATGAGGTTGAAGATGGTGGTCTTGCCGGCGCCATTCGGGCCGATCAGCGAAAACACTTCGTGCGGCCAGACTTCGAAAGAGACATCGTTGACCGCCTTGAGTCCGCCGAACTGCACCGACAGGTTCTGCGCCTGCAACAGCGGGGCGGTCATTTCAGTCGTTCCGATTTCATGTATGACTTCTGCCGCTTGAACATGCCCTTGCGATAGAAGGGAAAGATTTCAAAGAAGGTGCGAATCTTGAGCCAGCGCCCATACAGGCCGAGCGGCTCGAACAGCACGAAAATAACCAGGAACAGGCCGAAGATGGTCGGCTGCAAGCCCGTCTGCTGGCCGATGGCCGGCGGCAGCCAGTCCTTGGCGGTGACGATGAATTGTTGCGCCAGGATCCAGAATGCGGCGCCGAAAATTGCGCCGTGGATCGAACCGAGGCCGCCGATCACGATCATGATGAGGAGTTCGATGGACTGAAGAAAAGTGAATTGATCCGGCGACAGGAAGCGCAGTTTGTGTGCGTACAGCGCCCCGGCGATGCCCGTCAGGGCGGCGGACAGGGTGAAGGCGATGGTCTTGTAGCGAGCCAGGTGGATGCCCATGCTCTGCGCCGAGATTTCCGAATCGCGGATGGCGACGAAGGCGCGGCCGGTCGGGCTGCGCATCAGGTTCATGACCCCGAAGATGCACAGCGCCAGCACCGCCAGCGAGACATAGTAGAAGCGCAGTTCGCTGTCGATGGGCAGGCCGAAGATTTCCAGGCCGCCGAGATTGATGCCGCTGCTGCCGCCAGTGATGCTGTCGGCGCGGGTCACCGCTTCCTCGACAATGAAGCCGAAGGCCAGCGTGGAGATCGCCAGGTACATGCCTTTGACCCGCAAGGCCGGCAAGCCGACGACGATGCCGGTCAGCCCCGACACAATCGCTGCGCTCGGCAGCGACAGCACGAACGGCCAGCCTTTCGATTGCAGATAGGCTTCGGTGTAGGCGCCCATGGCAAGAAACGCGGCATGCCCCATCGACACCTGCCCGGTATAGCCGACCAGCAGCATCAACCCCAGGCCGACCACCGAGTAAATCCAGATGAACACCAGTTGCGAGACGAAATATTCCGGGAACCACCAGGGCGCCGCGAGTAACGCAACCACCAGCAGGCCATACCAGAACTTCTGGCCGTTGTCCTTGAAGAGTTGCAGGTCTTGCTGGTAACGAGTCCTGAAGACGAAGCGCATGAGATCAAACCTTCTTTCGCATTTTGTCGCCGAACAATCCGTTCGGCAGAACCGCCAGCATTACCAGCACCACGATGTAGGCGGCGATATCCTTGAAGCCTTCCGGCAGATAAAAGCCGGCCAGGGATTCGACGATGCCGATGATCAGCCCGCCCACCAGGGCGCCAGGGATGCTGCCGAAACCGCCCACCACGGCGGCGGGAAACGCCTTGAGGCCGATGTAGCCCATGTTGACATGAACGAAAGTAATTGGCGCCAGCAACAGCCCGGCGCAGGCCGACACCGCCGCCGAGATGCCCCACACCAGCATGTTGATGCGTCGCACCGGGATGCCCATGTAGAACGCCGCGAGCTGGTTCTGCGAAGTCGCCTGCATGGCGACGCCGAGCTTGGTATAGCGGAAGAACAGGAACAGGATGGCGATCAGGAAGGCTGTCACCACAATGATGACCAGGTGTTCCATGGAAAGTATCAGGGGGTCTGCGCCGTTGCCAATGGCGATATGCAGCACCTCATCCTTGTAGGGTACCGGCAAGGTATGGGTTTCCGTACCCCAGCCGGGGATCATGGTGACCAGCCCGCGCGCCAGATAACCGATCCCGATGGTCAGCATCACCACGGTGAACCCCGGCTGACCCAGCAACGGTCGCAGCAGGACGCGCTCCAGCAGCATGCCGAACAGCAGCATCACCGCCAGGGTGGCGAGAAACGCCAGCCAGAACGGCATCCCCAGCACCACCATGAAAGACAGGCCGAGAAAACCACCCAGCATCATCAGGTCGCCCTGGGCGAAATTGACGGTCTCCGTGGCCTTGTAGATCAGCACGAAGCCGAGCGCAATCAGGCCGTAGATACAGCCTTGCGCCACGCCGCTGATGACGAGTTGCAGGAATTGCACCGGTCTTGTCTCCTCCGGGGGCTGCGATTATTTTATAATTTACCGAAGGCATTCCGATTTCGCGTATGCGACAGGCACATGAACTATCCGCCCGAAATCGTCTGCCTCTCCATCTAGGGAGGGGTGCAGCATATTACTACACGTTTAACCGGGGTTAAGCGACAATTCCAGTGGTAGCCAGGTTTTGCAGCGCCCCTGTTTCGATGCATAGCGCCCGAACCAGGAGGGGCGTAGATCTGTCTGAGTATCTTTCGGGGGGGGGGGTGAAGACATGTTCTGGCAAAAGCATTTTGACAAGTTCGTGGTGCGGATGCGGCATGCGGACATTCCCCTGCGCATCCGGTTGTGGAATGGAACCGAAGCGGACCTGGGCGCCGCTCCCGCAGCGGTGCTGGTGGTTCCGACCGCCACTGCCCTGCGGCATCTGTTCAATCCCACGCTGGACAACCTGGGGCAAGCCTACGTGGAAGGAGAAATCGAAGTGGAAGGGCGGCTGACGGACATCGTGAACGCCACTGCCCGGCTCACCGCCCACGCATCCGGCCGCAAGCGCCACAGACCGCCCATGATCCGGCATACCCGCGAGATCGACAGACAGGCCGTCGCCTATCACTACGATGTCTCCAACGAGTTTTACAGTCTCTGGCTGGACCGGAACATGGTCTATTCCTGCGGCTATTTTCGTTCGCCGGACGACAGCCTGGACGCCGCCCAGATGCAGAAAATCGATCACATCCTCACCAAGTTGCGCGTCCAGCCGGGCGACCGCCTGCTCGACATCGGTTGCGGCTGGGGGGCGCTGATCATGCGGGCAGCGGAAAAGTACAGCGCAAAGGCGGTGGGCATCACCTTATCCCAAAACCAGTTCGAACTGGCGCGGGAACGCATCGCCGCGGCGGGTTTGTCCGGTCGCTGCGAAGTGCAGATGGAAGACTATCGGGATGTGACGGGCAGCTTTGAGCGTATTGCCAGCGTCGGCATGTTCGAACATGTGGGGCTCAAAAACCTGCGCGGCTATTTCATCAAAGTGAACCAGCTCCTGACCGGCAACGGCATGGTCATGAATCACGGCATCACATCCTCTGACCCGGATTCCGGAGCGCCCGTCCTGGGCGGCAATGATTTTATCGAACGCTACGTTTTCCCCCACGGCAAGTTGCCGCATTTGAGCCTCGCGCTCAAGGAAATGTGCGCGGCCGGGCTGGAGCCGGTGGATGTGGAAAACCTGCGCCGCCACTATGCATTGACGCTCACGCATTGGGTTGAGCGCTTCGAGGCGGCGGGAGAGCAGGTCAAAATCATTGCCGGGGAAAAACGCTGGCGCATCTGGCGGACGTACCTGGCCGGCTGCGCTCACGGCTTCGCCAATAACTGGATGACCCTGTATCAGATATTGGCGGTCAAGGGCCGGGCCAACGACCTGCCATTAACCCGGGATTATATGTACAGAGGTTGAGCGCGCTGACGGGCGTTGCGAAGGGAGTGTGCTTATGCCGGATAGAACCGCTCTTCTTTCGCTGCCATATCATGCAGGAACTGTGGCGGAGCGAAGCGCGGCCCGTGCTGCGCGGCGAGGCGTTGGCTATCTGCGATGAATTTTCCGATGCCTAAAGTGTGTATCCAGCCAATCGGGCCGCCCCGGAATGGCGGATAACCCCAGTCGAGAATCGCGCTGACATCGGCGTCCTGGGGACGTGTCAGGACTTTCTCCGCCAGGCAGCGGGCGGCTTCCAGCGACTGGATCAGGATCAGCCGTTCGATGATGCGCTCCACGCCAGGATCGGCTTGAGCCTGCCGGGCGATCTTGCCGGCCGGTTCGATGGATGGTTTGTTGGTGAGTGCCAGCACCCCAGAACCAACGACGGGCGCCAGCGGACCAGCCGGCATGCCGGCGATAAGACCGGCCTTGTCGATCAGTGCTGGGGCAACACCTTCGGCAAGCAGCGCCATGCCCTCGGCGAGGTAAGCGCCGAACACGCGCTTGGTGTATACGTCACGCGAGACATTGGAGTCATTGATTGCGACGGGCGTGTCGGCTTCGTTGATGCCGAAGTGCCGGACGCGGATCATGTTCCTGGCCTCGGGGCTCATCACAAGGTTCACGAAATAACGCGCCTCGATTTTCAGGCCGGTGTCGATGTCGGTCTGCAAGCCTTCGAAAATGCAGGAAAGAATGTGGCGCGGCGCGGGGTAGTTGCCGTAAGTTTTCTCCCGCAGCATGGCGTTGGCGCCGGTGAATAACTGTATGCCGGCGGGCGTCATCGGGCCGCCGCCGGGTATTTTGTAACCCCGGCTGTCCCACGGCTGCTGCGGCTTGACGCCGCCGTGGATGCTGGCGATCAGCCAGTTGCGCGCAGCAGAACGTTCCTCGCCGGGCGGCACTACGGCATGGATCAGCTTGACCGTCAGCGCCGCGCTGGCCCCGATGCGCTGGCCTTCCAGCACCCCAGAACCAACGACGGGCGCCAGCACCCCAGAACCAAAGACGGGCGCCAGCAGCAGCGGCAGCGAGGCCTGGATGCCCATCAGGCGCGGTACGCGTTGGGTGCCGCCGGCGCCCGGCGAAAGACCCAGGGTGACTTCGGGAAAGCCGAAGCGTGCTTGCGGATGGTCGGCGGCCACGCGGTAGTGGCAGGCCAGCGCCAGTTCCATTCCCCCGCCCAGAGCACTGCCGTTAAGCGCCGCTGCGACCGGTTTGCCGCCGGTTTCCATGGCGCGCAGCAGTTTGTGCCAGCGCAGCGTGCCATCGAACAGGGTCTGTGCCTCGCCGCCCTGCATCAGCACTTCCAGGTCGCCGCCGGCGATGAAATCATTCTTCGCCGAGGTAATCAGAATGCCTTTCACGGACGGGTCGGCCAGCGCATCCCGGATGGCTTTTGCGAATGCCGTCATGCTGGCGTCATTGAGGAGGTTTTGCGCCTGGCCAGGCATATCCCATTCGATGCTGGCGATGCCGTCACTGCCCACAGAATAGTTCAACATTTTGGTCTCTCTGATTTCGTCACCCCCTTCCCTGGGAAGGCGAGGCCACCCGAAGAGGTGGGGGCCGGGGGGATGGCTGTTCAATTTGTGACTGTCATAGTCTTTCTATGACAGTGGCGGTACCCATGCCGGCGCCGACGCACAGGGTGACCAGGCCGGTGGCGAGGTCGCGCCGCTCCAGTTCGTCGAGCAAGGTGCCGAGGATCATGGCGCCGGTGGCGCCCAGCGGATGGCCCATGGCAATGGCGCCGCCATTGACGTTGATGCGCTCGTGGGATATCTCCAGCACCTGCATGAAACGCAGCACTACCGCGGCGAAGGCTTCGTTGAGTTCAAACAGGTCGATGTCCTTGACCGACATGCCGGCGCGCTGCAACGCCTTCTCCGCCGCATAGCTGGGGCCGGTGAGCATGATCGCCGGTTCGGAACCAATGGAGGCGAAGGAACGTATCCTGGCGCGGGGTTTGAGTCCCAGCTTCTTGCCCATGGCCGCGCTGCCGAACAGCACCGCCGCTGCGCCATCGACGATGCCGGAGCTGTTGCCGGCGTGATGCACATGCTCGATGCGCTCCACCTCCGGGTAGCGTTGCAGGATCACGCTGTCGAAACCGTATTTTTCGCCCTGCTCCTGGAAGGCGGGCTTGAGCGCAGCGAGGTCGTCCAGGGTGGTTTGCGGGCGCATGTGTTCGTCATGGGCCAGCATGACGAGGCCATTGATATCCAGCACCGGCACAATGGCGTGCCGGAAATAAGCGTTGTCCCAGGCATGCTTGGCGCGACGCTGGGATTCAATGGCATAGCCATCTACGTCGCTGCGTGCGTAGCCCCATTTGGTGGCGATCAGGTCGGCGGAAATTCCCTGCGGCGTGAAATAGGTCTTGTGCGCCACTTGCGGATCGGTGGGCCAGGCGCCGCCGGAAGAGAACATCGGCACCCGCGACATGCTCTCGACCCCGCCGCCGACGACCAATTCCGCCTGCCCGGCCATGATCTGCGCAGCGGCCTGGTTGCAGGCTTCCAGCCCGGAGGCGCAAAAGCGGCTGACGGTGACGCCGGGCGCGGTGACCGCATAGTCGGCGTAAAGCGCCGCCACGCGAGCGATATCGGCGCCCTGTTCCGCCACTGGTTCGACGCAGCCCAGCACCACGTCATCGACCAGGGAAGTGTCGAGCCGGTTGCGCTCGCGCAACGCCCGCAGCACCGTCGCCGCCAGATGGATCGGTGTCGCCTGGTTCAGGCCGCCGCCCTGCCTGCCCTTGCCGCGCGGCGTGCGCACGGCGTCATAAATATAGGCTTCGGCCATGCCGCCTCCTGCAAATATATCTGTCAAACCCGGACTGTAGTTGAACTCGGCGCGCTTGTCTGCATGAAAAGTTGCCGCCTTTTCCTCCGCTATTCTCAATGAGGTGTGCAGTCGTTGTCGGGTAACATGTCTGAAAATGAGGATCGGTAATGTTTAAATTATTGCTGTTCGGATTGCTTGCGGTGATCGCCTATCTCGTCCTGCGCGGCCCGGGCCGGCGTCAGCCTGTGCCGCCGCGCGCCGCGCCGGTGCAGAAGATGGTGGCCTGCGCTTATTGCGGAGTCAACCTCCCAGAAATTGAAAGCGTGAAGTCCGGCGAAAAGCACTATTGCTGCGATCCGCATCGCGCACTCGGCCCGCTTCCCAGTCCGCTTGAACGAGAACGCTGATACGACCGGCGGGCTAACGTCCGCATCTGGCCCGCCGGAGAACTTCTGGCGCTCGCTGCATTATTTCAATGTGTACCGGCTGGGCGTGGCGACGGTGTTTGTCTGCGCCATATTGATCTATGGCGGTTCCTTGAGTTTCGGTTCGCAGAATCCCCGCCTGTTTGTCTGGGTCAGCGAAGCCTATTTACTGCTCGCGCTGCTGTATTTCGGCGCCTTGCAAAAGCTCAGGCGCGGTTTCAGCCTCCATCTGACACTCCAGGTTGCCACCGATATTCTGGCGCTGACGCTGCTGATGTATGCCAGCGGCGGCGCCAAAAGCGGCATGGCCTTCATGCTGCTGGTGGTGCTGGCGGGCGCGGGCCTGGTGGGGCAGGGACGCCTCACCCTGTTTTTCGCTGCACTGGCAACGCTGGCGGTGTTGCTCGAACAGTCCTACCGGGTGCTGACGTTTGGGGCTGATCCGGAAAGTTTCGTCCGCTCCGGGATCACCAGCATCGGCTTTTTCGCCACCGCGATTACTGCGCGCCTGCTGGCCCGGCGCGTGGTGGCCAACGAGGAGCTGGCCCGCCGCCGGGGCGTCGAGCTGGCAGACCAGTTGCGCATCAACCAGCGCGTGATCCGCGATATGCAGGATGGCGTGCTGGTGCTCGACGCCGAAGGGCTGGTGCGCCAGCACAATCCACAGGCGGAAAAGCTGCTGGGAGCGCGTCTGCCGTCCGGGTCTGATCTTGCCGCTTTTTCCGTGGCGCTGGCGGAGTGCTACCCGCGCTGGCGTCTGCAATCCACCGAGGCGGCGGAGTTCATCCGCGTGCCGGGCAGCGGCAGCCAGTTGCGCGCCCGCTTTCTTCCCGCCGGAGAATGGGGCAATGCGCTGATCTATCTTGAGGATATGGATCGGGAACTGGCGCAGGCGCAACAACTAAAACTGGCGGCGCTGGGCCGGCTCACCGCGAATATGGCGCATGAGATTCGCAACCCGCTCTCAGCCATCAGCCATGCCGCCGAATTGCTGGCCGAAGGCGATGGCGACGCCACCCAGCAACGCCTGACCCGTATCATCGGCGACAACAGCCAACGTCTCAACCGCATGGTGGGCGAAGTGCTGGCTTTGGGGCGGCGCGATCAAATCCGCACGGAATTGTTGCGCCTGGGGACATTTGTCGAAACCTTCGTCGATGAATATGCGGTCAATGAGCCTCGGGTCAGCGTGATCGTCACCCTGGCGATTGACGAAACAGCATGGCTGAGTTTTGATCGCAGCCATCTTAACCAGGTGCTGTGGAACTTGCTGGGCAATGCACTGCGTTATTGTCGTGGAGAGCCGGGTAGCATCCGCATCGAAACCCGCGCGGCATCTTCCCAGGACCGCACTGAATTACATATCATTGACGACGGCGCGGGAATCGAGCCCAAGCTGCTCAGCCAGATATTCGAACCATTTTTCACCACCCATGGCAGCGGCACCGGGCTGGGCTTGTATATTGCACGCGAGCTGTGCGAGGCCAACGGCGCGCAACTGGAAGTCCGCGACAACGCGCCGGGCGCGCATTTTTGCCTGAGCGGAAAGGGGAGGTAGGAAAATAATGGCAGCCAAGACCGAGCGCCAGGCCCGCAGCGGAGCGATCCGGGTACTGGTGGTCGACGACGAACCGGATATCCGCGAGCTGCTCGACCTGACGCTGGCGCGCATGGGGCTGAGCGCGGATTGCGCAGGGACGGTGGCCGAGGCCAAGCGTTTGCTGGAACAGGGGCGCTACCAGTTGTGCCTCACCGACATGCGCCTGCCGGACGGCGCGGGGCTCGACCTGGTGCGGCATATCGGCGAGCATTGCCAGGAGATGCCGGTGGCGGTGATCACCGCCCACGGCAGCATGGAAAATGCTGTTTCGGCTCTCAAGGCGGGCGCCTTCGATTATCTGGCGAAGCCGGTGTCACTGGATCAATTGCGCATCCTGGTCAAATCCGCCATCGGTCTGCCGCAACGCGGCGATGGCGATGCGTCTTCGGCGACGCAGGCCTTGCTGGGCGATTCGCCGGCGATGCAGCAGGCGCGGGCCATGATCGAGCGCGTCGCGCGCAGCCAGGCGCCGGTGTATATCTCCGGCGAATCGGGCAGCGGCAAGGAGTTGGCGGCCAGCCTGATTCACAGCCTGGGCGCGCGGCGCGCGGCCCCCTTCATCGCCGTCAACTGCGGGGCGATCCCGGAAAACCTCATGGAAAGCGAGTTCTTCGGTTACCGCAAAGGCGCTTTCACCGGCGCTGAAAGCGAACGCGACGGATTTTTCCAGGCCGCCGACGGCGGCACCCTGTTTCTCGACGAGGCGGCTGACTTGCCGCTGTCCATGCAGGTCAAGCTGCTGCGCGCGATCCAGGAAAAGCGCGTGCGCAAGGTCGGCGCCACCGGCGAAGACGCTGTGGATGTACGCATCATTTGCGCTACCCACCAGGATCTGCGGGCTTTGGTGGAGCAGGGCAAGTTTCGTCAGGACCTGTTTTACCGCCTCAATGTCATCGAACTCAAAATGCCCTCGCTGCGCGAATGCCGGGAAGACATCCCGCTGCTGACGCAGAGCATACTGGCCCGCCTGGCGAGCAGTGCCGGCTTGCCGCTGCCGCGTCTGTCGCCGGTTGCGCAGTCGGCGCTGTGCAAATACGCCTTTCCCGGCAATGTGCGCGAACTGGAGAATGTGCTGGAACGCGCCCTGGCTTTGTTGTCCGGCGACACCATCGACGCCGTCGATCTGCACCTGTCCCCGGCGCCTGTATCGGAGGGTTCTTCGTTGCAGGATCGGCTGGACGGGGTGGAAAAGCAGGTGATCCTCGACGCCCTGCGGCAGACACGCTTCAACCGCACCGCCGCCGCCAAGCTGCTCGGCGTGACTTTCCGTTCCCTGCGCTACCGCATGCAGCGCCTGGGTCTGAACGAATGAGAGCGGTGCCGGGCGATCTTCTCGACTCCGGCGGACTGCTGCCTGGCGTGCGTTATGCGCCATCGCCGAACTGCGATGACAGACCGGCGGGCGAAATTATCAGCCTGGTGGTGATCCACGCCATCAGCCTGCCGCCAGGGGAATTTGGCGGCGACGCCATTGAGCGGCTGTTTACCAATTGCCTCGATCCCGCCGAACACCCCTACTATCCGGAAATTTACGCCTTGCGGGTCTCGGCGCATTTTCTGATTCGCCGCGACGGCGCGTTGATTCAGTTTGTTCCATGCCACCGGCGCGCCTGGCATGCCGGCCTTTCCAACTGGCGCGGGCGTGACCGCTGCAACGACTTTTCCATCGGCATCGAGTTGGAAGGGTGCGACGAAATGTCCTTCGAGGATGCCCAATATCACGCTTTGGCTCGCTTGTTGAGAGTGCTGAAGCGCAGTTATCCGCTTACCGATATCGCCGGACATGCCGAGATCGCGCCGGGCCGCAAAACCGATCCCGGCCCCAAATTCGACTGGACGCGGGTGGCGGGATTCGATGCCGGCAAGTGATTTTTTTCACGCACGCGACGAGCAAAACTTCCGGCCTGCGAAAAAAGTGCCAGCATCATTAAATATTTCTTGCAAGTTTTAAATTGAACCACTACACTTAGTCAATGGAAGTTGTCAAGACACTATATGTAGTAGGTCAGCCCGAATGCAAAATTTCATCGGTTGACCACAAGGGGGAAGCCGGCTATGAGTTTGCGCGGGCTTCCAGGGGAAATACCAGGAGACGCTAGATGCAGTTTTCAGCTACACCAGCCGCCGCCAAGCCACTGCATTCACACCTCACGCCCGAAGCCGTCTCTGTCCCCGTCGTTTCTTTTCACCACCTGGAATTTAAAGTTTCACCCGGTTATGGCCGCTACCCTTCGGGGTGCGCGGTTTTCGCTCGTCGCCACAGACTGGCTGCCAACGCATGGCAAGCCGAGGAGCGGCGGTGGCGGCGGGTGAATTGCACCTTGAAGAATTCACGAATTCACGGGCCGCAGTCAGCAGATCGACTGCAGCCCTGGATAATCCGTGCTGGTTTGGGCGGGTTGCTTTGTTGATGTTTTTTTCCTGTTACTTTGTTAAGGAGGTTCGATATGGCTAACGCCAAGACCAAGACCAAGGCCAAGAAGCCGGCTGCAAAAAAAGCCGCTTCCGCCAAAAAACCCGTAGCGGCGAAGAAAGCTGCTGCACCGAAGAAGGCTGCTGCAAAGAAACCCGCTGCCAAGAAGAAGCCGGCAGTAAAGAAGGCAGCTGCCAAGAAGCCCGCAGTGAAGAAAATGGCCGCCAAGAAACCGGCTGCCAAAAAGAAGCCCGTTGCGAAGAAAGCGGCAGCCAAGAAGCCGGCAGCCAAGAAGCCCGCAATGAAGAAAGCGGCAGCCAGAAAACCGGCCGCCAAGAAGAAGCCTGCTGCGAAGAAGGCGGCTGCAAAGAAACCCGCCGCCAAGAAGAAGCCTGCTGCGAAGAAGGCGGCTGCGAAGAAGCCCGCTGCCAAAAAGCCTGCTGCGAAGAAGGCGGCTGCGAAGAAACCCGCCGCCAAAAAGCCTGCCGCCAAAAAACCGGCTGCCAAGAAGGCTGCCGCCAAACCAGCTTCGCCGGCAGCCCCAAAGCCTGCCGCGCCTTCAACTGCGGCCACGCCGGGCTTGAAGTCGTCGTTGAATCCGGCAGCGGCTTGGCCGTTTCCGACGGGTTCGCGGCCTTCTTGAGCCGCATCTCGGGTGGATGCGAGCGGATGCCCGCTTTGGCGGGCTAGCCTTCCGTTTGCATCCCCCGATTTTACGGCTCGGCGGCGGCCAGTCAGCCGCCGCTTTTTTAATGGCTTCTTTCCATTTTACGCAGTCATGTTCAGACAGTGCCTGACTGTCCTGGTACTTGCCGGGACGCTGTATGTGCCGCCAGTTTGCGCAGACCGGTCGACCGTAGTTTCCGTGGTTGCCGGCCGCTATGAGGACGTCAGGGAAAATCTGGTGTTTGCCATAGAAGGCCGCGGGCTGGTCGTCAATAACATCTCACATGTCGGCGACATGCTGGCGCGCACCGCCAAAGACATCGACAGCGGCAAGAGCAAACGTATATACGGGCAATCGGAAGTGTTCGAATTCTGCAGCGCCGCCGCCTCGCGCGCCATGATGGAAGCGGATCCGCGTAATATCGTTTATTGCCCGTATACCATCGCCGTGTATACCCTGCCGGAGCAGACAGGCAAGGTGTTTCTCGCTTACCGCATGCTGCCATCCGGCCCCGGCCTGGAAGCCGCCAACAAGCTGCTGCGCGGGATCGTGGCTGACGCACAGCGCTAGCGTAAATGCCGCGCCAGACGCGCCAGACCCTCCTCCAGTAGTTCCTGTGACACGGTATAGGCGAAACGCAAGTGGCGCTCGGGTGCGTGGCCGCCGAAATCCAGCCCCGGAGTAACCGCCACGCCGGCTTGCTCGATCAATTCGCCGGCGAGCTTGAAGCTGTCGTCTGCCAATCCGCTGCAATCGGTATAAATGTAGAAAGCGCCTTGCGGCTCGGCGGCGATCTTGAAGCCGAGACCCCGCAAACCCGGCAGCAGCAGGTCGCGGCGCGCCTGGAACTCCAGGCGGCGCTGTTCCAGCAAGGCGATGACGGCTGGCTGAAACGCGGCCAGGGCGGCGTGTTGCGCCGGTGCGGAGGGGGAGATAAACAGGTTTTGCGCCAGCTTCTCGATCTCCCGCACATGACGGGCCGGCGCCACCAGCCAGCCGAGCCGCCAACCGGTCATGTTGAAATATTTTGAAAAGCTGTTGATGACGAAAATCTCGTCGGAAATCGCCAGCGCCGTTTCGGCGCTGCGACCACCGTAAGTAAGGCCGTGGTAAATCTCGTCGACCAGCAATGCACCGCCCCGTTCGGCGACGGTTTGCCAGAGAGCGGCGAGGCGGCTGCGGTCCAGCAGTGCGCCGGTCGGGTTGGCCGGTGAGGCCGCCAACAGCCCTCTGGTGCGCGGAGTCCAAGCGGCGGCGACTTGCGCGGCAGTGGGTTGATAGTGGTTTTCCGGGCCGACGTTGAGTGGCGTCGGGCGGCCTTCAAAGAGGCGCGTGAAATGACGATTGCAGGGATAGCCGGGATCGGGCAGCAGCAGCTCGTCGCCCGGATCGATCAGCGCGCCCAGTGCCAGCAGCAGCGCGCCGGAGGCGCCGGCAGTGACGATGATTCTTTCCGGCGACACTTCCACGTTGTAACGCGCGGCGTAAAAATCGGCGATGGCCTGGCGTAATTGCGGCAGACCCAAGGCGTGGGTGTAGAACACATGGCCCTCGCGGATGAAGGCGCTGGCTGCGTCGAGTATCGGCTGCGGCGTGGGGAAATCCGGCTCGCCTACTTCCATGTGAATGATGGAGCGGCCTGCGGCTTCCAGCGCCTTGGCCCGCGCCATCAACTCCATGACATGGAACGGCGCGATGTCGTTCATTCGCGCGGCCAGCTTCATCGGCGGCATTCAGTTCACCAAGGCAAGTTCGAACAACTCGCGCTTCAGCAGCAGTTCGCGCGGCATGCGGCTTTTGAGTTTGTCGAACCACTCGGCATGCAGCTTGAGCTCCTCGCGCCACAAGTCCGCATCCACTGCGGTCAGCGCCTCGAACTGCGCGCGGGTCAAACCATCGAAGCCGGCCCAGTCGATATCTTCGAATTTCGGCATCCAGCCCAGCGTGGTTTCCCTGGCGGAAGCGCGGCCCTTGACGCGGTCTATGATCCATTTCAGCACCCGCATGTTGTCGCCGAAACCCGGCCACATGAATTTGCCGTCCTGATCCTGGCGGAACCAGTTGACTGTAAATATGCGCGGCGCATGTTCCAGCGTATGGCCGATGCGCAACCAGTGATTGAAATAATCGCCCATGTGGTAGCCGCAGAACGGCAGCATGGCGAAGGGATCGCGCCGCACCACCCCCATCTGGCCGGCGGCGGCGGCGGTGGTTTCGGAACCGAGCGTGGCCGCCATGTAGACGCCAAAATTCCAGTTGAAAGCTTCGTACACCAATGGCACCGTGGTGGAGCGTCGACCGCCGAAAATAAAAGCGGAGATCGGCACGCCGGCGGGATTTTCCCAGTCCGGGTCGATCGACGGACACTGGCTGGCCGGTGCGGTGAAGCGCGCATTCGGATGCGCCGCCTTGCGTCCGGTCTGCTGGCCGATCTCTGGCGTCCAGTCCTGGCCGGTCCAATCGATCAGGTGTGGCGGCGCTTGCTTGCTCATGCCTTCCCACCACACGTCGCCGTCGTCGGTGAGCGCCACGTTGGTGAAAATGACGTTCTCCTTGAGCGTCGCCATGGCGTTGAAATTGGTCTGCTCCGAGGTTCCCGGCGCCACGCCGAAATAACCCGCTTCCGGGTTGATGGCGTAGAGACGGCCATCCTGGCCGGGCTTGATCCAGGCGATGTCGTCGCCGACGGTGGTGACTTTCCAGCCACCCAGCGACTGCGGTGGAATCAGCATGGCGAAATTGGTCTTGCCGCAGGCCGAGGGGAAAGCCGCCGCCACATAACTTTTTTCGCCGTCGGGAGATTCGACGCCGAGGATCAGCATGTGCTCGGCCAGCCAGCCTTCGTCGCGGGCCATGGTCGAGGCGATGCGCAGCGCAAAACATTTCTTGCCGAGCAGGGCGTTGCCGCCGTAGCCGGAGCCAAACGACCAGATTTCGCGGGTTTCCGGGAAGTGCGCGATGTACTTGGTGTTGTTGCAGGGCCAGCGCACATCGGCCTGGCCGGCTTGCAATGGCGCGCCGACCGAATGCAGGCAGGGGACGAATTCGCCATCCTCGCCGAGCGCGTCCAGCACAGCTTTACCCATGCGCGTCATGATGCGCATATTGATCACGACATAGGGGCTGTCGGATATTTCCACGCCGATGTGGGCAATCTTTGATCCGAGCGGCCCCATCGAAAAAGGAATTACATACATGGTGCGGCCGTGCATGCAGCCCTGGAACAGGCCGCGCAGGGTTTGTTTCATCCTGGCCGGCGCTTCCCAATTATTGTTTGGGCCGGCATCTTCCTTCTCGCTGGAGCAGATGAAGGTGCGATCCTCGACGCGCGCCACATCCGAAGGGTCGGAGCAGGCGAGATAGGAGTTGGGACGCCGGGCGGGGTTGAGCCGGATTATTTTTCCGGCTGCGGCCATTTCCGCGCAGAGGCGGTCATACTCCGCCTGGGAGCCGTCGCACCAGATAATGCGATCCGGCTGGGTCAATGCCGCTACCTCGGCGACCCAGGTTTTAAGCCGGACATGGACATTGCGGACATCGGCGGAAGCGGCGGAACATGCATTAGTCATATTCATGGCGTGGGCTCTTCCGGCTTGGACGGGTGCTGTCCGTGCGGATAAGTCAAGTATGGGGTTGGATAAAGTTATATTATACAATTCAACAATCATCAACCGGGAGTGATCGGGAGTGATACACAGCATGTTGCGCCGGGCGCACACACAATTTCCGAGTACCGGGCATGGATGAAAGAATCCGCGCTGCCGCGCTGGAATACCATCGCTTGCCGAAGCCCGGCAAGATCGCCGTCACGCCGACCAAGGCGCTGACCAACCAGCAGGATCTGGCGTTGGCTTATTCGCCGGGGGTTGCCGCCGCCTGCGACGAAATCGTCAAGGATCCGGCCAACGCCTACAAGTACACTTCACGCGGCAATCTGGTGGCGGTCATCACCAATGGCACTGCGGTGCTGGGTCTTGGCAACATCGGGGCGCTGGCCGGCAAGCCGGTGATGGAAGGCAAGGGCGTGCTGTTCAAGAAGTTCGCCGGCATCGATGTGTTCGACCTGGAAATCAACGAGACCGATCCGCAAAAACTGGTCGACATCATTGCCTCGCTGGAGCCGACTTTCGGCGGCATCAATCTTGAAGACATCAAAGCGCCGGAGTGTTTTTTTGTTGAGCAAAAATTGCGCGAACGGCTCAAGATTCCGGTGTTCCACGACGACCAGCACGGCACCGCCATCATCGCCAGCGCGGCGGTGCTGAACGGCTTGCGCGTGGTCGGCAAAAACATTGCGGAGATCAAGCTGGTGTGTTCCGGCGCCGGCGCTGCCGCCATCGCCTGCCTCGATCTGCTGGTGAGTTTGGGCCTGAATCCGAAAAATGTTTTTATCACCGACAGCAAGGGCGTGGTGTATGTGGGGCGCGACGCCAGGCTTGATCCCTCCAAGGCGCGCTACGCTCAGCAAACCGAGGCGCGCAGCCTGGGCGATATCACGCCGGGGGCCGACGTGTTCCTGGGCTTATCCACTGCCGGAGTGCTCAAGCCGGAAATGGTCAGGGCCATGGCAAAGGACCCGATCATCCTGGCGATGGCCAACCCGACGCCGGAAATTCTGCCCGAGGAAGCCAAGGCGGTGCGGCCCGATGTCATCATCGGCACCGGGCGCTCCGACTATCCGAACCAGGTCAATAACGTGCTGTGCTTCCCTTTTATTTTTCGCGGCGCGCTCGATGTCGGCGCGACCACCATCAACGAGGCGATGAAAGTCGCCGCCGTGCGCGCAATTGCGGAACTCGCCCACGCCGAGCAGTCGGATGTGGTGAGCGCCGCGTATGGCAAGGACGAGATTACCTTCGGCCCGGAATACCTGATTCCCAAGCCTTTCGATCCACGCCTGATCGTGAAAATTGCTCCGGCGGTGGCCGAAGCGGCAATGGCCTCGGGCGTGGCAACACGACCGCTGGCGGACCTGGACGCCTATCGCCAGCAGTTGAACGATTTCGTCTACCACACCGGCTTGCGGATGCGTCCGGTGTTTGCGGCAGCGAAGAAGCAGCCGGCGCGCATCGTCTTCTGCGAAGGCGAGGACGAACGAGTGTTGCGCGCGGTGCAGACGGTGGTCGATGAGGGGCTGGCGCGGCCTATCCTGATCGGCCGGCCCGAGGTGGTGGCGGCGCGCATCGTCAAGGCAGGCCTGCGGATTCGCGCCGGCGAACATTTCGAGCAGGTCAATCCGGATTCCGATCCGCGCTACAAGACGCTGTGGCAGGATTACTATGAACTGACCTGCCGCAAGGGCATCAGCATCGAATACGCCAAGCGCGAAATGCGCCGCCGCACCACCTTGATCGGCGCCATGCTGGTGCGCCATCATCATGCTGACGGGATGGTATGCGGGACATTCGGCAAGCATTCCCTGCATCTGCGCTACGTCGACATCGCCATCGGCAGGAAATCCGGCATCCATCACTTTTATGCCATGAACATGCTGGTGCTGCCCAGTCGCACCCTGTTCATCGCCGATACCCACGTCAATTACGATCCAACGGCAGCCCAGGTCGCGGAGATGACGCTGCTGGCGGCGGAGGAGGTGCGCAGCTTCGGCTTGGCGCCCAAGGTGGCGTTGCTGTCGCATTCGAATTTCGGCACCGACGACACGCCAACCGCTGTCAAGATGCGCGGCGCGCTGGAAATTTTGCGTGAATCCGCGCCCAAGCTGGAGGTGGAGGGCGAGATGCATGGCGATACCGCACTATCCGAGGAGATACGCCGCCAGGTGTTTCCGAATTCGCGCCTCACGGGCCAGGCCAATTTGCTCATCATGCCGACGCTGGATGCCGCCAATATCGCCTTCAACCTGCTCAAAACCGCCGCCGGCGACGGCCTCGCCATCGGCCCGTTGCTGCTCGGTGCGGCCCGCCCGGTGCATATCCTGACGCCGACCGCCACCGTCCGCCGCATCGTCAATGTGACTGCACTGCTGTCGGTCGAAGCCGCCAGCCATCAAGAAAGGCTCGCTGGCCGATGACGAATCCCGCAAGCGAAATGAGAGAGGTGACGGACAGCACTGGCCGCTCCAGAGCCGCGCTCATTCTCACCGGCGGCGGCGCGCGCGCCGCCTATCAGGTCGGGGTTCTGGCGGCGATCCGCGAAATGCTGCCGGATAAAAAACATAATCCATTCCCCATCCTGTGCGGCACCTCGGCGGGGGCCATCAACGCCGCCGCACTGGCGACTGCGGCGGAGGATTTCGGCGCAGGCGTCCTGCAATTGCTCGACATCTGGCGCAATTTTCACGCGGGCCAGGTATATCGCGCCGATGCGCTGGGAATCGGCGGCACCGGGGCGCGCTGGCTGGGCGCCTTGATGGGCGGCTGGCTGGTAAAACGCGGCCCGCGCGCCCTGCTGGACAATGCGCCTTTGCGGGAACTGCTGACCAGGCATCTGGATTTCCGCCGGATAGACGCGGCGATTACCAATCAGGCGCTGCATTCCGTTAGCATCACCTGTTCAGGATATACCTCGGGCCAGAGCGTCAGTTTCTTCCAGGGACGCCCCGATATCGAACCTTGGCAGCGCTCGCAGCGCTTCGGCGCGCACGTCAAGTTGAGTGTCGAGCACTTGATGGCGTCGAGCGCGATCCCTTTCATATTTCCGGCTGTCAAACTGCATCGGGAATATTTCGGCGACGGCTCGATGCGCCAGGTCGCGCCGGTTTCGCCGGCCATCCACCTGGGCGCCGACAGGATACTGGTGGTCGGCGCCGGGCGCATGACTACTCCCGAGAGCTACCGCGAGCAAGGCGACAGTTATCCGTCGCTGGCGCAGATCGCCGGCCATGCCCTGTCGAGCATTTTTCTCGACAGCCTGTCGGTCGATATTGAACGCATGCAGCGCATCAACCATACCCTGAGCCAGATTCCAGAAGAAGTCCAGAAACGCCAGGGCATGTCCCTGCGGCCGATCAACGTGCTGGTGATTGCGCCGTCGGAGCGTCTCGACACTATCGCCGCGCAACATGCGCGCAGCCTGCCCTGGCCGGTGCGGATGTTGTTGGGCAACATCGGCGCGCTGAATAAACATGGCGGCGCCCTGACCAGCTACCTGTTGTTCGAGCCTCCCTACACCCAGGCGCTGATCGATCTCGGCTACCGTGACACCCATGAACGACGCGACGAAGTTCGTGCGTTTCTTAATGTATCAGATTAATAAATAAGGACAACTCCTTAATTATTCAATCAGAGTACCGATATTTCTGTTGTCGATACGGCAATCCACTGCTACACTGTGTTGAATCCTTGCGTATCCAAAGGCACCGGAGAGCGGACAAAATATGAATAAATCAGTGAATAAGTCAGTGATATTACTGTTCACGCTGCTGGCCGGCATGAGCCTGACCGCCGCGCCGAGCCTGGCGGAAACCGGCGCAAAAACCTACACGGTTAAAAAGCACCACAAGCCGCAGACCAGGAAACACTACAGAAAAGCCGCCGCCAAAGAATCCTCCAATCTGGTAGTACGCTCGGCTTCGGCGCTGGTGCTGGATCAATCCACCGGCACGGTCTTGTACGAGAAAAATGCCGGCGCCGTACTGCCCATCGCCTCCATCACCAAGTTGATGACGGCGATGGTGACGCTCGACGAAAAGCCCAACCTGGAGGAGATGCTGTCCATCGGCGAGGATGACGTGGATACCTTGAAAGGCACCCATTCGCGCCTCAGCGTCGGCACGCAACTGACGCGTGAGGAGATGCTGCGGTTGGCCTTGATGTCTTCCGAGAACCGCGCCGCTTCCTCGCTGGCGAATCATTATCCGGGTGGCCGTGAGGCTTTCATCGCGGCCATGAACCACAAGGCGCAAGCACTTGGCTTGCAGGATACGCGGTTTTCCGATCCGACCGGACTCACTGCAGCCAACGTGTCCAGCGCCCGCGACCTGGTCAAGATGGTTGCCGCCGCGCACCAGTATCCGCTGATCCGCGAGTTCACCACCACTACGGAATACGCAGTGAAAATCGCCGGACGCCAGCAGGCGTTTCACAATACCAACAGCCTGGTCAAGAGTTCCGCCTGGGATATCGGCCTGTCCAAGACCGGCTTCATCAACGAGGCCGGTAAATGCCTGGTGATGCAAGCCTGGCTGAACAACAAGCCGACCATCATCGTGCTGCTGGATTCGCTGGGCAAGCTGACGCGCATCGCCGACGCCAACCGCATCAAGCGCTGGGTCGAGCACACGGCGCTGGCGCACGCCACCACTTCAAATTCAAATAGTCCCGGTCGGCTGCGGCTTCCCACAGCCGGGGCCGGAGTCGGAGTCGGAGTCGGAGTCGGAGTGCTGGCGCTGCGACCGACAGCAGGTTAGACGCGCTTATTCCAATTCGAAATCAAGTGTGACGCGAAGACAAGCCGAAGGCAGTGTAATTAACACAGCAGGGCGAAGTCGACAAAGTCACGGTTGATTTCGAATTGGAATTATTTTTTGTCCGGTTTGAAGTAACCTATCGCCGCCGAAATTTCATCGGCGGTATTCCGCACCACACTTGCCCAGTCGGGGTTGTGCCGCTCAGCCGGCGCCGACACCGACAGGCCCGCCACCAGATCGCCGGAATCGTCGCGGATCGGCGCGGCAATGCAGCGCAATCCAGATTCGATTTCCTCGTTGTCGAAAGCCACGCCGTGGTTGGAGTTAAACCAGGCAGGCCGGTGCGTTTGGCGTATTCGCGCAGCTTCTGCGCCCCGTCTTCCACCAGAAACAGCTTGCCGACCGCTGTGACATGCAGCGGCGCGCGGGCGCCGACCAGGTGCACCACGCGCACCGAAGAACGGCCGCTGGAAGTGCGCTCGACATAGACGATTTCGTCACCCTGGCGGACGCCGAGATTCACGCTTTCGCCCAGCTCACGATGCAGCCGCTGCATCAAGGGCATTGCCGAATCGCGGATGTTGATGCGCGATTTGACCAGGTTGCCGAGTTCCAGCAGGCGAATGCCCAGTTGGTAAGTGCCGGGTTCGGCGCGTTCAACGAAGCCGTCGATCGACATGGCGCCGAGGATGCGATGCGCGGTGGACGGATGCAAGCCGGTTTCCAGCGCCAGTTGCTTGAGACTGACCGGGTCGTGATAGTAGGAGAGCACGTCGAGCAGCTTCATCATGCGCTCGATGACCTGGATCGGGTTCTTGGTTTCCGGCGGCGGAGCTGGCGACAAGGGACGGCTTTCGTTGCAGCGAAGTGCGGAATACTATCTCAAATTACGGCAGGTGGCCCGTCCAATGCGGTCGGCTCGAACTGTAGCCGGTACAGGTGGCTGTAAATGCCGTTGCGCGCCAATAACTCACTGTGGCGACCGGTTTCCGCGATGCGTCCTTGATCCAGCACCACGATGCAATCGGCATGCTCAACAGTAGATAAACGATGTGCGATCACCAGGGTGGTGCGTCCCTGGATCAGCGTTTCGAGCGCTGACTGGATCTGCCGCTCGGATTCTGAATCGAGTGCGGAGGTGGCCTCGTCAAGAATCAGGATCGGCGCGTTCTTGAGGAAGGCGCGGGCAATCGCCAGGCGCTGGCGCTGCCCGCCAGAGAGTTTGACGCCATTTTCGCCGACCACGGTTTGCAAGCCTTGCGGCATCCGGCAAATGAACTCCCAGGCATGCGCCGCCCGGGCAGCCGCGATGATGGCGGACTCGCCGGCGCCGGTGGAACTGCCGTAGGCGATATTGGCTGTCACCGTATCGTTGAACAGCACCACATCCTGGCTGACCAGGGCGATATTCGCCCGCAGGCTCTCCAGCGTCAGCGTGCCGATGTCGTGGCCGTCGATGAGGATGCTGCCGCTATCGGGCCGGTAGAAGCGCGGCAGCAGGGCGATCAAGGTAGTCTTGCCGCCGCCGGAAGGGCCCACCAGCGCCACTGTCTGGCCGGCCTGCACTTCCAGCATCACCTCATGCAGCGCGGAGCGTGGTGCGTCGGCATAGGAAAAACTCACGCGATCAAAGCGGATATTGCCGCGCGCACGCGGCAGCAACAGGACGCCGTGATCTTCCTCGGGCGGCTGGTCGAGCAAGTCGAAAACGCTTTCCGCCGCGGCCAGCCCGCGTTGCAGCGGCGCATTGACTTCAGTGAGGCGCTTCACCGGCGACAGCAGCAACAGCATGGCGGTAATGAAGGAGACGAACGCGCCGACCGTGGTTTGGTCGCTGGCCGATTGCGATTGCATCATCGCCACGTAGATAACGATTGCCAGGGCCGTCGCCGTGGCGATCTGCGTCAACGGCACGGTGGCCGAGGCGGCCATGGATTCACGCATGGCGGCGCGGCGGAATTCCTTGCCGACATCTTCGAAGCGTTGCGCCTCGTAGCGTTGCCCGCCGAAAATTTTCACCACTTTGTGGGCGCCGATGGTTTCTTCGAGAATGTGGCTGATCAGTCCCATCGCGCTGAGTCCGCGCCGGCTGGCGGCGCGCAGGCGTTTGCCGAACAGCTTGACCACGATGATGATGACCGGCCCCACTGCCAGCGCGATGAGGGTCAGTTGCCAGTTGAGATACAGCAGATAAGCCAGCAGGCAGAGTATCGTCAGGCTATCCCGCACCAGCGCGGTCAGCACATTGGTGGCGGCGCTGGTGACATTGTTGACATCGTAGACAACTTTGGCAATCAGCTTGCCCGTAGACTGATCGTCATAGTAGCGCGTGGGCAAGCTCAGCAGCCTGTCGAACAGTTGCCGGCGCAAGTCCAGCACCACATGATTGCTCACCCAGGCCATGGTGTAGGAAGTGAAATAAGTCAGAAAACCGCGCACCGCGAAAATTCCGATCAAGGCCAGCGGGATCAGGTGCAGATCGCTGCCGTTCCTGGCGCCGAAGCCGCTATCGAGCAGCAGCTTCATCACCGCCGGGAACATCGGCTCGGTGGTGGCCGTCAGGGCCATGCCGAGCATGGCGAAAATGAACGCTTTCCGGTAGGGACGGACATACGCCAGCAAACGCAGATAAATCGCGCGGCTGTTGACGCTGGGAGCAGGTGGCATCGGCGGCGGATCGGTCGGGTGAATGCAGGATGTTAACCGAAATGCCGGGCGAGTGTCTCGGCATAAGGCGGGCGGAGGATGCCTCGTTCGGTGATAAAGCCTGCGATCAGCGCATGCGGCGTTACGTCGAAAGCCGGATTGAGCGCCTTCGCACCCTGCGGAGCGGTTCGATGCGTCCCGCAAAACAGCACCTCGTCGGCTGCGCGTTCTTCGATGACGATTGCATCGCCGCGAGCGGTTTGCAAGTCGACGGTGGAAGACGGGCAGGCGACGTAGAAAGGAATCTTGAAATGCTGCGCCAGAATCGCTACGCCCAGGGTACCGATTTTATTGGCCGCGTCCCCGTTGGCCGCGACGCGGTCGCAGCCGACGATGCAGATGTCGATCAGCCCTTGCGACATCACATGTGCGGCCATGCTGTCGCAGATCAGCGTGACATCCAGCCCGGCCTGCTGCAACTCCCAGGTGGTGAGGCGGGCGCCCTGCAACAGGGGGCGCGTCTCGTCGGCGTAAATCCTGAAATTGATGCCGCGCGCATGCGCCAGATACAGCGGCGCGGTGGCTGTGCCGAGTTCGGAAGTGGCGAGCGCGCCGGCGTTGCAATGCGTCAGCACCCCCGCCCCGGCATGGATCAATTGCAAGCCGTGTTCCCCGATGGCGCGACAGATGGCCTGATCTTCGGCATGGATGCGGCATGCTTCTTCGACGAGAAGTTCATAAAGCTGCGCAGCGCTGCCAGTCTGGCCCGACTGAGCTTTGGCAAAATCCGTCATGCGCTTGAGCGACCAGCCAAGATTGACGGCGGTTGGCCGGGAGGAATTCAAATACGCGGCTTTCTCTTTGAGCATCCCGAAAAACTCGGCCAGGGGACGCTCCCGGAAAGGCCGCATGCCGACCAGCAAACCATAGGCAGCCGCCACGCCGATGGCCGGCGCGCCGCGCACCTTGAGCTGCTGGATGGATTCCCAGACTTGCTCAATCGTCTCCTGGCGGTTTTCGACAATCTCGCCGGGCAGACGGGTCTGGTCGAGAATAAACAGTTCACCGTCTACCCAGCGTAGGCTGCGTGCCACGTTGTAGCCGGTGACATTTTTCGATTCGTCAAGCAAAGCAACGTCCTCGTGGAAACGGTTGAATATGGGGATGGAACATACCCGAGTTGGCGGCGGGAATCCAGAACCTAACCACTGCCCTTGACAGTCCGGCAGGGGTGATGCAGTGTTGCGACAAGTTTGTCTATGGATAATGGGATCATATCAATGCGCGTCGGTTTGTTCGTAACTTGCCTGGTGGACATGATGCGCCCGCGCATCGGCTTTGCCACACTGAAGCTACTGGAAGATGCCGGCTGCGAAGTGGTTGTGCCGCAAACGCAGACTTGTTGCGGCCAGCCGGCCTACAACTCGGGTGATCGCGCAGGAGCACGCAGCCTGGCGGAAAAACTGCTAGCCGAGTTTGAGGACTGCGACTATGTGGTGGCGCCGTCCGGTTCCTGTGCCGGCATGGTACGCACCCACTACGCCGATCTCGTCGCCGATGATCCGGCGTTGGCGCGGCGCATGGCGGCGCTCTCGGCGAAGACTTACGAGCTCACCGACTTCCTCGTCAATGTTGCCAAATTCGAGCACATTCCAGGCAACTACGCGGGCCACCCAATCAACCTCACCTATCACGATGCCTGCGCCGGCTTGCGCGAGCTGGGCGTCAAGACGCAGCCGCGCGCGTTGCTGGCGCAACTGCCCGGCGTTACGCTGAGCGAGATGCCGGGCGCCGAGGAGTGCTGTGGTTTCGGCGGTGCTTTCTCGGTCAAGTTCGGAGAAATTTCCGCGGCCATCGCCGAGAAAAAATGCGACAGCATCCGCGCGACTGGAGCTGCTGCCGTGGTCAGCGGCGATCTCGGCTGCCTGCTGAATATCGAGGGCAAGCTGCGCCGCATGGGCGACGAGGCTACGCGGGTGCTGCATATCGCCGAGGCGTTGACCGAATTCGCAGGCGAGTCCTGATGGAAATCCGCTCCATGCATTTCAAGGCGCGCGCCGGCCAGAAGCTGACCGATGTGGTGTTGCAGCAGAATCTGAAGAAGGGCAAGAGCAAGTTTGTCGATATGCGCGCCCAGGCCATCGTCGAGATCGACGATTTCGAGGCGACCCGTGTAGCGGCGAAAGTGTTACGCGACCGCACCTTGGACAATCTCGACCTGTGGCTGGAACAGTTCGAACGGCAGGCCACTGCGCGTGGCGCGAGCGTGCTGTGGGCCAAAGACGGCGCAGAGATCTGCCAACTGACAATAGACATCGCGCGCCGCCACGGCGTCACCAAGGCGACCAAGTCGAAGTCCATGCTGTCCGAGGAGGCCGGCCTCAACCAGGCGCTGGAAGCCGCCGGGATACAGCCGGTGGAGACCGACCTGGGCGAGTACATCCTGCAAATCAACGGCAACGAACCGCCCTCGCACATCATCGCGCCGGTATTCCACAAGAGCAAGGAAGAAATCTCTGCCCTGTTCGCCCGCATCCATCGGCGTCCCGCCCTCACCGACATCCAGGCTCTGACGCGCGAGGCGCGCGAAATTCTGCGACCGCACTTTCTCGACGCCGGGATGGGCATTTCCGGCGGGAATTTCCTCATCGCCGAGACCGGCTCTGTGGCGCTGGTCACCAACGAAGGCAATGGCCGCATGGTGACCACGCTGCCCAAAGTGCATGTGGTAATTACCGGCATCGAGAAAGTCATTGCTACGCTGGAAGATTTGTCCACCCTGATGCGCCTGCTGCCACGCTCCGCCACCGGTCAATCCATCTCCAATTATTTCTCCGTGCTGACCGGCGTGAAGCAGCCGGGCGAGAGCGACGGCCCCGAGCACCTGTACTTCATCCTGGTCGACAGCGGTCGCGCCGATATGGTCGGCGGCGACTTCGCCGAGATGCTGCGATGCATCCGCTGCGGCGCCTGCATGAACCACTGCCCGGTGTACCAGTCCGTCGGCGGACATGCTTACGGCTGGGTGTATCCAGGGCCGATGGGCTCGATCCTGACGCCACTGTTTACCGGCTTGGAAAATTCCCTCGACCTGCCGCAGGCCGCCACACTGTGCAACCAGTGCGGCGTCGTCTGCCCGGTCAAGATTCCGCTGCCCGATCTGTTGCGCAAACTGCGCGAGCAACAGATGGAGCGCCGCCTGCGTCCGCTTGTCGAACGCCTGGCGCTCAAGGCGTGGGCCTGGCTGGCGCAACATCCCCGGCTCTACGCACTGGGCGCGAAGCTCGGCGTGCGCTACCTGAAATGGCTGGCCCACGACGGCGCACGCAACGACCGCATCCGCGTACTCGGCCTGGCGCCGGAATGGACGCTGGGCCGCGACTTCCCCGCACCCGAAGGGAAAACTTTCCGCGAGCTGTACACTTCGTATGCAGCACGGAAAGAAAACCCATGAGCTCCCGCGCAGACATTCTTGGACGCATCCGCGCCAGGCTGGGCCGTAACGACGACAACGCCGTCAGTGGGCAGGCCGCGCTGGCAGCCTATCTGGCGGCGCGTCCGCAAGGCCCGCGACCGAATATCGAGGGCGACCTGGTCGCCCGCTTCCGCGCGAAATCCGAACTGTTGTCGAGCACGGTCGAAGCAGTTGACACCCTGCAACAAGTACCCCAGGCCGTCGCCCGCTACCTGGCAAGTCATGCACTGCCGCGCCAGGCGGTGTGCTGGCCCGAACTGGCCGATCTGCCCTGGCGTCAGGCAGGCATCGCAGCCGAGGCGCGCGCTGTCACCGGCAGCGATCTGGTCGGTATCACCGGCTGTTTCTGCGCCCTCGCCGAAACCGGCACGCTGATGCTCTGTTCCGGCCCCGCCACACCGGCGGCGACCAGCCTGCTGCCGGAAACCCACATCGCCATCGTCCCTGCCGCGCGCATCGTCGCCGGCATGGAAGACGCATGGAACCTGGCGCGCGCCGAGCTGGGCGAGCTGCCCCGCGCCGTAAATTTCATCTCCGGCCCCTCGCGCACCGGCGACATCGAGCAAACCATCGTACTCGGCGCGCACGGGCCGTACCGGGTGCATATCGTCATCGTCAGTGACCAATAATTTGACTGTGTCATTTAAGTGACCTCACGTTCCCGCAGCAAGGACATTGCCTGAGTTTTTCTGTGATGGCTGCGGCGATCAGAACGCGAAGCGTTGGAGTCGAATCGGGTACATGGCGTTGGGTACGCTGGCCGGCCACGAGGAATGTAATCTTCGGATAGGGCAAGCGTTTTTGGCAGGACACGGTTTTTTTTGGAGTCACTGTGAGTACCCTCTGGGGCATACATGAGACGATGTTGC